>DASYQV010000319.1:0-7136 GCA_036005125.1 Vicinamibacterales bacterium
GCGGTCACGATACGGCCACGACTGAGGGTCACGGCACGCTCGATCGTGTTCTCCAGTTCGCGCACGTTGCCGGGCCACGCATAGTCTGCGAGGGCGCGCTGCGCCTCCTCGTCGAGCACGGGAACGGGAGCACCCGCAGGCGTGCACTTGCGCAGGAAGTGAGAAATGAGAAATGGCAGATCCTCGCCGCGCTCCCGCAGCGGCGGGAGATGAATCGTGATGACGTTCAACCGATACAGGAGGTCACGGCGAAAGGCGCCCGTGGCCGCAAGCTGCTCCAGATCGGTGTTGGTCGCGGCGAGGACGCGCGCCCGGATCGGGACGGTCGTGCTGCCTCCGACCGGCACCACTTCATGCTCCTGCAGAACGCGGAGCAACTTGACCTGCAGCGCAGGGCTCGTCTCGCCGATCTCGTCGAGAAACACGGTGCCCGCCCCCGCCTGCTCGAAGACGCCGCGACGGTTCGCAATCGCGCCGGTAAACGATCCCCGCACGTGCCCGAACAGCTCCGACTCCAGCAGGGTTTCGGTCAGCGCGCCGCAGTTGACGGCCACGAACGGCTGGCTGTGGCGCGCGCCATACTGGTGGATCGCCCGCGCCACGAGCTCCTTGCCGGTCCCGGACTCGCCGGTGATCACCAGCGAGGCGCTGGAATCGGCCACGCGCGCGACCATCTTGTAGACTTCCAGAATCGCGCGGCTGCGCCCCACGATGTGACGCGTCAGGTCCTCAGGCAGGTCCTCGGTCTGCTCCGCCTGTGCCGGGGGCTCCGGCGCCTGAATCGCCAGCGCGCGCCGCACCGTCGAGACGAGCGAGGCGATGTCGAATGGCTTGCTGATGTACTCGAAGGCCCCTTCCTGGACAGCGCGGATTGCCGTCTCCACCGAGCCGAAGGCGGTGATGAGCACGATCGGGGTGGATGGGTGATCGCGGCGGACCCGCGCGAGCAGCGAAAAGCCGTCGGCGTTCGACTTCATCCGGATGTCGCTGACGATCACGTCCGGATGGGTGACGTTGATGACGGCCAACGCCGATTCCTCGCTCTGCGCGAACCCGGTGACGAAACCCTCCTGCGTGAACACCTCACACAGCAGTTCACACGTGACCAGGTCATCGTCGACGATCGTGATGCGCGGGCGGGAAGGTGGATGCACCAGCTCTCTCTTCACGGATCACGCCGTTGCGGCGCGCTCGGCGAGCGGCAGGCACAGCCTGAACAGGGCTCCCGAGGTGGAAGACGTTCCGAGCTCCAGCGCTCCGCCGTGCTCGGCCATGATCTCGCGCGCGATCGCAAGGCCGAAGCCGCTTCCGGTCGGCTTCGTGGTCCACATCGGTTCGAACAGGTGCTGGCGGCCTTCCGGCGAGATTCCCGGGCCCGTGTCGTGTACAGTGACTTCCGCCAGGGCCTCTCGGACGTCGAGCCGGGTCTCGATGGTGAGCGAGCCGCCGGATGGCATGGCCTCCACACTATTGTTGACGAGGTTGAGAAACACCTGCTGCAGGCTGTCGCTGTCCGCAAGCACGGGTGGCAGGGCCGGATCGAGCACCGCAGCAACGCTGATGGCATGCGCGTCAAGGGTGGGAGCGACCAGGCGCAGGATCTCGCCGATCAGTGCGTTGAGGTCCGTTGGCTGCATCACCGCCGCGCCCTTGTGCGTACGCCGGAGCAACGCCCGCACGCGGCGGACGATCAAATCGACCTGGCGGTTGATGATTTCGACCCGCCGGTGCGCGTCGGCATCCGTACGAAATCTTCGCGCGAGCAGTTGGAGGTGACCGGCAATGGAATTCAGCGGCGTCCCGATGTCGTGCGCCAGCGAGGCGGCGACGTGCCCCATCGCGGCGAGCCGCTCCGCCCGCCCGAGCCGCTGCTGCGACTGAAGGAGCTCCTCGTTGAGGATCCGCAGTTCCGACGTCGCGCGCCGGACTTCCCGGCGGAGCTCATCGTTGAACCCGCCGATTCTCGTCAGAAGGATCTCGCGCTCGCGGTCCCGCGCGCTGAGGTCGTCCATCATGACGTTGAATCCCGTTGCGATCTCGCCGAGCTCGTCGTCGCGGCGCACTTCGGCCCGCGACGCGAAGCTGCCGGTGCGGGCGAGGCTCATCGCCTCGACGATATCGCGTGCCGGATGGCGGAAAAACCGGACGAACACCCACCAGATCAGCGCGATGCAGACCGCCATGGCCCCCGCGAGCACCAGATTGTGCTGGAACTGGACCCGGCTGACGAAGGGACTGTCGGAATTCTTGACGACCAGCGACGTGACGTACCCGGTGGCCGTTCGTTGCTCGATGGCCATCGAGATCACCCAGTATCGACGACCGTCGGCCCGCCGGATCTCCATCGTGATGACCCCGGGAACAGGGTGTTCCATCTCGCGGAGCTCGTTGTCGGGCGTGTGTTCGTCCAGGGGAGGCAGCCTGGCCGCGCCGGGAACCGTGGTAGCCGCGAGATGAAGGGCCTTCGGTGAGCCGCGATACACGTCGATCTGCGCGAAGTCGCGGTGCTCGTTGGCGACCAGCTGGATGTCGAGCTGCAGGGCGGCGATCTCGTCGAACAACTGCAGCGACGCAATCCGCTCCGCGATCGCGACCGTTTCGGTGACGGCCGCATTGTAGCGGTCCTCTTCGATCAGCGTGTGAGTGATCAGGCCATGGAGGTAGCTGGACAGAGCGAGAATGAGCGCCATGCCGGAGGCAATCAGCAGGAGGACCCGCGATTGCAGAGAGAGTCGAGGATGTCTCATCGCTCACCCATCGTGCCGAGGAACCCGTGGCGGGCGTCGGTGCTCATGCGCGGCGCGACGACGCGCGCGAGCTCGGTGCTGGCCCGCCGTGGAGGGGACATCGCCATCTTCGATACGGGCCTGGCGCACCATGCGGCGTCGCTCGTGGCGGCGCTGGCTGCCGAAGGCGTCACGCCGGACCAGGTGACGCTGGTGTTCAACACACACGCCCATGCCGATCACTCGCACAATAACATCTTGTTCTCCCGGGCGCGCATCTTCTGCTCGGCTCGCGATGTCGCCTGGACGCGCGCGCTGCACCGCGTCCTCGCGACCTCGTCGAACCTCGCGCTCCACGATATCGCAGCATTCTACCCGGAGGTTCTGCAAGCTTCATACACACCCAAGCTCGTGGCGAAGATGCTGGCGATCGAAAAGCTGCTGTGGGACCAGTCGCGCCTCGGCTGCGAGAATCAGTTCGTGTGGCTGGAAGACGCGACACTGCCCCCCGGCATCGGCGTCCTGGACACCCCCGGCCACGTTCCGCATCACGTGTCCTTCACGATCGAGACCGAGGGTCGTCCGATGCTCGTGTGCGGCGATGCCTTGCTGGTGCGCCCGCCGGACGATCCCCCTCCCCTGATGGTTCCGATGTGGTCGTTCGACACGTATCGTCGATCCCGTGAGCGTATCAACGCCTTCCACGGCATCGTCGTTCCGGGACATGACGACCCGTTCGATAATCGGCCCTCGTTGGATCATTCATGATTCGTGATTCATGATTCAAATCACGAATCACGAATCACGGATCAAGAATTGAGATCAGAAGACGACGTCGAAGCCCCCGGCGAAATAGCGCCGGTACGACGCCCGGAACCGTCCGAACGCGGGGTCATCGACGTTCGCGTGGACGTTACGCGGGTTGAAGTGGTTGGTCACGTTGAAGCCGCGAATCGACGGCCGGATGGCGTATTTCTGCGCCACGCGGAATACCTTGGCGGCCTCCATGTCGATGGCGAAGAACCAGGGGAACCGCGTCCGATCGGCGTTGCGGATTCCCACGAAATCCTGCGCGGCATTGCGGACCGAGAACGGAAGCCCGCTCCGCATTTCCATGATGGGCGCCACCGTCATCTGACGGGGCAGCGCCAGCGTCCCCCACGCCAGGAAACGGTTCGGCACGTCACTTGGCAATAACGAGAACTGATTCGGCCGAACGAGCGGCGAAGCGAAATCGCCGAACGACGCGTTGAAGTCGTTCAAGTCCCCGCGCGAGCGGGACCGCGTGTAGGACGCGTTGATCGCGTGTGTTGTCTGACCGATGCGGGCCGCGAGCTCCAGCGCGCGGTACGTGGAGTCGCCGGTGGAGCTCAACACGATGGCGCTCTGGCCCGCGGGATTCGTCAACGGGTTCACGATATAGATGTTCGACGTCGTGCCGCTCATGACATTCGCCCGGAGGGCGAGCCACGGTTGGAACGTGCGATCGACCTGGAGATTCCAGGACACGTTCTCCGGAACGAATGCGACCTCGCTGTCGGGGTCCCGCCGCTCCGGCTGGAACGACGCCGGTGCTCCCGCACTGACCAGAATGTTCGTGAACCGGCGCTGGTCGACGACCGTCACGCCGTCGGGAGCAAACCGCGTCACCAGGCGCGCCGGAAATTCCGCGAAGCTGCGGAGGTTGCGCGGCACCTTGCCGTAGAACACCCCGATGCCGCCGCGAATCACCGTCCTTCCGTTCGCGACCGGCGACCAGGCGAACCCGCCGCGGGGCGCAAGGATCTGTGCGTCGGCGATCTGGTGGTCTTCGTACCGCACTCCGAGATCGAAACTGAGGTTCGGCCGGACCGCCCAGCGGTCCTGCAGGAAGCCGACATACTCGCCGTTCCCGGCCCGGATTGAGGACGGAGCGTCGAACTCGATCCGCTCCGCACGCGTGCCGTTCGAGCGCACCACGTTGACCGGTCGGGCCTGGTAATGGAGACGGCTGCTGCTGTCGTTGACATCGATTCCGAACTTCGTGTCGTGCGAGCCGCGAAGCCAATGTTTCGTCGGCAGAGTGTAGACGGCGAACAGCTCGAGCCGGCGTGAGGCGCGCCCCTGACTGGCGAAGTAGCTGCCACGCTCGACAGTGGGCGTGATCGTGAGCTCCTCCGTCCCCTGCCCCCGCACCGCCGTACGGAATCGGCTGAACGACACGGCCGTCGAGAGCAGGCCGTCACCCAACTGGGAGTTGTCCCGTATCGTCACCACCTCGTCCCGCTGCTTCATGCTCGGCGTGACAGGACGCCGGCGGAACACGTCGAGCCCGACGTAGTCGTTCCGCTCCGGAAAATAGCCGACGGTGACCCTCTGCGAGTGGCGCGGCTGGAGCGTGAAGTCGAACTGCATCAAGTGACTCTGGCTCTCGGTCTTCGTCTCGTTCCCGGGAAACTCGAGGCCGCGGACGGGACGCTTGGCGATCGTGTAGTCAGTCGAGTGCGACCAGTACACGCGGTCCCGGAGGAGGGGACCGCTGATGTTCAGATGCGGTGCGTCCTCCGCGATGCCGACGACTTTCCCCCTCACGAAACGAAGATCCGGCAGGAAATCATTCAGCTCGAAGTGCCAGCGGTCGTCTCCGGCCCGTGTCTCTACCGTCGTAATGCCGCCCGTGAACTGGCCGTACTCGGCCGTGTACGAGTGCAGGAACACCTGAACGGCTTCAACCGAGTCCACCGGCAGCTTGACTCGAAAGTCGCCCGTGGCGGGATCCGCAGCGTTCATGCCGTTGACGATCAGTCCGCTGTGCTGCTCGGGCATACCCTTGAAGCTGAGCTCTCCCGTCGTGGAGCGCAGCACGCCTGGCACGAGCGGCAGCGCGTCCCGGATGTTCGTCACAGCCAGGGGAAGACGTTGCAGCGTACTCCTCTGCAGTTCGATCGTCGGCCGGGAGGCCCCGGCGGCGACATCCGTGTCGATTGCGGTCGCCCTGGTAACGGTGACGATGTCGGACAGACGCGCGAGAGCGAGAACCACGTCAATCTCCTGGGGCACGCTCCTCGCGACGACGATGTCGTGGCGCACAGACGGCTCGAAACCTTCGATTGTCACCCGAAGCTCGTAACGATCCGCCGACATCCCGTTGAAGATCACGACCCCCTCGGCATCGGTGACGGCGGTCGCCACGACATCATCCGGGCGGATGGCCAGGGAGCACGTTGCTCCCGGAATCGCAAGGCCCTGCATGTCCCGGACGCTGACCCGCAGGCCGGCGGCCACCGACGCCTTTGCCGGGAGCTGCCGGGCATGCGCTGTGGCCGTGCACACGGCGACAGCCACAACCAACCAGCCAAGCACTGAATGTCTTGCCGCGACAGACACGCGATGCTCCTGCTCGTGACGCACGATTGTGCACCACCGCGCAGCAATCATGTATTCGGGTTGCTCAGGAAAGATGGGGAGGAACGCGACGCGCGACGAGGGCGCGAAGGCTTTCAGCCACGAAGGAAACCGGAGTTCACGAAGCCTTCCTGGTGTTCGCTTCGTAACCTCCGGTCTCGTAGACCGCGCCGACGGTATTTACTTCTTCTGGTTCTTCTGGGCCGCCTCCTGCTCCTCGGCGCGAGCTGCGCTCAGGATGTGCGGCATCGCATAGTTCCCTTCGTGACACGCGTATTCGAACAAGCGGCCGTCGGACCTGCTCATCGGCGCCGCGACGGTCCACGGTTTCGTGAATATCCGCGGATCGTTGATCGTGAACTGGTAATCAATCGTGTCCGCGTCGACCCGTCTGAAGCGCTCGACGAGTTTCCAGCCGGAGCCGAATGCGGTCACCGTGACGCCTCGTTCGAATACCTTGTCGGTGAGATTTGTCGTCTCGACAACGAGCGTGTCGCCCTCGAAGTGCCCGCGTGAATCGCCGAGCCACTGGGTGAGGCCCGCGCCGAGATGCGGACGTCCGTCCAGAGGAATGATCCGCGCGTCATGGATCATCTCGACGACGATGGCCACATAGGTGGGGGTCTGCATGATGTGGTAGTTGTGGTTGTAGAATCCCGGCATCATCGCCCCCGGCATGCCCCGCGTGATGCATCGATCGTACGAGCTGCGGTCCAGCCACGAATCCGCAGGGTGGGCTTTCCGTGCTGCGTCAATAGTTTCCCAGAGCTTCTGTGCCACGGGAGTGTAGGGAGGCACCTTGCCATCGGGCGGGTCGACGAGCAGGGATGTTCGCGTGTTGAGCGTTCCCCGCTCGAACCAGAACTCGTTGTACGCGCCCACCTGCCCGGGTCGCCGGACATCCGCATTGACTCGCTGGGCGACCTTCTTGGCAAGGTCCGCCCGCTCTTCATTCGACAACGTCTGCTTGTCGGCGGCTTCCGGGAGCCGTTCGAGCGGTGTCGTGGTGGTGTTCGTCCAGGTACC
>DASYQV010000320.1:0-8825 GCA_036005125.1 Vicinamibacterales bacterium
CACGCGAATTTTGTACTCGTTGTGCGACCGCATAACGGGCGAGGCGCGCGGAGCGCGCCAAAAAGACACTGGGTCTAACCAGGCGAGGGCTCTCCACCCCAACGCGCGTCTTTAGCGCGTTGGGGTGGAAGATATCAAGGCAGAGCCCTTGACTGGTTAGATGCGGCCCATGAGCCGGGTCTAAAGACCCGGCCTACGTACGTCTACCTAGATTGCGGGCTTGTGGACGACGGGCTGGACGTCCTGCTTCTTCTGCATGCCGAGGCCCTGGATCTGGATCGTCGGCTGCTCCTTGAGCACTTGCTGCCGATAGAGACGCTCCATCTCCTGATGGTGCCGGATCTCCTCTGGCGTCATCTGAGGTTTCTTGCGCGCCTGCAGCTTCTCCTCGCGCGCGTTCCTGGCGATGCCGCGCTCTTCGAGGTCGGTCTGGGCACCGGCGGCTACGGCCGCGGCGTTCAGGACGAGCGAGTGGTCCTTGCTCGGCAGCGGGACCGCCTTCCCGCCCGCGAAGATCTCGTGACGGCCGTGCTCCTCGTACCACTTGCTGAGGGTGGCCGTCATGTGCATCTTCTCGATGATGTTCCGCCAGCCGATGCCGGTGTTGTACGCGCAGAACGAGACCTCGCCCTGCTGAGTCGCGTACGGGATGATGCACATCTCCGTGCGGCGGAAGTCGTAGTTGAAGAGATCCTGGAACCACATTCCGGCGATGAAGAGGAAGTTCCACCGGTCGCCGCGCCGTTTCTCGATGTCCGCCATCGTCCGGTCGCCTTCGACCTTGCCGTAGCTCTTCCCCGTTGCCCCGAAGGTCTTGTCGAACTTCTTCAGGAGGTCCATGAGGCGGAAGTGCGTGGGCGCCTTGAACGGGTCGTAGTTCCGCAGGAGCGCGAGCGTCATGCCGGCAATCGACAGCCACTTTCCGCGGCCTGCGTCATTCACCTTCGCCACGTCCTTCGCGAGCCGGTCGGCCTTCAGGAACGCGGTGACCGGGACGGCCTCTTTCGTTTCCTTGTCGATCATCACCGCCATGCCGACGCCGCAATTCGGGTGGCACCCGCAGGTGAGCTGACCCCATTCGCGGTCCGGCCCGTGCACGACGTCCGCCCAATCGGTAAAGGTGGACATGAACGAGATCGGGAACCAGTCGCGTGTCGGCTCTCCGATGCCCGTCTGCTTTTTCACGTCGTGCGCCAGGTGCGAGAGGGTGTAGCGCTGCGCCGCGCGCCGCTCCGGCGTGATCTCCTCGTCGCGACCGGTGAACGACACCGGCTGGAACGACAGGAAGTTGATTCGCTTCGGATTGTCCAGCGCGAACTCGATGACGCGGCCGACCTGCTCGTTGTTGACGCCGTTGACGATGGTGATGACCGGCACGATGTCGACGCCGGCCGCGTGCAGGTTTTCAATCGCCCGCAGCTTCACATCGAAGAGGTTGCCGACGCGCCGGTGGGAGTTGGCCGCGTTGCCGATGCCGTCAAACTGCAGGTACGCGTAGCGCAGCCCGGCTTCGGCGGCGGCTTTCGCGAACTCGAAGCTCTTGGCGAACTCGATGCCGTTGGTCGCCGCCTGCACGCTGTTGTAGCCGACCTTCCGAGCGTAGCGAATCGCATCGAGGAAATAGGGCGACATGGTCGGCTCGCCACCCGAGAACTGCACCGACATCTGGCGGCGCGGCTTGATCGTGATCGCGTTGTCGAGGACCTGCTTGATGTCCTCCCAGGAGAGCTCGTGGACGAAGCCGACCTGGTTCGCATCCATGAAGCACGGGTCGCACATCATGTTGCAGCGGTTCGTCAGATCCACCGTGAGGACCGATCCACGGCCGTGCTTGATGGTCGAGCTGCCGTGGTTGTGCAGCTTCTCGTCGTTGTGCGCGCGGATGTCGCGGCCCGGGAACACCTCCTCGAGGTGCTTGAAGAAGGCGGTGTCAATCGCCATCACGTCCTCGAAGTGCCCGTGAATGGGGCAGTCCTTGACCATGACGATCTTGCCGTCCTTTTCGAGAATGGTCGCCTTGATCTCGCCGACCTTCTCGTTGAGGAGGACCGAGACGTCCCGTTTGCCGTCGAGGATCGCCTGGCGCGCCTCGCGTACGCAGTTGGGACAGAGCGAGTCCGTTTCGCGCGGCCAGCCGAGCGGCGGCTTGGTCTTCTGATACGACTTCAGGAGCGGCTTGTCCGACCAGCGGGGCGTGAACGAGGGGTTCTGCTTGATCGCGTTGGCAGTGGAAAACACCTGCCAGACACCATTGGCGGCCACGGCCATACCCTTCTCCACGTACTTCATCGGAGCGTGCATGCGTCTTTCTCCTGATACAGGCCGGGTCTGAAGGCCCGGTCTGCGAACAAACCCTGACCTCCGAGAGCATCCATTCATACCCGGGCCGGACCCATCAGGTCCGGCGCACGGACGACCTCAGGCCCGGGACAGCAACGAACTGGATGGCGAAAGGTGGGATAGTAGCGGCCCTTAGAGAAAAAAAAGGCCAGATTTCAGCCGATTGGCCATTTCGACATCCCAGTGGGCATACCCATGTCCGGGTGGGAGAGACGCGTCGGGCTGTCGGGGCCTACGGGCGAGGTAGCGAGGTGGGGTCAGGTCGTCGGCGCGGGCAAATGCCCGATTGGAGAACTATCCAGAAATCAGATTGGTTCGCCCAAAACATTGTATTTCCTTTATGACCGCGCGGATTGTACAAACACCTGCACCATGGCGAATCTGCACGATGGCCCGCCGGCCGCCCAGGGGCTCTACGATCCCCACACCGAGCACGACGCGTGTGGCGTCGGCTTCGTCGTGCACATCAAGGGACAGCGCTCGAATGCGATCATCCGCAAGGCGCTGCAGGTTCTCATCAATCTCGAGCACCGCGGCGCGTGCGGCTGCGAGGTCAACACCGGCGACGGCGCCGGGATTCTGATTCAGGTTCCCGACGCGTTCCTCCGCAAGGTCGCCCCGTTCACGCTGCCGCCGGCCGGTACCTACGGGGCCGGCCTCGTCTTCCTGCCGCACGACGCGCGGGATCGCGACGCGGTTCGAGCGCTCATCACGCGAATCGTCAACGAAGAGAACGCCGACCTGCTCGGCTGGCGAGACGTGCCGACGGACAATAGCCTGCTCGGCGCCAGCGCCATTGCCGCGCAGCCGATCTTCGAGCAGCTCTTTGTCACGTCGAAGGTTCCTCTGAGCGGTCCCGACGCGCGGACGCGATTCGAGCGCAGGCTCTACGTCATCCGCAAGCGCATCGAGCACGAAGCCAACCGGCTCGAGATGCAACCCGCATCGCGCCGTGTCTTCTACATCGTCAGCCTGTCTTCGAACACGCTGATCTACAAGGGCATGCTCACGGCGCGGCAGATCGTCCCGATGTTCCCGGATCTCCTCGACCCGGATCTGGAATCGGCGCTGGCGCTCGTGCACCAGCGCTTCAGCACGAATACGTTTCCGTCGTGGCCGCTCGCGCACCCCTACCGATATATCGCGCACAACGGCGAGATCAATACTCTGCGCGGCACCATCAACTGGATGCGCGCGCGCGAAGGGCTGCTGCAGAGCGATGTGCTCGGCGATGACCTGCGGAAGATTCTTCCTGTCATCCGCGAGGGGGGCAGCGACACCGCGACCTTCGACAACGTGCTCGAGTTCCTGGTCATGGCCGGCCGTTCGCTTCCGCACGCGATCCTGATGATGATTCCGGAACCGTGGAGCGGGCACGACAGCATGAGTCCCGACCGGAAAGCCTTCTACGAGTATCACTCCTCGTTGATGGAGCCGTGGGACGGTCCGGCGTCGATCGCGTTCACCGACGGTACGGTTATTGGCGCGGTGCTCGATCGCAACGGGCTTCGTCCGTCGCGGTATTACGTGACGAAGGATGACCTGGTCGTCATGGCTTCCGAAGTGGGCGTGCTCGACATCCCGCCGGAGAATGTGCTCGTCAAGGAGCGGCTGCATCCTGGTCGGATCTTTCTGGTCGACACGTCGAAGGGTCGCATTGTCGACGACGAGGAGATCAAGCGCGAGCTGGCGGCCGAGCATCCCTACGCCGAGTGGCTCGAGAAACACCTGGTGGACATCGACGATCTGCCGGCGGCGCGGGCCGAGCGGCCCGACCACGAGACCGTCTCCGAGCGGCAGGAGGCGTTTGGATACACGCAGGAAGACCTGCGTGTCCTGCTCGCACCCATGGCGGTGAACGGCGAGGAACCGGTCGGTTCAATGGGGACGGACACGTCGCTCGCCGTGCTCTCCGATCGCCCGCGGCTGCTCTACGACTACTTCAAGCAGTTGTTCGCGCAGGTGACCAATCCACCGCTCGACGCCATTCGAGAGGAGCTCGTCACGTCGATGGCCTCGACGATCGGGCCCGAGCGCAACCTGCTGAAGCCCGAGCCGGAATCGTGTCAGCAGATCGCCATCAAGTACCCCATCATCCACAACGATCACGTGGCGAAGCTGCGGCACCTGCCGCCGAACTCCCCGTTCCGGTCCACGACGCTGTCGATCCTGTTCGATCCCTCGGCCGGAGGTCCCGGTCTCGAGCAGGCGATGAACGAGCTGTGCCGGCGCGCGAGCGAAGCGGTTGCTGCCGGATACAACATCGTGATCCTGTCCGATCGCGGCGTGGGCCCGAAGCACGCGCCGATTCCGAGCCTGCTGGCGACGGCCGGGGTGCATCACCACCTGGTGCGTGAAGGCACTCGTACGCGCTGCGCGCTCGTGGTCGAATCTGGTGACGCCCGCGAAGTCCACCACGTCTCGCTGCTGCTCGGCTACGGTGCCGGTGTGGTGAACCCGTATCTGGCGTTCGAGACGATCCACGACATGATTCGGCAGGGGATGCTGACCGGCATCAGCGACGCCGGGGCGGTCGAGCATTACACCAAGGCGCTCAACAAAGGCATCCTGAAAGTGATGTCCAAGATGGGCATCTCGACGCTGCAGAGTTACTGCGGCGCGCAGATCTTCGAAGCGATCGGTCTCGACGAGGCGTTTGTGAACCGCTACTTCACGCACACGGCCTCGCGCATCGGCGGGATCGGGATTGGGACGGTTGCCAAGGAGGTACGCCTTCGGCACGAAAGCGCGTTCGGTCGGCGGCCCGCAGGCCCGGTAGAGCTCGAGCAGGGCGGCGAGTACCAGTGGCGCCGTGAAGGCGAATATCACCTGTTCAATCCGGAGACCGTCTTCAAGCTCCAGCACGCGACCAGGAGCGGCAAGTACTCGATCTTCAAGGAGTACACGCGCCTCGTCGACGATCAGAACCGTCGGCGGGCGACGCTGCGGGGGTTGTTCCAGCCCAGGCCGGCGGGACCGCCTGTCCCAATCGACGAGGTCGAGCCGATCGAATCGATCGTCAAGCGGTTCTCCTCGGGCGCAATGTCCTATGGCTCGATCAGCCAGGAGGCGCACGAGACGCTCGCGATCGCGATGAACCGGCTCGGTGGGCGGTCGAACACCGGCGAGGGCGGCGAGGACCCCGCGCGGTACGTCCGCGACCACAACGGCGATTCCCGTCGCAGCGCGATCAAGCAGGTTGCCTCGGCGCGGTTCGGGGTGACCAGCGAATACCTCGTCAATGCCGACGACCTCCAGATCAAGATGGCGCAGGGCGCCAAGCCGGGTGAAGGCGGCCAGTTGCCCGGTCACAAGGTGTACCCGTGGATCGCGAAGGTGCGATATGCGACGCCCGGTGTCGGGCTCATTTCGCCGCCGCCGCATCACGACATCTATTCGATCGAGGACCTGGCGCAGCTCATCTACGACCTGAAGAACTCGAATCCCAGGGCACGGATTCACGTGAAGCTGGTCGCCGAGGTCGGAGTTGGGACCGTCGCGGCCGGCGTCGCGAAGGCGCACTCGGACGTGGTGCTGATCTCCGGGCACGACGGCGGCACGGGCGCCTCCCCGCTGACCAGCATCAAGCACGCGGGCATCCCGTGGGAGCTCGGACTGGCGGAGACGCAGCAGGTCCTGGTCCTCAACAAGCTGCGCGATCGGATCGTCGTGCAGGTGGACGGCCAGATGAAGACCGGCCGCGACGTGGTCATCGCGGCGCTGCTCGGCGCCGAGGAATTCGGGTTCGCGACGGCTCCGCTCGTGGTGTTGGGCTGCGTGATGATGCGCGTGTGCCACCTGAATACCTGCCCGGTCGGCATCGCCACGCAGGATCCGGAGCTGCGGAAGAAGTTCCAGGGAACGCCGGAGCTCGTGGAGCAGTTCTTCCGGTTCATCGCCCAGGAAGTGCGCGAGGCGATGGCCGAGCTCGGATTCCGGACGATGGACGAGATGATCGGCCGGGTCGATTGTCTGGGCGCCGAGTCGGCGGTCGATCACTGGAAGGCCCGCGGCGTCGATCTCGCGGCGATCCTCCACAATCCAGACGCTCCGCCGGCGGTAGCCCGACGCCGCGTGCGCGAACAGGATCACGGCCTTGCCGCCGCGCTCGACAACAAGCTCATTGAGCTGTGCGCCGACGCGCTCGAGCACCGGAAGCCGGTCGAGATCGAGATGCTCATCCGGAACCCGAACCGCACCGTCGGTACGATGCTCGGCTACGAGGTCACGCGCCGCTACGGAGGCGAGGGGCTGCCCGACGGCACGATCCGCATCGCCTTCAAAGGGTCGGCCGGTCAAAGCTTCGGCGCGTTTCTCCCCCGCGGCATCACGATGACGCTCGAAGGCGATGCCAACGATGGATTCGGCAAGGGGCTTTCGGGTGGACGGCTCGTGGCGTTCCCGCCGCGCCAGTCGACGTTCCGGTCCGAGGACAACATCATCATCGGCAACGTCGCGCTCTACGGGGCAACGGCAGGAGAGGCCTTCGTCCGCGGTGTCGCGGGCGAGCGCTTCTGCGTTCGGAACAGCGGCGCCACGGTGGTGGTCGAAGCGGCCGGCGATCATGCGTGCGAGTACATGACCGGTGGTCGCGTGCTGGTCCTGGGCCGCGCCGGACGCAACTTCGCCGCGGGAATGAGCGGCGGCATCGCGTACGCGCTCGACCCCGACGGCCAGTTCGCGCGGCGATGCAACCGCGAGATGGTCGATCTCGAGCCGTTAATCGGAGCCGACGTCGAGCTCGTCCGCGACCTGCTCACGCGCCATGTCGTGTTGACGGGAAGTCCGTACGCCGAGCGGCTGCTCCACGACTTCTCCCGCGTGCAGCTTCGGATCGTCAAGGTCATGCCGAGGGATTACAAGCGCGT
The DNA here is from genome assembly GCA_036005125.1 of Vicinamibacterales bacterium. Lineage (GTDB taxonomy): Bacteria > Acidobacteriota > Vicinamibacteria > Vicinamibacterales > UBA2999 > DASYQV01. Next base: position 7,209 of record DASYQV010000320.1, read on the forward strand.
GCTGATGGCGCAGGCGGAAGCAGAAGCGCAGGCGCGCGCCGTCAAGCCCACGCGCGACGGTGTTGCCAGACGCGTCAAGGCGCGAGTCGTCGCTGGACGTCCCTCGACGGACGTGGCGGCGCGGCTGGTGCCGCGGCTGGGTAAGCCCAATGGGTAAGGCGACCGGGTTCATCGAGATCCAGCGCAAGAAGCCGCCGACGCGCCCGGTGGATACGCGTCTGCTCGACTGGCACGAGGTGTATGTGCCGTACGCCCGGTCGGAGCTGCGGGACCAGGGCGCACGCTGCATGGATTGCGGCATTCCTTTCTGCCACCAGGGGTGTCCGCTCGGCAATCTGATCCCCGACTGGAACGACTTCGTATACCGCGATCGCTGGCGGGCCGCAATTGATCGTCTGCACGCGACCAACAACTTTCCTGAATTCACCGGCCGTCTCTGTCCGGCGCCGTGCGAAGGCTCGTGCGTGCTCGGCATCAACCAGGATCCCGTCACGATCAAAGCCATCGAGGTCGCGATCATCGATCGCGCCTACGAGGAAGGATGGATCACGCCGCGCCCGCCCGCGGTCCGCACCTGGAAGAAGGTTGCCGTGATTGGATCCGGGCCCGCGGGGCTGGCTGCGGCCGACCAGTTGAACAGGGCCGGGCACACGGTCACCGTGTTCGAGAAATCCGATCGGGTCGGCGGCCTGCTGCGCTACGGCATCCCCGAGTTCAAGATGGAGAAGCGCGTCCTGGATCGCCGCCTGGAGCTGATGGAAGCCGAAGGCGTGGTCTTCAGGAGCGGGGTGAACGTCGGGACCGATGTGCCGGTCGACCGATTGCGCGCCGACTTCGACGCGATTCTCCTTGCCGCGGGCGCCGGCTGGCCGCGCGATCTTCCGGTGCCCGGCCGCGAGCTGAAGGGCATCCACTTCGCGATGGAGTACCTGACGCTTCAGAACCGGCGATGCGAGGGCGACGTCATTCCGGACGATCAGTTCATCTCCGCCAGGGATCGCCACGTCGTCATCATCGGCGGAGGGGATACCGGCGCCGATTGTCTCGGCACGGTCCATCGTCAGGGCGCGCGCTCCGTGCACCAGTTCGAGCTGCTGCCGACGCCGCCGGGCTCGCGTGCCGCCGACAATCCATGGCCCCTGTGGCCCAACATCTTCCGGGTGTCGACGGCGCACGAAGAGGGAGGCGAGCGGGTCTACTCAGTGTCGACGCAGCAGTTCACGGGCGACGCCGACGGACGGGTCGAGCGGTTGCATGCGGTCAACGTCGAAATGGTGCGCAAGGACGGCCGGCTGGAGTTCGTGCCGGTGCCCGGCACTGAGTTCGAGCTCAAGGCAGACCTCGTCCTTCTGGCCATGGGCTTCGTGGGTCCCGAGCGCGGGCCGCTCGTCAACGACCTCGGGCTGCGTCTCACCGAGCGGGGGAACGTCTGGCGCGACGATCGGTGGATGACCAACGTGCCTGGCGTCTTCACCGCCGGCGACATGCAGCGCGGACAGTCCCTGATCGTCTGGGCGATCGCCGAAGGTCGCAGTGCCGCTCGCGCGATCGATCAGCATCTGATGGGCGAGTCGCGGCTCCCCGCGCCGCTGTCCTAGCCTGTCGCGTTCACGTGAG
>DASYQV010000321.1:0-2414 GCA_036005125.1 Vicinamibacterales bacterium
TGGCCTGCGAGAAGATGGATTTCTCGGCGCCCGACGCCGCCGACGAGGATCTCCTCAATCGCGCGATCTGGTACGGGACCAAGGGATTCGACGTGCCGTATCCCGGCGATGGACGGGTCTTGCGGCCGAACGAAGTGGAAGCGCACGTGGAAGCGCTCCGCTCTCGAGCGCAGACGAGGAAGACCAGCTGAGGAGTGGATGGGATCCGCCGGGTGATGCCCGGCGAGTCCCAGTTTGTCGTAGACGGCCCGTCAGCCCTCCGGAACCGCCGTGCGATTCCCGGGCACGATCTGCGGCTGGTAGCTGAAGACCTCACGGCTGCGCGGCGACACGAGCACCTTGATCCAGTGCACGTCGTTGTTGCCGTTCGCCTGGTTGTCGCGGAACGTTTCGACGCGCGTGAAGGTCTCCAGACGGCGCCCTTGCGCATCGAGGAACGGCTTGTCCACGCGGAAGTAGTGCGAATCGCCGTGGACGTAGGCGACCGGCTTTCCGAAGGCGATCACCTCATCCCTCAGCGCGACCAGGAAATCATGATAGCCATCCGGCTGTCCGTCGCTCTCGTCGAGCGTGGCCGGGTTCCGGAGTGGCGCCCGCGTCGAATCGCTCATGTCCCATCCCGGGTTGGCCTGGGCGACGAGCATCACCGCCGCTGCCCTGCGCCCGGTCGCCTCCTCGAACGTCTCGCGCAGCCAACGGATGTTTGCGTCGTTGCGCGCGGCGTACTCGGCCGGGTCGGGTCCGACGTCGCACAGGTTGTTGCACGATCCCTGGACGTTCAGGGTCGCGTATATCACGCCCCGGACCGACCATCGCCGGTTCTCCACGCACGGAACGGCGCCGGCCACACCCAGGCACAGCGGATCGGTCTGCACCTCCTGCCGGAGTCGCCGCTGACCGAGGGTGAACGGCGTGCTGAAGAACAGCCTGCGCTCGTAGTCGAGCCGTTCTCGCGAGGAATACGCGGGGTTCCGATCGCAGTCCACCCAGTCGTTGTCGCCCGGCGTGAAGGCCGCCGGTGCCTCGAGTGCCTGGAAGTACGCCAGCGCTTGAGCGTACACGGCGTTGGTGCACTCGCTCGAGCCGCTCTTCAAGTCGCCGTCATGGACGGTGAACGCGAGACGCTGCCCGTTCATGTCCGCGATCAGATTCGGCACGCCCACCGTTGCCTGCAGCGTGGAATACGGCATGTCGCCCCACAGGCCGATCGCGTACGGGTCCCGTCCACCGCGCTCGTCGTCGTCGCGGTCGTCCGATTCGCGGCCGGTGCCGCGGCCCGTCCCCGCGGCGGCTACCAGAATGATTGCCATGACGAGTATCAGACGAACTCGGGCCGGTGCCGGTGTATTGACGCCATCCAACATCTTCATGCTGCTCTCTCCTCGCGCCGTTGCGCATCCGGCTCGGCAATCTGACACACGAGGCCGACGACCATGTAACGGCCGTGCAACTTGGACGCGACGAGCGAGGGCGGCCACTTCGTGTGAACGCGCGCGGAGATGTTACGTGCCCGTATGCCCCGCGTCACACGTGCCCGGTACCCTCCGCCAGATTCAAGGAGCATTCGTCGATGCATCGCTTCGTGCTCAGTGTCCTGATGGTGCTCGTGGCTGCCGCTCCGGCGTTCGCGCAGGTGCGGATCGACGTCGCAGAGGGTCGGATCGCCGTGTCCGTCGACGGCAGGCTGTTCACCGCGCTCAATACCGACATGCGCGTACGCAAGCTCTATCTGGACCCCGTGCTCACCGGGTCCGGCAAGCGCGTCACGCGCGCCTTTCCGATGGAGAGCGTGGACGGTGAATCGACGGATCATCCGCACCAGCGCGGGATCTGGATTGGCGCCGAGCGGGTCAGCGGCGTCGACTTCTGGGAAAACGTCACCGAGCGCGGACCGATACGCGGTGGAGCATTCCACGAGCTACGGGCGTCGTTCGCGGCGTACATACCGGATTCCGCGGTCCCACTCGAGACATCGGTTCAGGTGGTCAGGCCGAACTTCAGCACCGAAGGGTTCTCCGGGACGAACTGGGTTCGCGCGCGATCGTTTCAGGCTGGCGAGCTCCTGACGATCCGTCGCGGCCGTTATGACCTCAGGCTCGGGGGCGAGATCGGCTACCTGCGCGCCCGCGACTACTCGTACACGCCCCTCGGGACCTATACCTATGCGCCGGGCCCTCCTCAAGCCGGCGAGCATCCGCTCACGTACACACAAACGTTCGGCGCCGCGGACCTCACCTACGACCAGGTGCAATCGACCGCCTTCGTGCAGGACAAGATTCAGCTGTCGCCGCGTGCGAACCGCCGCTGCGGTGACGGCGATCGCACCCCGCGTCCGCGAGGAGCTGGAGCACTTCGCGGTTGCGGCGACCGCACTCGAGGGCAAGGATGTACGCATTCTCGGATGGGGAGATGAC
>DASYQV010000322.1:0-9122 GCA_036005125.1 Vicinamibacterales bacterium
CCTGCGCTGCGCATGTCGGGCCGAATTCACTGGCTCGAAATGCGGTGTCTTCGCTGCCGACACCTGCTTCAGAAAGTGGAGCGGGACGCGCTACGTCCCGGCAAATGCCTCGAAATCAAGTGTCCCCACTGCAAAGTGATCAATTCGCTGATAGGGCGACCTGCCGATGCGTGCGGCGCTGAACCGCTGCGCGCAGGCGCTCCCTCCGATCACAGCGAGCGGCAGTGGGCCGAGGAGGATGTCTGGGAGGAATGAAGCCGGCGAGCAGTCCCCTGCGAAAAATGCCAGTGCTCGCTGTCTATTCGATGCGGCACAGGCATTCGACGGCAAGCGACGCCTTTTGAGGCGTGACCGGTACTAGAGGCCCTGAAAGGCCCAAAACACCCCTTGAGGCCCGAGCGCGAAGAGGCCCCCGAATCGCGCATCGGGCCTTTTGCGTCTTTGTTGGGGCCCGACACCTTCTTCGAAGACGAGGTCGCTATGAACAAACGCATGCTGCTTCGATTGAACAGACGGGACCTGCTCCAATGGGGAGGCGCGGCGATGGTCGGCGGCGTCGCGAGTCTGCGGCCGACCTGGGCCTTTGCTCAGGACGCACTCGCGTGCACGCAGCCCAAGGTCTTCGATCCCTGCTCGGGGGGAAGTCCGATTGAAGTCTTTCCGATCAGTCCCCTCATCGGCGGCTACGTTGACAGCAACGGCGTCGTGAGGGGATCGGCGTTCACGCAGGAACTTCCGATCCCCGACCCGTTGTTGCCGCTGGAGGCACTCTACCCGGCGCCCAGCAAAAGTAAGCAGGACTCTCTCGGACTTGGACATTCGCATCAGTTCTTTACCGATGACACGCTGCCGGATAATACCAAGGTAGCGGCACCCCTCTTGTACCACATCAAATTGCAGGTGGCGAAACACAAGTTCACATCGCTGAAGGCGTTGCCGATCGACGCCAACGGCAATCCGGTGATTCCTCCCGAGCCGCAGACCCAGAACGCGGAGCCGCGATACCTGCCAGCGAGCCCAATCTGGGCGTTCAACGGCCGCCCGCCCTTCGATCCGGAGCAGGCGGCGTTCGCGAGAACCATGATCTATGCGCGGTACGGGACACCGGCCCTGGTGCGATTCGACAATGAGCTGGATAAGAACCCCGACTCCGCCGACTTCGGGCATCCGCAGCGCCGGTTTCTCATCCACCTTCACAACGCCCATACGGCGCCGGAGAGCGATGGCAACCCGAACGCGTGGGTATGCGGTTACGCGCCAGGCGAGTTCGTCGACAACATGTATCTGAACTGGCCTCCGGGCGGCGACGACAATGAGAAGCAGTCGTTCTTGTGGTTTCATGACCATCAGGAACTGCACACCGGGGCGAACGTGTACAAAGGCCTGGTCGGTATCTACCCCATTTTCGACCCGAAGTTGGACCCGGGAGACGAGAGAAAGGGACCGCTTCATCTGCCTGGCCTCCCGGTGAGGGACAACGATCCGTTCGCGCGCGTTGACTACGACATCCCGCTCGTCCTCTACGACTGCGCACTGGATGACGGCGTGACGCCGCACAAGGACTTTCACAACGGCTGCGGCGAAACGCACCCCAAGGCGTGGGGGCAGACCTACTTCCGTCATTTCCCGAATCACGGATTCGTCGGCGACGTCTTCACGGTCAATGGCGTGGCATATCCGGTCCTCAGGGTCAAACGGCGGAAGTATCGATTCCGCATCTTGGATGCGTCTATCGCGCGCCTCTACAGGCTGATGCTCGTGAGCTCGACCAATGGTCCGAAGGCCGCGCCGGGACGCCCGGGGCAGTATCAATTGCCCGACGCGCAACAGTGCATGCGGTTCACCCAGATCGCCAGCGAGGGCGGCCTGCTGCCCTTCCCCATCGACCGCGATTTCATCGACTTCTCTCCGGCGAAGCGACGAGAGGTCATCGTCGATTTCAGTCGGTATATGGACGGCTGTCCGTGCACGAAAGGGGACTGTCTCTATCTCGTGAATGTGCTGGAGATGGACGACGGACGCAAAGCGGATGACGACCTGCGGTTCGACCCGGCAAGTTTTTGCGTGCCGCTCATGAAAATCGAGATCGGCGAGTACGTGGAGGATCGCAGCGAGATTCCCTACAAACTCCGGAACCTTCCGTTCATGGATCCCAAGGCGCGGGAGCGACCTGAGGAATTCCGGCTCGAGCGAGGCGGGAGCGCCGGCGGGGAGGATGAATGGTTGATCAACGGCCATCCCTTCATTCCCCACGACCCACTGGCGTTCGTGAAGCGAGGACGCGCGGAGATTTGGACGATCGAGAACGGAGGCGGCGGTTGGACGCATCCGATGCATCTCCACCAGGAAGAGCACCGGGTCCTGTCACGCAACGGTGTGCCGACTGTTGCTCCTCCCTCTCCAACCATCGACTCCGCCGGGAAGGTTCATCCGGCGCTCGTGAACGGGCTGCACGTTGACGACCTGTCGAAGGAAGACACGATCGCCCTGCAGCCGGGCGAGACGGTGGTGATCTATCGGAACTTCAGGACGTTCGAGGGGAGGTATGTGGCGCACTGCCATAACCTGGCTCACGAAGACCACAACATGATGTTCGGTTGGAACATCGACGTCGTATGAAGAACGGCGCATTGTCCATCGTTTTGCTTGGCGTGCTCGGCTCTGGATTTCTGGCCGGTTCCTGGTACAGCCAGCGCGAGCGCGTCAGCGCGGCCAGTTTGCGGGCTCGCAGAATCCTGTACTACGTGGACCCAATGCATCCCGCATACAAGTCCGGCAAACCCGGCATCGCGCCGGACTGCGGGATGCGGCTCAAGCCCGTCTACGCCGATGGCGGACAACCGACAGCCATCGGGGCCGACCTCGAGGTCGGCCCCGACAACTCCTCCCACGCCGTCCACGTCAGCCCGGAGCAGCAACAGTTAATCGGCGTACGCGTAGCCCCCCCGGTAGAGAAGCGTTCCGGCAGCGAGAAGCTGCGTCTCTACGGCCGCGTCGCGGCGGACGAGACTCGCGTGTTCCGGGTCGACGTCGGGTTCGACGGCTTCATGCGCGAGATCTCGACGGTGACCACAGGCAGCCATGTGCGGAAGGACACGTGGCTCGCCACGTTTTCCGCTCCGGAGGTGCGTTCACCTATCCAAGGGTATCTGGTTGCGCTCGACGTCCTCGATCGGACCAGGGCACTCGCAGACAACCAGGCGGCGATCGATCTCGCCAGCGTTAGCGTCCAGCAGACGATCGACAGGCTGCTGACGCTCGGAATGTCCCACGTTCAGATCGACGAGATCAGACAGACGCGGCAGGTGCCGCCCTACGTCAAGATCACCGCTCCCGCAGATGGCTTCGTACTCGCGCGGCACATCTCCGTCGGTCAGAAGGTCGAGAGAGGCGAGGAGCTGTATCGAATCGCCGATCTGCGGCGCGTCTGGATCCTGGCCGACGTCTTCGGCCCCGAAGCGGAATACGTCCGGCCCGGCATGGTCGCGCACGTGTCGCTGCCCGGTCGCAGACGCTCGTTCGATGCCCGGGTCAGCAGCGACGTCCTGCCCCAATTCGACGCAGCCAGCCAGTCGGTCAAAGTGCGTCTCGAAGCCGACAATCCAGGGTCTCTGCTCCGCCCGGACATGTTCGTCGACGTGGATCTGGTCATCACGCTGCCGCCAACAATCGCCGTGTCCGCTGATGCCGTGCTCGATACGGGTCTCAAGAAGACGGTGTTCGTGGAGCGCAGCGCCGGGGTGTTTGAGCCTCGTGCGGTCGAGACCGGCTGGCGCTTCGGCGGCCGCGTGGAGATCGTCAACGGGCTCATCCCCGGAGATCGCATCGTGGTGTCGGGCATGTTCCTGCTCGACTCCGAAAGCCGGATGCGCCACACTGCGCCCGAGCCTGGATCGCACCCGTGATCGGGCGGATGATCGAGTGGTCGGCGAGGCATCGGGTACCCGTCATCCTGGTGGCTGCCGTAGGCGCAGTGGCCGGCTGGTGGTCGATGCGGCACGTACCGCTCGACGCCCTACCGGATCTCAGCGACGCGCAGGTGATCGTGTACTCGCGCTGGGACCGGAGCCCCGACGTCGTCGAAGACCAGGTCACCTATCCCATCGTGACGGCCCTGCTCGGCGCGCCGCGCGTCACCGCCGTGCGCGGAGTCTCCGACTTCGGCTACTCCTACGTCTACGTCATCTTCGAAGACGGCACTGACATCTACTGGGCGCGCTCGCGGACGCTGGAGTATCTCTCGCCGGCGCTGGCACGCCTGCCGCAGGGCGCGAGGACCGAACTCGGACCGGACGCGACGGGACTCGGGTGGGTCTTCCAATACGTGCTGACGGACGAGTCCGGCACGCACAGCCTCGCCGAGTTACGGTCGTACCAGGACTGGTATCTCCGCAATCACCTGAAAGCCGTCCGCGGCGTCGCTGACGTTGCGTCGGTCGGGGGCTACGTCCGTCAGTATCAGGTAAACGTCGACCCGAATAGGCTGCGCGCCTATGGGCTGCCCATCAGCCGCGTCGTGGATGCCGTGCGCGGCGGCAACAACGACGTCGGGGGACGCGTCATCGACTTCGGCGGGACCGAATACATGGTGCGCGGCCGCGGATACGCACGATCGGTCGGCGAGATCGAGAACATCGTGCTCAAGGGAGGCGACGACGGCACGCCGATCCGAATCAAGGACGTCGGTACCGTCGTGTTCGGTCCGGACTTCCGGCGCGGCGCGTCGGACCTCGACGGCGCCGGCGAGGCCGTCTCCGGCATCGTGATCATGCGGAACGGGGAGAACGCGCTCGATGTGATCGGACGCGTCAAGGCCAGGATACGCGACGTCGCGGGCGGGCTGCCCGACGGCGTCAGGATTGTTCCCGTCTATGACCGCTCGGAGTTGATCGGGAAATCGATCGACAACCTGGAATCCACGCTGACCGAGATCATGATCACGGTGGGGCTGGTGATCCTGTTCTTTCTGTGGCACGTGCCGAGCGCCCTGATTCCCATGGTCACCATCCCGATTGCCGTGCTCGTCGCGTTCCTGCCGTTCCGCATGTTGGGGATCACGGCGAACATCATGTCGCTTGGCGGCATCGCCATCGCCGTCGGCGCGCTCGTCGACGCATCGATCGTCGTAGTCGAGCAGACGCACAAGAAGCTCGAACTCTGGCACCGGACGGATCGCCGTCAGGACTACCAGGCCGTCATCATCGGCGCGGTCAAGGAGGTTGGCGCTCCCAGCTTCTTTGCCCTCCTGCTCATCGCGGTCGCGTTCCTGCCGGTCCTCACCCTCGAGGCCCAGGAAGGGCGTCTCTTCAGGCCGCTGGCCTACACGAAGTCGCTCTGCATGATCGTCGCCGCGGTCCTGGCGATCACGCTCGATCCGGCCCTGCGGCTGCTCTTCACGCGCGTGCAACACTTCAGCTTCCGGCCCTCCGCGATATGCAGGCTGACGAATGCGCTCGTCGTGGGACGGATTCGTCCAGAGGAGACGCATCCGATCAGCCGCGCGCTGATGCGCATGTACGGTCCCGTCGCCGCCTGGTCGCTGCGGAAGCCGTGGCTCGTGATGGGCGCCGCGTTCGCGATGCTGATGGCGACGATTCCGGTTTACAGCCGGCTCGGTTCGGAATTCATGCCGCCGCTCGATGAGGGCACTCTCCTGTACATGCCGTCGACGATGCCGGGGATCTCGATCGGGAACGCGCAGAAGGTGCTTCAGACGACCGATCGGATCATCAAGCAGTTCCCTGAAGTCGACCGCGTCCTCGGAAAGGCGGGCCGCGCCGAGACGCCGACCGATCCTGCGCCGCTGTCGATGCTCGAAACGGTGATCACGCTGAAGCCGAAATCGGAGTGGCGCAGGAGGGACACATGGTACTCATCCTGGGCACCTGAATGGAGCAGACCGATCCTGCGAGTCATGACTCCAGATCGCATCTCGCAGGAGGAACTCGTCCAACAGTTGGACGAAGCGCTGGACATCCCCGGCGTATCGAACGCGTGGACGATGCCGGTCAAGGCGCGAACCGCGATGCTGACGACCGGCATCCGTACCCCGATCGGCCTCAAGATCTCTGGCGCCAACCTGAACACCATCGACGAAATTGGCGTGCAAGTGGAAGCCCTGCTGCCCTCCGTGCCAGGCACGCGCAGTGTCTTCGCCGAGCGCACCGGCGCGGGATATTTCCTCGACGTCACCTGGAAACGCGAAGAGCTGGCGCGCTATGGCCTGAGCATCGACGACGTGCAAAGCGTGGTGCAGAACGCGATCGGAGGCGAGAACGTTACCACGACCGTGGAAGGCCGGGAGCGCTATCCGGTCAACGTGCGGTACATGCCGGACTTTCGAACCGAGGTTGGCGAGCTGGCGCGCCTGCCTGTGCCCGCCTCAGGACAACGGCAGATCCCCCTCGCCCAGCTCGCCACGATCACGGCCGCGACCGGCCCTTCGATGATTCGCAACGAGAATGGGCTGCTCACCGGCTACGTCTACGTCGATCGGGCCGGACGCGACGCGAGCAGGTACATGGAAGAGGCTCGGCGCCTCCTGGCCCAGAAGCTGACGCTCCCACCCGGCTACACGATCTCCTGGAGCGGTCAGTACGAGGCTATGGCGCGCGTGCAGGAACGACTCCTGCTCGTCGTCCCGGTGACGCTGCTGCTGATCCTCCTTCTCCTCTACCTGAACACGCGCTCGTTGGTCAAAACGTTCATCGTGTTGCTGGCGGTCCCCTTCTCGGCGATCGGGGCCGTCTGGTTCCTCTACCTGCTCGGCTACAACATGAGCGTCGGCGTGTGGGTAGGGCTCATCGCGCTGCTCGGCGTCGACGCCGCAACCGGTGTGTTCATGCTCCTCTATCTCGACCTCGCGTACGAACAGGCGAAGAAGGAGAGACGCCTTCGCGGCCTCGCAGACCTGCGGGACGCGATCCTGCAAGGAGCCGTGAAACGGCTGCGTCCAAAGTTCATGACCGTCGCCACGATGTTCCTCGGTCTCGTTCCGGTCATGTGGGCCACCGGCACGGGGTCCGACGTGATGAAGCGGATCGCCGCGCCGCTCATCGGCGGCATTCTGACGTCGTTCCTGCTGGAGCTGGTGATCTACCCGCCCCTGTACCAGATGTGGAAGTGGCACCGCGAGGTGAAGCAGCAACTGGCAGATTGAGGAGAGCTCAGGCGGGCCAGGTCCACAGGCGAACTCGCCTCGCGAAACTCGAAGTCGATCCCCCTTCTTCCGCCCTTCACCTGGATCACCCTCGCGAAAGCGGAAGTCGTTCGCGAGTTGACCCGCCAGGCGTTTGACGTGAGGCTCGAAGCCCCGAACGACTATTTCGGCGCCATGCGGATCGCGCCGTCGAGGCGGATCACTTCTCCGTTCAACATCTCGTTCTCGAAAATATGCTTCACCAGCGCGGCATATTCCGGAGGACGGCCGAGACGGGACGGGAACGGGACCTGTTGCGCCAGCGACTGGCGCGCCGGTTCCGGCAGGCCGGCCAGGAGCGGCGTGTCGAACGTGCCGGGCGCGATGGTCATCACGCGCACGCCGATGCGTGCGAACTCGCGCGCGATCGGAAGCGTCATGCCGACGATGCCGCCCTTGGATGCTGAGTAAGCCGCCTGCCCGATCTGTCCGTCGAAGGCGGCGACCGAAGCGGTGTTGACGATCACGCCCCGCTCGCCGGCCTCGTTCGGCTCGTTTGTCGCCATTGCCGCGACCGCGAGGCGGATGACGTTGAAGGTGCCGACGAGATTGACCTGAACGACGCGGGCGAAGTTCGCGAGCGGTTGCGGCCCCTCGCGCCCGAGCACGCGCTCGGCGACGCCGATGCCCGCCGCGTTGACCGCGCCGTGAACCGCGCCGAAGGTCTCGAGCGCGGCGTCGACCGCGCGCTGGACGTCGACATCGCTCGTGACATCGGTCTTCACGAAGCGCGCGCGATTCCCGAGCTTTTCCGCGAACGTGCGACCCGCCGTGTCGTTGATATCGAGGATGAGAACGTTCCCGCCGTTCTGCACCACCATCTCCGCGGTGGCGCCGCCAAGGCCCGAGGCTCCGCCGCTCACCAGCACGGTTTTTCCGTCGAGTCGCATCAGAGCATTCATTCTACTTCGGAGGCTTCGGCTGAAGCCGCCCGGAGCCCGCATTCCACTTTCCACTTTAAACTCTCTGCGCGCTCGGCGTTTCAAATCGGGCTCCGCGCCCTCTGCTTCCCCCGCGCGCTCCAGAGCCGGCATGGAGCGCGGGGAGGGCCGAGGCCGCCAGAGACGATTTCAAACGCCGAGATCGCCGAGGGTCTTCCCGAAAATTTCTCGGCGTTCTCGGCGCGCTCGGCGTTTCAAATCGTCTTCGCGTCCTCTGCTTCCCCCGCGCGCTCCAGAGCCGGCACCGGGCGCGGGGGGCGCCGAGGCCGCCAGAGACGATTCCAACGCCGAGCTCGCCGAGATCGCGGAGCGTTTTCCCGAACATTTCTCGGCGTTCTCTGCGCGCTCGGCGTTTCAAACGTCTCCGCGCCCTCTGCTTCCTCCGCGCGCTCAGAGCGGGATTCGCAAACGAGGAGAAGACTGCGCCGCCGGGCCGCGCGATAGTCCGGAACAGCGGCTCCGTACGAGCCACGAGGAGCATGGAGCGGTGATTCGGATCCTGCTTGCCGGTCGACTCGCCGAGGCGATACAGACGACCAGCTATGAGGTGGAGACGTCCGGACCCACGACGATGAAGATGGTCGTTCTGGACCTTGTCCGTAAGCACCCGGAACTGTGCCCGTACATCTGGAATGACACGGCGCTGCCGCGCGGGGATGTCGCCTTCTACGTTGACTCCGTGCCCGTGAGCGATCCTTCCGGACTGTCCGACGTCTTGCGTTCGACGTGCACGATTCACATCCTGCAATCATCTGGACCGCCCGTTGGTATGTGCTGGTCGACGGACTGGCGGGAGCGCCGTTCGTCGCGCAGATCGACCACGTCTCCGCAGTACGCTGAGCCACCCATTACCCGCCTGTTGTGAAGAGACTGTCGGCCTGCTCTGCAGGCTGACCGCGCCGGGAACGAGAGCGCGAAAACAAGCCGCCCGCAGTCCATCGCGGTTTGTTTTCGTGCTCTCGTCCCCTACGCGCCGCCTCCGG
>DASYQV010000323.1:0-17674 GCA_036005125.1 Vicinamibacterales bacterium
GAAAGGCCGCCGCGTCTCGGACGCACAGCTCGCGCGCGTGAATCTTGAACCGCATGCGTTCCATGGCGAGTGGAACTACACCATTCACCCGACGTGCACCCTATGATGAGGCGATCTGCTAATTTTGCGGCGGGCGCTAAGCCATAAGCCCAACGGGCCTATCTTTCGGCGAGTTGACGCGTTGGACGCGGGAGCCTATCGGATGCGCCAGTGAAGCGTGACGCGGCCCAGGATTCGATACGAGTACTCGTAATAGTTCTCGATCCGGTGAAGGCGTACCGAGCCCTCGAGCTGCAGCGGCGGGACGATCTGCGCCATACGTGTCAGGCCGATCTCCGCATAATCGCGGGGCTTCCGGAATCTCTGCCCGCCGTGACGAAGCCCGCCGTAGTTCGGATCGCCCTCTTCCTTGATGAAGTCGTTGCTGCGCCAGATGATCAGATGCCCCCGCCAATCGGACCGTTCAATGGCCCCGCGTGTGAAGATCGCCGCGCCGCTCGTCGTTCGGTCCGGCCGCTGCCGGTCTGGCACGTACCGCGAGAGGAGGCCGTACGCCTCGACGGTGATCCGGGTCCCGGGCGCGGGCTCGTGGGTCACGATGATTCCTGGAGCGCCCGCCCAGCTGTCGGCGACCGGTCCATTCGAATAGAGCTGGCCGCCATGATGGACAACGTGCCCCTGATACGCCGCAGCGACGTGAGGGAGGAGCGCGACGCGACCCACGACGCCCGCGTCAAAGACCTCGCGGCCGCTGGGGGTGTTGAGGCGCTGCCAATCCAGCCATGTCTCGTGCGACGCTATCTGCCCCCGATATACCCACTGCAAACCTGCTTCGTACGGCCGGGTGAACGAGAGTGTCTCCCGTTGAATCGGCGGCAGCAGGCCATGCGGCCCGGCGCGATCGGGTCCAAACACCGGTTGCCGTCGCAGTTCCAGCGTGCCGAACACGAATCGCGACATGCCTGCCTCTAAATCGAGGGCGAATACCGGCCGGACCATCTCGAACCGGTCGCCCCCGAAACGCCGGTCGCCGATGATGCCTCCGGTTAGAAACGCCCGGCTGCCGATCTCGGCGTCGAGCACGAGTCGCTCGGAGCTCCCCAGCAGGGTCCCACCCCTGCGAAACGGGTTGGCAAACTCGGTATTGTCGCCGTAGAAGAGGAAGTCGACAGTCGCCGAGACAGGCTCCTGGGCGTGGATCGTAACGGGGTGAATCGCGACGGAAACGAGCAACCACAGGACGTCCCGGATCCGGCCGCGCCACCGCGGGGAGAGGGTTCTCATGGGGTCACCGATGGGTCGCTATGGGGTCTCTGTGTGCGCCGTGGTCGTGTTGATGGGTATGATGCCACACCCGGCGGCCGCCAGCGATCAGCCGGGAGCAACGCCGGCCAGCGGCGTCGTTCGGTGGTCGTTCGACGTTACGGGTGCCGCCTACCACGAAGCGTGGGACTACAACGGGTCGGATGAGGACCTCTACGGCGTGGACGCCGGGATTCTGCGGCGCATCTCGCGCCACTGGTCCGTCGGCGCGGCGGGGCACGTGCTCGGTGTCAATCAGGATACAGTTCCGAACGCCGTCGTGTCGGGCACTTCACTGGTCATCCGCTGGCAGCGGTCTCACGAGCGGCTCTCGCTGTTCGTCGACGGAGAGGGAGGAGCCTCGTACGCGACGAGCATCGTGCCGGCCCGCGGCACGCGGTTCAACTACATCGCGATTCTCAGCGTCGGCATCGTGCGGCCGCTGACCTCGAGGACGACGCTGCTCGCGTCGGGGGCGTGGCTGCATCTGTCGAACAACAGCCTGGCGGGGCCGTCGCGGAATCCAGACATCGAGGCCCTCGGCATTCGTGTCGGGATTGAGAGGACGATCGGGTCGCACTGACTCCGCACGTACGTGTCTCTTCCACTCAGAAAGAAAGCCGGAAGGCGAACTGCGCCATCCGCGGCCGATCGGCCGCGAAATTCGGTCGTCTGTCGTTGAGTACCAGATCACCGACTTCCTGCGATTCCAGGGATCGGTCGCCGAAACGTCCGGCGGTTTGCAGCGCTCCGCCTTCCGCCGCATCGAACGCGACGGCGTCGATCTGATCTTCTTCTTCAGTTACTAGGGTGCGATGGCATGACCCGGCCACGACAGCAGGGCCATGCACACCGTCGCACGCACTACCCCGGGCATATCTTCGCGACCTGCACCCGGGCGTCGTTGAAGCAGGCCCCGCCGCCGATGTCGGTGAGGTGGTCGGGCACGAGCGCGGTGGCCGTGTATCCGTTTGCCGTGTGGCGCCGCCAGAGGCCCTTGGGCAGACAGACGGTCCCCGGACGAATCCACGTGCCGATCGTCAGGTTGCAGCGCACCTCACCGGTGGCGTTGAAGATGCGGACAGTGTCGCCGTCGGCGAGCTCGCGCGTGGCGGCATCCTCCGGATGCATCAGGAGCTTGATTTCGGGCCGCGGCAGCTCGCCAAGCGTGGAGCTGATCGTCCGTTCGTTCGATGGCGAGATCAGTGCAAGCGGGTACTCCGGCGTGCCCGGGTCCGGCTGGTAGCCGTACAGACCCGCCGGCGCCTCGCGGTCCAGCGCCTCCGGGAAGAGGTGCACTTTGCCGTCGCTGGTGAGGGGCCGCACGTCCTCGAATTGCACGGGCCTGCCGTCATGAGGCGGGCGCGCGACGCCGTCGCTCCTGAGCTCGTCGCCGATCGCTCGCGGCAGTCGCGAGAACACATTCAGCATCTCCTCGAGCTCGCCGGACGGATCGTCATCCAGCGCGAGATCGAGCCGGCGCAGCAGCTCGCTGAACACGTCGGCGTTGGACCGTGCTTCTCCAACGCCCTCTATGACCGGACGTCCGAGCCGCAGCGAGATCGCTCCGTATCCGCGTGCGAGGTCGTATCCTTCGAGAAAGGTTGTGGCAGGCAGCAGCACGTCGGCGTACCGTGCCGTATCGGTCATGACCTGATCGAAGACGACGGTAAAGAGGTCTTCACGCTCCAGACCCTTCAGGATGCGCCGCTGGTCGGGTACCGTGACGGCCGGATTGCAGTTGTAGACGAACAGGACCTTGATGGGCGGCCGGTCGTACTCGAGGAGCGCACGTCCGAGATGGTTCATGTTCACGCGACGCGTTGGAGGCTCCTCGGCGCCGACCCAGGTTTGCGTGATGCCCCAGGTCGCCGAGTTGCTCATCGTGTAGCCGCCCCCGCGGACGCCGAACTTGCCGGCCACGGCGGGCAGCGCGAGGATGGCGAGCGAAGCATTGCCTCCGTTGCGATTGCGCTCCTGACCCCAGCCGCATCGGATCAATGCGGGAGTCTTCGTGGCATATCGTTCGGCGATCTCTCTCAGGGCCGACGCGTCAACGCCGGCTTCATCCGCCGCGCGCTCGAACGTCCACGGCCGCGCGCGCTCACGCAGGCGATCGGCACCGGTGGTGTGCTCGGCGAGGAAGCGCTCCTGGGCGTAGCCTTCTTCGAACAGAAAGCGGTGAATGGCGAGCGCAACCGGAAGGTCGGTGCCCGGGCGCACCGCAAGATGAATATCTGCCTGCCGCGCCAGCGGCGTCACCCGCGGGTCCACGACGACGAGCATGGCGCCGCGGCGCTGTGCCTCGCGAATGTACGGCACCAGGTGGATGCCGGATGAGGATGGGTTCGCGCCCCAGAGGATGATCAACCGCGCTTCCGGATAGTCTTCGTACGCGACGGAGGCCATCTTGCCGTACATCGCGAGATTGGCCGCGCCCGTCGGCGCGGCGCACACCGTCCGCGCGAGCCGTGATGCGCGAAAACGGCGGAACAGCGTCGCATCGCTCGTGTCCTGCGTGAGCAGGCCATTCGATCCGCCGTACGAATACGGCAACACCGACTCGCTGCCGAAGCGATCCCGGGCGGAGCACATGGCCTCGGCGATGCGGTCGAGCGCGTCCTCCCACGGCACGCGTTCGAACCGTGCGAGCCCCTTCGGACCTTTGCGCACCGCGGGGTACAGCAGTCGCTCGGGCCCGTACACTCGTTCGCCGAACCGCCGCACCTTGGCGCAGATGAAGCCGTCCGTGATCGGATTGAGCGACGACCCGTTGATGTTGGTGATCTTTCCGTTCTGCAGGGTTACCGTGAGGCTGCACGAATCAGGGCAATCGAGCGGACAGACGGTGTCGACCGTGTGCTCCGGCGTGTAACTGGTCTCGGTTTTCATATCGGCTGTGCAGGCGGGCCATGCCCCGCCTTGATCGTGATCCTGTCGCCGGGCCGGCTCCACAGGCTCTACGGGCCTCGCCTCAACCGATCGGATGTCGGGGGCGGGCTGTCCGGCCCGCCTCAGTGTATCGCAGCGCCCTCCTGCCCGGCGTACGATGCAACCGTGACAGTGCGTCCACCAGCCCGTTATGCGGCTACGAAAGCGAATTTTGTACGGCGACATCGCATCGCCGATTCGGTGGATCCTTCGCCGTCAGGAGAACCTGCGCGTCCTGCTGGGCGAGGTCGAGGCGATCGACGCGGGACCTCACTCCCCGGCGTCGCGCAGGTGGCGATGCGGCAGGCCGCGCACGCGGCGCGCGGCATTCTTCGCCGGATACGCGGCGAGCCGACCACCAGGTTCACCTACCACGACAAGGGCAGTATGGCGATCATCGGCCGCGGCTCGGCTATTGCCGATCTGGTTTGGACGCGGTTTGACGGCCTGCTGGCCTGGTTCGCCTGGCTCTTCATTCACATACTGATGCTCATCGGTTTCCGGAATCGGCTCGCGGTGCTTTTTCAGTGGGCCATACTCCTACACCCCCTACCAGCGCAGCGTTTGCCTCATTACGAATACCGATCAGGTAGGCGGTAGCTAGCACCCCCGTACTGCTCGGTGTCGCGTCTTGCCCCGCAAGGCGCAACGCGCATCTCAGTGCAGAGCCAGATTTTCACGACGGGCTACCAGGTCTGTCTCTTGCTACCCCTGATCTCGGAGGAGCTATGACGAGACCTCTGCTGTGTGCTCTGCTGTGCGGCGCGCTTGCCGTGACGTGCGGGCGCAACAGCAACACCAAGGCTAACGTCGAGAATGCACTCAAGCAGGCGAACATCGAGCACGTCGACGTCGACATGGATCGCAACTCGAACATCGTGCACCTGACAGGCACGGTCGGCACGATGAGCGATCGGACGCGCGCGGGCGAGATTGCCAACGCCGCCGTCGGGACGACCGGGCGGGTGATGAACGAACTCACCGTCGGAGCGCTGAACGGTGGAAACCCCGACGATCTGGACGATGAGCTCGAGGATCGCCTGGAGCGCATCGTGGACAGCGATCCAGTGCTGAAAGAGCGCGATATCAACTTCGACGTGAAGGGCGGCACTGTCACCATCACGGGGGAGGTGCGCTCGGCTGAAGAGAAAGACAAGGTCGGACAGATGGTCGAGGCGGCGCCCGGCGTGAAGGATGTTGTCAACCAGCTCGTGGTTCGGAACCCGCAGTGAAAAAACGGAGGCAGGCGTTCGGGCTTCGTTCGAGACGATCGCGGGCGCGCCGGGCGGCTCCGATCGTGGACCCCATCGAGTCGGCGAAGTCGGCCGGGCTCCTCTACGTCCGCGACGAGGGCCCGGGAATCCGCCGCGAGATGGGTCCGTTGGGGTTCAAGTACCTCGCGCCTGACGGCCGGATCATCAGGAACGCGGCCACGCTGAAGCGGCTGCGGGCGCTCGCGGTGCCGCCCGCCTGGACCGATGTGTGGATCTGTCCCGATCCGCACGGTCACATTCAGGCGACCGGCCGCGACGCGCGGGGACGCAAGCAGTACCGATATCACGCTGCGTGGCGGATAATCCGCGACGAAACCAAGTACGACCGCATGCTCGCCTTTGCCGATGCATTGCCGGTCATCCGCAGCCAGACGAGAGCCGATCTCATGCGCCCGGGTCTTCCGCGGGAGAAAGTACTGGCGACGGTCGTCCAGCTCCTCGAAAAGAGCTTCATCCGTATCGGCAACGACGAATACGCGAGGCACAACCGGTCCTTCGGGCTCACGACGATGCGCAACAGGCATGTCGCGGTCAAGGGACACACGCTCCGGTTCGAGTTTCGCGGGAAGAGCGGCAAGCAGCACTGCGTCGACGTGAACGACCGGCACCTCGCGTCGATCGTCCGGCAGTGCCGCGACCTGCCCGGCTACAAATTGTTTCAATACATCGACGATCACACCCGCCGGCAGGAGGTCGACTCAGCGGACGTCAACGCATACTTGAAGGAGATTACCGGCGAAGACTTCACCGCGAAGGACTTCCGCACGTGGGCCGGCACAGTGCTCACGACGACTGCGCTGCGGGAGCTTGCCGCCTTCGGCTCGCAGGCGCAGGCGAAGCGCAACGTGGTCCACGCCATCGAGGCCGTGTCGAAGCTGCTCGGCAACACGAGAACCGTCTGCCGCAAGTCCTACATTCATCCGGTCATCATCGACGCCTACATGGACGGCTCGATGCACGAGATGCTCGGCAGGAAGAGAAAGCCGGGCCGTCTCCGACCTGACGAGGCCGTCGCGCTCTCCATCCTTCAGCAGCGTCTCACCCGCGACGGGAAGAGACGGAAGGCTGCCTGACCATTTTGAGATTGGTGATTGGTGATTGGAGATTGGTTGGTGATTGATGATTGGCGATCGGTGAACTATTTGCGATTCGCGCCGTCGATTACCCGATTCACAGATAGATCACCAATCACCAATCACAAATCGCCAACCAATCATGAATCACCAATCGAAAATCTTCAAATTCCCCGCTTCGGATATCGGCTGGCCACGTAGTGGTCCACCAGGCCGCGGAAGCCTTCGGCAAGCTCGTTGTACGTGCCGCGCAGCGTCGTGAAGTGCTCCCCGTCGATGTAGACGGGACAGTGTGGCGCCTCGCCCGTGCCCGGCAGGCTGATGCCGATGTTCGCCGCCTTCGATTCGCCCGGGCCGTTCACGACGCAGCCCATCACTGCAAGCGTCAGCGTCTCGACGCCTTCGTACTTCTTCTTCCATTCCGGCATCTGCTCGCGGATGTATGCCTGCGTGCGCTCGGCCAACTCCTGGAACGTGGAGCTCGTCGTGCGCCCGCAACCCGGGCATGCGGTCACGCTTGGCGCGAACGAGCGCAGGCCCAGAGCCTGCAGCAGCTCGCACGCGGCGTAGACTTCTTCGCGACGATCGGCTCCCGGTCTGGGCGTGAGCGAGATTCGAATCGTGTCCCCGATTCCTTCGTTGAGCAGAATGCCCATCGCGGACGCCGACCACACCAGCCCTTTGGTGCCCATGCCCGCCTCGGTGAGCCCGAGGTGCAGCGGCTGCTCGGTCTTCCGCGCCAGCTCACGATAGATGGCGATGAGGTCGCGCGGCCGCGACACCTTACACGAGATGATGATCTGGTCCTTCCGGAGTCCGGTCTCGAGCGCCAGCGCGGTCGATTGAATAGCGGAGATCACCATGCACTCGTTGAGAACCTCTTCGGAGGTCCGCCCGAGATTGCGGTCGGTGTTCTCCTGCATCTTGGCGAGGACGAGCTCCTGGTTGAGCGAGCCGCCGTTGACGCCGATACGGACCGGATGGTTGTTGTCGATCGCGATCTTGCAGATGGTCGCGAACTGCTCGTCGCGCCGGCGACCCGTGCCGACGTTGCCGGGATTGATGCGGTACTTGTCGAGCGCTCGCGCGCAGGCGGGATATCGCGTCAGCAGGAGGTGCCCGTTGTAATGGAAATCGCCGATGAGCGGCGCTTCGCAGCCGGCGTCGACCATCCGTTGCTTGATCTCGGGTACCGCTGCGGCCGCTTCCGGCAGGTTCACCGTGACCCGCACCAGCTCGGATCCGGCCTCCGCCAGCTCGATACATTGCCGGGCGGTCGCCGCCGCATCCGCCGTGTCGGTCATCGTCATCGATTGGACGACGATGGGCGCGCCACCGCCGACCTGCACGTTTCCGACACGAACGCCAACTGTCGTGTGGAGCCGGATTCCCGTGGGCATGAATCAATGATAGACGAAGGATGAGGGGACAGGGCTCAGGGCTTGGCCCGTTATGCGGCGACAGACGCGAATTTTGTACTGGTTGTGCGACCGCCTGACGGGTTAGGCGCGCCCGCACCCCAACGCGCTGAGAACGCGCGTTGGGGACCCCGGCGGAGCGCGCCAAAAGATACTGCGACAACCGGCAAGGGCTCTGCCGGGATACGAAGGGCAGGGCCTTGCCTGGTCGTCACACGAGCTCCCATCCATCCCGTTCGAGCACGCCCCGGATGTGGTCGGCGCGGGCGAGCGCAAGGCCCTCGCTGTCGTAGTTTTCGGCCCGGTCCATGGTGCCGTCGAAAAACCACGCGATTGTGGTGGGCGTTCCCGGAATGAGCGTCGCGTGCGCGACATTGGACCCGCGCTTCATGCGCCAGAGCACGGTGGGGTCGGTATGGTCGCTCACGTTCCGATTAGAATGCCACTGGCCATGGATGACAATCGCGAAACGCAGGTGCTCACCTGCGGATGCAGAGTGCGCACGAGCCGCGATTTTCTCGGACGGGTCGTTGGTACGGTGGTGATGAAGGGCGAGTCGTGCGGCCGGCCCGATCACACGCCGGGGCACGTGCTGCTGATGCCCGGACGCGAGCACGCGCGACCCGACTGACCGAGCGAGACGATTCGCCACGAAGGGCACGAAGATCTCGCCACGAAGGACGCTGTCACGTTAGTGTCACGAAGTTTTTGGGTATTTCCTTCGTGACCTTCGTGGCAAGTCTTCGTGCCTTCGTGGCGTCCGTGTGGGCGCGAAATCCATGAACATCGTCAGCGTATCGTGGCCCGACCATCTGTCGTTTGGTGAAGGCGATGGGCGCCTCGACACGCCCGACGCGCTCGCGCGGCGCCTGCCCGTCTGGCGCGACGAGCTCGGCGCTCGCAGGTTGCACTGGCGCCTTCATCGCTCACGCGTGCCAGGACGGTTTTACGCGGCACCGGGCTACCGTCATCCATCGCAGACGACCGGCGACCGTCGTACGTGGGACGACTTTGCCGTCATGCCGTCCTTCGCGCGGGATGCGGGCCTCGAGCCGTGGTTGTACGTGGCGCTCTTCGATGAAGGCTTCCCACTCGCGTCTC
Source organism: Vicinamibacterales bacterium (assembly GCA_036005125.1). Taxonomy (GTDB): domain Bacteria; phylum Acidobacteriota; class Vicinamibacteria; order Vicinamibacterales; family UBA2999; genus DASYQV01. The sequence continues at coordinate 9,100 of DASYQV010000323.1, forward strand.
CGCGCGTTCGCGCGACGAGCCACCACAACTCGATGCACGGCCAGCATGTCGCGTGGCAGAGCGACCTGACGCGGCAGCACCCCGAATGGGTGACGGCCGACCGCACGGGTCGAACGCGTCAGTGGGGTGTCGTGTGTCTCGCCTATCCCGGGGCGCGCCGCGCGTTCATCGAACGATGGACGAGGCTGCTCGAGGGCACGGGCTTCGCGGGCCTGTTCGTCTGCCTGCGCTCTCAATCGCGGCCCGCCGATCACGCGGACCAGTTCGGCTTCAACGAGCCGGTGCGGCATGACTTCCTCGCACGCTACGGTCGCGACATTCTGCGCGAGGATTTCGACATGCAGGCCTGGCGCGATCTGCAGGGCGAGTACCTGACGGTTTTCATGGCGGAGTTGCGGGAGGCGTTGTCTGCCTGCGACCGGCAGCTGGCCGTCGGCGCGCCGCGCGGCGACGTGCTCGGCCCGCCGCTCGGCAATGCGACGCTTGCCTGGCGTGAATGGATGACGCGCGGCCTCGTCGACGCCCTCGTGATCGATCAGAGCTCATCGCAATGCCCGTCGATGTGGCATCAGCTCTGGCCCATGCATCGCGGGTACGGCTACGTGCAGAACTATATCGACGGGCGCAACCTGCCTTCTCTTGGCGAGCATCTCGCGACCACGTACGCGCCGGTCGCCGCGCGGTCCCGCACGCAATTGTTCGTCGCCCGACAATGGACCGCGCGCTCCGATGCCGAGGAGCGAGCGTTGCTTCATACGCCCGGCGTCGCGGGCCTCGTGTTCAGCTCCTTCCGCCACGACAATCCGGCGGCGATAGCGCGTGGCGACTGGCGCGGAGGAAGAATCGAAGTCGTGAAATCGTAGGCGTCATCACATCTCGACATCGCGGCGTTCGGTCGCGGCGCGATGAAGCGCCCCGATCGTCGCCACGTGCAGGCGGCTCTCGGCGAGGGTGATCCGCGCCGGCCTTATACCGAGCGTGGCGTCTTCCATATCGATCACCTCGTCGACGAAGGCTGGCGACCCTTCGACGACAATCGGCTCCACGCTGGCGCCGCGTTGCAGCCGCAGCGTCTCGAGCGGGCCGGGCCGGAACGGCCGTTCGACCTCGAGGACGCCATCGGTTCCGATCAACCGCAGAACGGTCTGGTATGCGGCACGAAAGCCGGCGTGAACCTGGCAAACGACGCCGTTCGCGTAGGTCAAGGTGCCCGCGAACGCCTCGTCGACGCCGGTCGGTCCCATCTGCTTCCATCCCGACACGCGCGCGGGCGGGGCGCCCGCGACATGCTGCGCGAAGCTGACCGGATAGCAGCCGACGTCCCAGAGACATCCTCCGCCGAGCGTCGGCTCCAGCCTGACGTCCGCCGCGCGGCTCTGCGGGTAGGTGAAGCCACTGAGAATCACACGCAGCGTGCCAATCGCGCCGCTCTCGATGAGCTCGCACACACGTGCCGTCTGCGCATGATGTCGGTACATGAACCCTTCCGTGACCGTGCGGTCCTGCCGTGATGCCGCCGCGGCAATGCGGTCCACGTCCAGCACGCTGAGCGCGAGCGGCTTCTCGCACAGCACGTGCTTTCCGCGCTCGACGGCGCGAATGCACCAGTCGGCGTGCAGGCTGTTCGGCAGCGGGATATACACGATGTCGATGTCGGCGGCATCGAGCAGTTCGTCGTACGAACCGATCGCCCGGGTGATGGTCCACTCGGCGGCGTAGGCCTCCGCCCGAGCCCGATCCCGGCTGGCGACCGCGACGAGCGTGCTGCGCGAGGATGCGCGGATGGCCGGAATGACGAGCCGGTTGATGCGCGCGGTTCCCAGCAGGGCCCAGCGCAGCCTACGCGCGTCAGGCATGCGCGTCCCCTAATGTTCCGCGATCAGCAGGACCGCCGACAGCGCCGCGAGAATCCAGAGGGCGAGCGGCACATCCCGATGCCGGCCCGTGATCGTGTAGAGCAGCGCGTGAAGCATGAAGCCCCAGAGGATGCCCTGCGTGATCGAGAACGTCAGCGGGATGAGCACCAGCGTGACGAACGCCGGAAGGCCGTCCTCCATCACGGAAAAATCCACCGTTGTGACCGTGTGGAACATCGCGACGCCGACCAGCATGAGGACCGGGGCTGTTGCATACGCAGGCACCGCCGCCGCCAGCGGCGCGATGAACAGGCACGGGACGAAGCACAGGGCCGTGACGATCGACGCCAATCCCGTGCGCGCGCCCATGCGGATGCCCGCGATGCTCTCGACGTACGCGGTACCCGGAGAACTGCCCGCCAGGCCCGCGCCGAGCGTTGCGAACGCATCCACGATGAGTCCGCGACGGAGGTTGAGCGGGCTGCCGTCCCGTTCGGTCAGCCCCGCCGCGTGCGAGACGCCGATGAACGTCGAGAGCGAGTCGAAGAGATCGGTGAAGAGGATGGCCACCATGGAGGGCACCAGCGCCGGCTGCAGCGCGCCGAGGATGTCCAGCCGGAGGAACATGGAGGAGAAATCGGGTGCGCTCGCCACCCGTTCCGGCGGCTGCGCGTAGCCGAACACCCACGTCCCGAGCGTCACGGCAAAGATGGAGGCAAGAAACGCGAGCGGGCTGTTGCGCCGCATCAGCACGACCGCGATCACGATCCCGAGCAGCAGGAACGCGGCGCGATGATCGATGTCGCCGAGCCGCACGAGCGTAACCGGATCGGGCGCGACGAGCCCGGCGTTCCGCAGACCGATGAACGTCAGCAGCAGGCCGATCCCCGAAGCGGCCGCGATTCGCAGGTTGGGCGGGATCGCCGTCGCGATACGCTCGCGCAGCGGCGTCGCCGACACGAGCAGGAACAGGACGCCGGCCCAGAACACGATGCCGAGCGCGATCGGCCACGGCACGCGGTTCTGCAGCACGATCGTGTAGGCGAAGAAGGCGTTGAGCCCCATTCCTGGCGCGACCGCGAATGGCAGGCGAGCGTAGACGCCCATCAACAGCGTCATCGAACAGGCGACGAGCACTGTTGCGGTCAGTACGCCGCTGAACGACATGCCCGTCCCGGCCGTCGCCAGGATCGACGGGTTCACGATGACAATGTAAGCCATCGTGAAGAAAGTCGTGATCCCGCCGACGACGTCGGCGTAAACGGAATGTGTCGAGTGCGTGCTGCCGAGGTTCATTCGCGATTCGTGACTGATGATTCGTGATTTGAAAATCAAGAATCAAGAATCAAGAATCATGAATCCTCAGACGCGATAGCGACCGAGCCGGGCCGTCAGCACCGCTTTGAGATCGGACTCCGATCGCGTACCGGTGAGGTCCAGGTCCGACTCGCTCAGCGCATCGATCAACGCGCGAATCACGTGCGCGCGGCTGATCGCGACGCCACTGGCCGCCCGGATGTCGGCGCCCAGGCGATCGAGAAAGACGATCTGTCGATCGAACAGGACGACGGTCACCTTGGTCCAGTGCTCGGTGTGGGACGGGCGGCGACCCCGCTTCTTCGGAGCAGTCGAACTGGCGGTGTCGACACCGGCGGTGGAGAAGATCTCCTCGCCGGACTTACCCAGACGTTTCGTTCTGATTGGAGGGCGTATGGCCATTCGAACAACCTGACCGCAGCGCCGAACGTAGCACGTGGCGGCGACGGATGTAAAGCAATTGTTACGTAATTAATTGCCGATAGGCATTCCGCGCGCACAATCGTAAAGCATCGATCGCGGCACTTCAAGTTTGAACGTGCCGCGTCAGCGGGCGCGCGTGGAGAGGCGGTGCAGGATTTCGTCGGTCAGCCGCTGATACGCCACGGCCGCAGCGCTCCGCGGCGCGTAACGAACCAGCGGTTGTCCGTGCGAGGGCGCCTCGGTGACGCGTGGATCGCGCGGGATCTCGGACTTGAAGACGCCTTCGCGATTGTGCACGCGGATGATGTCGACGATCTCCCGCGTCGCTTGCGCGCGGTTGTCGACAAGTGTCAACACGATGCCGAGCAGCCCCGCCAGGCCCTTGCGCGTTCTCCGCAGATCGCGGTACCACCGCAGGAACTGCGCGAGCGCTTCGAGCGGAAGATACGATGCGGTGACCGGCACGACGAGATGCTGCGCTGCGAGCGGCACGCTGAACGACACGAGCGAGAAGCCCACCGGCGAATCGATGATCACGTAGTCGAACGCCGCCGCGAGTGGGTGAACGACGTCGGCGAGGCGCCGCTCCGGGTACCGCAAATCGTGGAGCGTCGAGTCGATCTGCGCGAGCGCGAGCGAGCCGGTAATCAGGTGAAGGTTGGGAAAGCGTGGAAGGGTCCGCACGGCGTCGACGGGTCGCACGCGGTCGACGAGCACGTCGGCGATCGACGGCCGGAGGTCCTTGGGGCGCAGGCCGAGCGATATGGATGAGCCCGCATAGGGCTCCAGATCCATCAGCAGCACTTTGCGGCCCATGCCGGCGAGCACGGCGGCCACATTCACTGCAGTAGTCGTTTTGCCGACGCCCCCCTTGGGGTTGTGCACCGCAAGAATCATCGCCGCCGATTCTGTGAGCTTCTCTATTGTATTTATTTCCGTATTGTTTGTTAACGTGTTGTGGGTCAGCCCTTTAACCCTTGCTCCGTGGGGTGTCGGCCCGCCGGCGCATCTCGACCGTTTCTGTCGACGGTCCGGTCGCAGCCGGGCGGCGCCGGTGGAGCCACCGAGCCGACTGAACCACACGATCGATACAGCCGATAACAGGGGATGGCGAGGTTTTTAGCGCATCCGCGTGTTGTGCCGGTGCGTTAGCATCAGCGCACGTTCAAGTGGTGCGCACATGGCGCACACCGGCGGCACGGGGGTTGCTGCATTTGCGCAGCGCGTGTCGGTGTTGTGACTCGGCACGCTGTTCCTTTCAGGAGTTTCGTGCTTATGCGTTCACGTGTGACGTGGCTGCTGGCCGTGGCATGTCTCAGCCTCATCAGCCAGACAGAAGCCTTCGCGCAGGGGAATCCGACCGGCACGATCTCGGGCCGGGTCACCGATCAGCAGGGCGGTGTGCTTCCCGGTGTGACAGTGACGGCAACCTCTCCGCAATTGCAGGGCGCGCGCACGGTCGTGACGTCGGCGAATGGCGATTACATTCTGCCGCTCTTGCCTCCGGGCGTGTACTCAGTGGCTGTCGAGCTCCAGGGGTTCGATTCGATCACCCGGACCGTGAACGTCGCGTCGGCCCAGACCGTCCCGAACGACGTCGTCCTCAAGCTGGCCGGGTTGACTGAAACGGTGACTGTGACGAGCGCGGATCCTGCCGTCGTGCCGCGCACCACGACGGCCGCAGCGACGCTCAAGCAGGATGTCGTCGATCAGCTTCCGCTCAACCGCGGCCTCGACGCCACCGTTGCGCTCGCGCCCGGCGTCCAGCGCACGGGCATCTACAACCGGTCGACCGGCGTCGGCGTTATTTCCATCGGTGGCGCGACGTCGTTCGAGAACCTGTTTCTCATGAACGGCGTGGTTCTCAACGAGAACCTCCGCGGGCAGGGGATTCCGCTCTACATCGAGGACGCGATCCAGGAAACGACCGTCTCCACCTCCGGCATCTCCGCGGAGTTCGGACGTTTCTCGGGCGGCGTCGTCAACGCGATCACCAAGTCGGGCGGCAACCTGTTCGGCGGCTCGTTCCGCACGACCTTCGAGAACGACAGCTGGCGCACGACGACGCCGATGCACGAGACGAAGGTCGACAGGCTGATTCCAACCTACGAGTACACGTTCGGCGGGCCCATTATCAAGGACCGCATCTGGTTCTTCAACGCCGGCCGCTTCGTCGAGGAGACGCGCGCGCTGCAGACGGCGTTCTCGAACCTGTCGTGGAACCGCACGCGGAACGAGAAGCGGTACGAGGGGAAGCTCTCCTACGCGGTCGACGCGCGCCACTCGGTTCGCGGCGCCTACCTGTATCGAGGGACCGTCGTCGAGGGCGATGCATATTCGGCGAATATCCTCGACCTCGCCAGCCTGACGACGGCTCGGAATCCGGAGAACCTGCTGTCGCTCAACTACAACGGCATCTTCGGATCGAACTTCTTCGTCGAGGGACAGTACTCGGGCCGCCAGGGTTCGACGACCGGCGCCGGCTCGGTGTTCACCGACATCGTCCGCGGAACACTGCTCATCGACTTGCAGCGCGGGATGGCCCGGTACAACTCGCCCACCTTCTGCGGCGTGTGCCGCACCGAGGAGCGCGACAACTCCGACATTCTCGCGAAGGGGACGTGGTTTCTGTCGACGCCGCGCTGGGGCTCGCACAGCGTAGTGTTCGGCTACGACACGTTCAACGACATGCGCGCCGCCGACAACCATCAGTCCGGCAGCGACTGGCGTATCTTCGGCACGACCGCAATCCTCCGGGACGGCGACGTGTTCCCGGTGTTCGCCAACGACGGCCGGAGCACGGTGATCCAGTGGAATCCCATCCTGGTCTCCACGCGGGGCACCAACTTCCGCATGCACTCGCTCTTCCTCAACGACGGGTGGCGCTGGACCGATCGGCTGTCGTTCAACCTCGGCGCGCGATTCGACCGCAACCACGCCGTGGATTCGGCGGGCACCGTCGTGGCCAACGATCAGCGGATCAGCCCGCGTCTGGGCGTGACATGGGATCCGACGGGCCACGGTCAGTGGACGGTGAACGGCAGCTACGGGGTCTACGTGGCGTCGATCTCGAATGCCATTGCCAACGGCGCCTCGATTGCCGGCAACCCGTCGACGCTGCAGTACGCGTATACCGGTCCGGCGATCAACATCGATCCGAACGCGCCGCTCGCGACGCGCGAGCAGGCGATTCTGACCGTGTTCGACTGGTTCAATGCCAACGGCGGGACGATGCGGCCGCTGGTGGGCGTCAACCTGCCCGGCGTGAACGTGCACGTGGCCGACACGCTGGCGTCGCCGAGCGCGGCGGAATATGCGGGCGGCGTCACCCGGACGCTCGGTCAACGCGGTCTTGTGCGCGTGGACGCTGTGTATCGCAACTTCAACGACTTCTACGGCACGCGCACCGACCTGTCGACCGGCCGCATACAGGTGGATCCGATCACGCTGCAGACGACCACGACCGGCGGGAGGCCGCTCGACCTCCGCGTCATCGAGACCACGAACGTGGTGGACCGCCAGTACGCCGCGCTCAACAGCGTGTTGTCGTGGCGCGTCGGGCAGCGCCTGAACCTCAACGCCGCGTACACGCTGTCGCGCCTCTGGGGTAACTTCGACGGCGAGAACGAAAGCGCTGGCCCGGCGGCGGTGCAGCCGGCGTTTTATCCTGAGTACCGCCAGGAGCGCTGGAACTATCCAACGGGCGATCTGCTCGCCGACCAGCGGCACAAGGGACGTGTCTGGGGAACGTGGCAGCTGCCCACACCGGAACATTTCGGCGGCATCAACGTGGGAGCGCTCTTCAACGTCGATTCCGGCGCCCCGTATGGCGCGGTCGGCATGATCGACCCGTCGCCGTACCGCACGGGCCTCAATTACGTTACGCCGCCGACCCAGGTGCAGTACTATTTCACCGACCGCGACGGCTTCCGCACCGAGGCGAGCACGCGCACGGACGTGGCGATCAACTACGATTACGGGTTCGGCGGGGTCCGGCGCGTGACGCTCTTCGTCAAGGGCGAGGTGCTGAACGTGTTCGACCAGTCGAAGCTCGTGAACCCGTTCTTCATCGACCAGACGGTGCTGACCGCGACGAACGCGCCAACGCGCTTCGAGCGGTTCGATCCCTTCACGACGACACCGGTGCAGGGGACGAACTGGGACTTCGGCCCGAACTTCGGGAACCCGACGAACCGGTTCGCCCACCAGATGCCTCGCACGTTCCGGTTCGCCGTCGGCGTCAGGTTTTAGCCATTCGTGATTCCCGCGATCGAAATCGCGGGTCACGTACCACGCAGGAATCGCGAATCACAAATCACGAATCAAAAACGCCTGGCCGATTTCCCGGCCGGGCGTTTTTGTGTACCTTGTTCGGGTCTCGAGGAGGGTTACGCTGTGCTCGCCCCGTATCACCCGCATATCGTCCACTTCGTCATCGCCTTGCTCGTCGTCGGCGTCGTCCTGCGACTCGTCTCGCTGACTGGCCGGATTGCGTTCGCCGGTCCCGCTGCCACCACGTTGATTCTGGTGGGTACGGTCGTCAGCGTGTTTGCGGTCCAGTCGGGCGTCGATGCTCACGGTCCCGTCGAGCGGATTCCGGGTGCACGCAACGCGGTGGAAGCGCACGAGGAGTGGGGCGAGCGCACGCGCAACATCTTCGTGGTCGTCTCGCTGCTGGAGCTCGTGGCGCTGGCGTTGACGCGGCAGCAGCAGAGCCGCTACGCGCGCCCGGCGGCAATGGCGGCGGCCGTGGCAGGCCTGGCTGGACTGGTCGTGCTGTACGAGGCAGCGGAGCACGGCGGCGAGATCGTGTACGGATATGCGGGCGGTGTCGGCATCCGCAGCGGCGACCCCGCGGATGTCAATCGTCTGTTCATCGCCGGTGTGTATCAGCAGGCGCTGCAGGACCGCGAGCAGGGACGAGGAGAACAGGGTGCCGCGCTGCTGGACACGGCCGCGGCGAGATTTCCGGACCACAC
>DASYQV010000324.1:0-24103 GCA_036005125.1 Vicinamibacterales bacterium
CCAGCGTCACTTCCACCGCGTAATCACCGGCTGCGAGCGGCGCCAGCGTTGCGTCCGCGACGATCCACCGGAACTCGCCCGATGGGTCCTGCCGGTCGGTTACCTGCACGGGCACTTGCATTGGCCTCCCCGCGCGATCGAGGAGCCGCGCCGTGGCAACGCCTGCGCCGGGACCCCCAACGCGCGTTTCCGGGGTCGCGGTCGCTTGCGACCGCGACGAGCCAGTGCTGGTTGGCGGTCCGGCCGGCGGGCGGACCGTTGGGGTGGAGGCGGTGGTCGCATGCTCGAGGCGAAGGCGCTCGCTGCGGAGGAATCGCGGGTCGGCGGTCATGAGGTATCGCGGGCCCGTGGTCGGACCCCGCCGCCACATGACACCCTCTCCGAGGCGCGAGGCGACGCCGGGAACGATCAGACGCGCGACATCGCTCACCGGCAGCGGGCCGTCCTGGTTCGGCCGCACACGCACGCGAACGGCGTACTCGCCCGGCGGTATCCCTCCGGCCTCCGGCACGCGCAACGAGAACATGCCCTGGGTGGCGTCGATCTGGAGGGTCTTCGTCAGCACCTCCGATCCAGTCGCTGAGACCACCACGAGATCGGCGTTCGCCCCCGCGCTCCAGGCGACGTCCTTCCGCATCCGCTGATCGAGCTCTCCCACGATCCAGACGGCGGCCGTGGTCTTGTCACCCGATGCCGTGGTGGGCCATGACGCGGTGCGGATGCGGAGCAAGCTGCGTGGACTCACGGACGCCGTATGGATGGCGGTCGACATCGCCTTGGCCGCCGACTCGCGTGTCTCGTTCGTCAGGTCCTCCGCGGTGCGACCACGATAGCCGCGACGAGCCCGGACATCGACGCCCGGCCGCGCGACGCGCACCTTGATCGAACGGAACTTCCCGTCGAGCTTCGTGTTGGTCGAGTAGTACCCGAGCAGGTAGTAGGAGGTGAGATCCTCGACGATCCGCGCCATGCCCTTCTCGATGTCGTTGGTGTTGATCACCCCGAGACCGTCCGTGTTCTCGGCCAGCATACGCAGGCCGTCCTGGCGCGACGCCAGATTGCGACGGTCTTCGGCGGGTGAGGGTGGACGATCGGGTCCGAGCGGCGCATCGAATACGGCAAGACCGCGCGGGTAGACTGGATAGAAGCTGACGTTCGCGCGGTTGGCGTCCTCTGCCAGGCGCTGCAGCCGAAAGCGATGATCCAGCCGCGCGAGCGCCAGGCGATCCGCGTCGCATTCGTACTTCGTCGTGCCACCGAGCGTATTCGGGTCGCTCGTCGAAGGCTTACCGCCTCGAACGAACACCTCCGGGCGGCCAGGAACCCCGTCCCCGATGTCCCGCGCGAGTCGCGGGTTCTCGCCGAAGAGCGTCCATCCTTCGCTGATGACGAGTACCGCCTTGCGTTCCTCGCGAAGGCCCCGGAGGTGCACCACCAGATCGTCGATCGCATCGAGCGACAATTTCTCGCGCCGCCGGTCGATCATCTCGCGCGCGACGCTGTCCGCGTCGTTGCGGTTCGACGGATAGCACTGCTCGTAGCGCAGTTCCTTCGGGTCCTCGGTGATCTGCCCGCGCCGTCCCCACGTCCAGTCATCCTGCATCATCCGCGAGATGACGGCCGTCTTGCGGCCCAGCGTCAGCTGCGTGGCGAACATCTCCGGCGTCATGACGCCAACGAGGTCATCCTGGCCGATGACGCGATCGAGAAAGCGCACCACCGGCAGTCGCATCTTGTGCGATCCGTCGACCTGCGTGTGATACGTGTCGAGGAAGATGACGAACACGCGGGCCCTCGGATCGGCGGCCATCGCGCGGCTCTCGCGGACCGTGTTCGGCTCGATGCGTGTCTCCTGAGGACCGGCTGGGCGGACGTGAACGTGCTCGAACGTTTCGATCTTCTGCACCGCTCCGTCCTCGAGGAGCTCGATCTCGTCGAGCTTCAGGTCTTCGACGGCCCGTCCGTCCTGCATGGCATACATGTCCACCCGGACGTAGTTGGCCTCCGCCCGGAACGTTGGCTGCTTCGAGGCGGCGGTCGATTGATCAGGCTGACGGTCCTGCGCCATCACCACTGCCGAGGCAGCGGCAACGAGGAGCGCGATCGGCAGTCGCATAAACGCCAGTCTATCTCAGGCCTCAAAGCCTGTGAAAATGCGCCCGGCTACGGGCTACGGGCTCCAGGCTACGGGAGAAGCTTCAGCGTGCTCTTCCTGAAGTCCGAGGTCTGGAGCCCGGAGCCGATTTCTTGACACGCTCTCAGGGATCGGGCCTCATGGATCGGGGCTGCCTCAGGTCTCGGCGGCCTGTCAGACAGCGGCGGGCCCCAGGGCCAGCAGGCTCACGATCTCCTGCCGGACCCGCTGAATGAGCCTGTCGCGGTCCTCGAGCGTGAGGCCCCTCGTCGGAATCGGACGTCCGACGCGTACCGTCACGACGACGGGCCGGACAAGAGCGCTCCCCTTCCGCATGGACGCGCGGCCACCTTGCACCGCCACCGGTACGACAGGCACCTGCGCCTGGATGGCCATGATGAATCCGCCCTTCTTGAAGGGGAGGAGATCGCCCGTCCGGCTGCGCGTGCCCTCGGGGAAAATCAGGAACGAGTTGCCGGCACGCAGCGACTCGGCTCCACGCGCGATTGACGCGATGGCCTGCTCGCGGTCGGCGCGGTCGACGGGCACGAAGCCCCCGACGTCGAACACCGTGCCCATGATCGGGAACCCGTGGAGCTCCGCTTTGTAGAGGATGTGCAGGCGGCGGTGGAGCGATTCGAAGAGCACCGGGGGGTCGACGTTGCTCTCGTGATTGGAACAGAAGACGACCGCTTCCTTGGGAATATTCTCACGACCGACGACGCGATACCGGATGCCGGGGACGGTCAAGGCAAGCCAGACGCCCCCATGACCGAGCGCGTAGAGCGCGCTCTTCCAGCGCAGCACTGCCGCTGCGAACAGACCGAGAGGGCCGGCGACCGCAATGTAAGCGAGGATGATGATGTAGGCGAGAAGCGATCGTGTCGCCGCTATCGCGGTCGCCATGCGGGGGGCATGATACCGCGTCGCGACGCCGGCCACGAAGGGCACGGAGATTTTTGGCCACGAAGAGACACAGCGCGGCCAACGCCGCAACCAAACATGACACGCGTTGCCTCGTTGGCCGCGCTGTGTCGCTTCGTGGCCTTCGTGGCCTGCGGACAAAAAAGCCCGGGACGGTCGAACCGTCCCGGGCGAGGCGATCAAACAGAGGGTAGTGAGGAGAACCTACGAAGCGCGCGCGGCAGCGCGACGCAGCGCGGGGGCTGCGGCGGCGAGCGTCTTGACGGCCTTGGCCGTCTTGGCGCGCGCGGTCGCCCGTGCCATGCTGCGGGCCTTGACCATGAAACACTTCTCGAGCGCGCGATCAACCTTGGCCTCGACCTCGACCGCCTTCTCACGCATCACTTCCGAGACCTCGGAAATGATCAGCGCCTTGGCGCGGTCGAGCATCCGCTTCTCGCGGAACGACAGGCTCTTCGACTTGCTGAGGAACGTCAGGCTCTTGAGCACGTCGGCCATGTCGTAAATGGATCCGGTCCGCATCTTGTCCGAATTGTCCTTGAATCGGCCCTTCCAGTTCTGGTGATTGTCAATTTTGCCGTCGCTCAGCAGGCCGAAAAGGCGCTCGACCTCTTCGTCGCTGATGGCCCTGCGCAACCCGACGCCATCGACGTTGCTGACGGGAACGAGGACCGTCGTGTCGTTCGCTACAATGCGCAGGTGGAAGAACCCGCACGTGGTACCCAGGATAGTTTTTTCTTCGATACGTTCGACGATGCCGAGTCCGTGATTCGGGTAAATGACCTTGTCGCCGACCTGGAATGTCACGTTTCCCCCGTTGCAGGAAGGTTGGTGGTAGGACCGGTTTCGTGCCGGGAATAGCAAGAGGAAGTATAGCCCACTCGACGTGGGTATTCAACCGAAAAACCCAGGAAAATGGCCATTTTCCAAGACTTCTTATCGATCGCCACCCACTTGCCTGCCCATCGCGCGCGACAGCTCGACCTCGGCTAACCCTTGATCTGCGTGGTATTTGTCGACGCAGCCCAACAATTACATTTCCGTAAGGCTGTCCACGCCAGAGTACAGATAAGGTATCGTGCAGGCCCCTGCCGGACCCCCTCGCCATCGGTACAATCGGCTCGATGCGCCGCCTTGCCGCCTGCATTCTCTTTGTGCTCGGACCCGTCCTCGGCGCGCAACGCCCCGACGGGAACAGCCTGGGCCCCTACGTCGCAACGCCTGAAGACATCGTCGAAAAGATGCTGGAGTTCGCCAAGGTGGGGCCCACCGACGTGGTCTACGACCTCGGATGCGGCGACGGCCGAATCGTGATCACGGCCGCCCGCAAGTACGGCGCGCACGGCGTGGGCGTCGATATTGATCCCAAGCGGATTGCTGAATCCCGGGCGAACGCCCGGAATGCCGGGGTCGAATCGCTCGTCACCTTCTTCCTGCAGGACGCGCTGACCGTCGACGTCTCGCCCGCCACGGTCGTCACACTCTATCTGGTCGCCACCTCGAACCTGCGTCTGCGACCCATGCTCACCAAAGAGCTCATGCCAGGCGCGCGTATCGTCTCTCACAACTTCGGAATGGGTAACTGGGAGCCGAATCAAGTCCTCAACCTCAAGGACACCCGCGGCACGACGCGAACGCTCTATCTGTGGATTGCGGATGGCAAGGTGCGGTGAGCCTTCGGCTAGGTCAAAGGTCAAAGGTCAAAGGTCAAAGGTGAGGTCAAAGGTCTAGGTGCCAGGTCTAGGTGCCAGGTCTAGGTGCCAGGTCCAGGTGCCAGGTACCAGGTCCAGGTACCAGGTCCAGGTGCCAGGTCTAGGTGCCAAGTCCTGACCTTTGCCCTTTGACCTTTGACTTTTGACCTTGAGGGCTCATGATCAGGCCCTCACCTGACCTTGAGGGCTCATGATCACGCCCTCACACGCGTCATGGCCAGTTCGACGATTTCCTCCACCAACTGCGGGTAGGTTCGGCCCGACTTGCGGGCGGCCATCGTGAGCTCCGCGCGTGAGCTCAGCCACGGGTTCGGATTGACCTCGATAACGTGTACGCGGCCGTCGGCCTGCAGGCGCATGTCTACGCGACCGTAGTCACGAAGCTCCAGTGCCTGGTAGGCGGCAATGGCGGTCTGCTGGAGCTGCGCCACGGTTTCTTCCGAGAGATCGGTCGGGAAAAGGGATTTGGTGTCGCGGTAGGCCTTGGTCCCCTTGCCCCACTTCACCTCCGCGGCTGCGATGCGCGGGGTGCCCTCCGGAAGCTTCGAGAGATCGAGCTCGACGATCGGGAGCGCCTCCGGCTTGTCGTTGCCGAGAATACCCACGTACATCTCGCGGCCTTCGACGTACTCCTCGATCAGCACCGGTGAATCGAAATGCTGGTGGAGCCAGTCCATGCGCTCCATCAGCTCGCGGATCGACCTCACGACCGCGCTGAACTCGATGCCGATGGATCCATCCTCGCGGGCGGGCTTGACGATGACCGGGAAGTGGAGGTCGTGCGAGAAATCGAGGCGGCCTCGGAAAGATTTGGCGAATACCGGCGTGTGGATTCCATGAAACGCGAAGATCTTCTTCGCGATCGCCTTGTCCTGCGCGAGCATCAGGCCGTGCGTGCCCGTGCCGGTGTACTTCCGTCCCAGGAGCTCCAGAAAGGCCGCGATCTTGAAATCCGCGGTGTCATCGTCGGCGAACGACTCGCAGAGATTGAACACGAGGTCGCAGTCGATGCGGGCCAGGGCCAGCAAACTCTTTGTCGTGCCGTCGACCTCGTGCATCACCACTTCGTGACCGAGCTTGCCCAGAACCTCGGCAACCTCCTCCTCGACCTCCTTCTTGTCCAGCGGGCGTGTGACCGGCGATTTGTCGGCCGCCGCCGTGGATTCTTCGCTCTCGTCGACGAGGACGCGGTCGTACAGAACGACGATCTTCAGTTTGCCCATGACTAATCGAATCGCCCGCGCAACAGGTAGTTCATCGCGAGTGTGGTCGCCAGCGTGGTGACCTCGACGATGTAGCGAGCCTCCTCCCCCACTTCGCCCCAGAGCTTCATACGTTCGCAATTCCGGCCAATGGACTCAATCAGACCACGCACGATGGGCCGCCGGACGCCCGTCCAGTACGTGATCTTGTCCACCAGCTCGGACCTGTACTTGTTGATGATGTCGGCAGCCGGCTTCGACTCCTTCCGACGTCTCGTCGCGAAGATCTTCCCGAGGTGCGCGTCGAGGGCGATATCGATGCGGGCCCGCCTTTCCTTGGCGGCCTGCTGATAGAACTGTTCGACCGTCACTTTCATGTCGTCGGGCGTGATGTCGACCTCTCCGGTGTTGACGATCGGCTCGACATCGCCCACGGCCCGGGAGACCCGCTCGATGTAGCGAAGCTTTGCCATCGCCGGCCACCCCTTGTATTGTCGGCGCCAGGCGCTGCGGGGCGTCAACCACACGGCAAACGTCTCGGCAAAGTCCTCGTCCGGATGTTTCTGGGCGTACCACCCTTCGATATGCCGCACGTACTTCTTGCTGAACGGCACCGGCCGGTAATCGTCCCGGTACGGACGAAAAAACGGACCGAACAAGCGGCGCCACTCCGGCGTGGTGTAAAGGCGATACGCGTAGTTGAAAACGTGCCCCGCCTCGTGGCGCATATACATCATGATCTGCCGTTCGTCTTCGAGACTGTCAACCGCCCCCTCGAGCTTCCGCAGCTTGGGATCGGCGAGGTAGAAGGGGATGCCGAGCACAGGCTGCTGATCCGGGCATCCCCACTCGTCGGTCAGATAGCAGACAGGCCGGAACTTCTTGAAGCCGCGGCGCTCCAACTCGTGGTAGAGCTGATGCACATATTTTTCAACCGGTGATCCCTCGACCCGCAACCCCAGCTCACTGACCTTCTTGCCCAGGACCCCGCGGATTTCGGGGTCGAGGGTTTCGAATTTGACCACTACGCGATTATAGGTGCGGCAGGTTAGGACCGCTATGCGGCTTGGAACGTGAACTCTGGCAACCAGTCATGGGCTCCGCTGGGATATCCAAGGCGGAGCCCGTGACGGGTTGGGTGCCTCGGGCGACGCGGCGCCGCGGCACATGTTCTGCACTTCTCTCAGCTCTGGAGGGGGAGCTATGCCGATCGTGACCTTGCGCGACCTTTATATCGCCGAACTTCAGGATCTCTACGACGCCGAACAGCAACTCCTGCAGGAGTTGCCGGCGATGGCGGCCAAAGCCACCTCATCCGGACTGCGTCGCGCGTTCGAGCATCATCTCGAGCAGACGCACGCGCAGATTCAACGGCTCGACCTGATCTTCCGGCAGCTCGACATCCATCAGGGCGAGCCGTGCGAGGCGATCCGCGGGCTCATCGCCGAGGCGCGCCGCATCACGCATCAGTGCGAAAGGGGAGAGGTGCTCGATGCGGCCTTGATCGGCGCGGTGCAGCGCGTCGAACACTACGAGATCGCCGGCTATGGTTGTGCGCGTACCTACGCACGGACGCTCGGCGACGTGGAGAGCGAGAAGCTCCTGGACCAGACGCTCCAGGAAGAAGGCGACGCCGATCACCGATTGAGCCGCCTTGCCGAGCGCGAGATCAACCGCGCGGCCGGCGAGGACGCCGTCGTCGACGAGGTGCTTCGGCGCTCACGCCTGCGTTACGTCGAAGCCAGTGAACTGCCGGAGTTCAGGTACCACGAGTTCCGCATCATCAATCGTTCCGGTGAGGATCTCGGCAGCGTCGACGGCTTCACCATCGAAAATCGCTCAGGCCGGCCCGTCTACGTCGTTGTGGATTCGGGCGGCTGGTTCGTGGGCCGGCGCTATCTCGTGCCGATCGGCATGCTGGATGCGGATCCGCGGATGCGCGCGTTCCGCACGGATCTCGATCGCGACACGATTCATCTGTATCCGGAGTTCAACGCCGCGGCATTCCTGGCGATGTCGGACGAGGAGGTGCGCCGCTACGAGCATCGATTGCTGCGCATCATCGCTCCGGAAGGTTTCCGCACGGGCGAATGGCGCGAACGCGCCTACGACGAGTTGCCCCAGTATCGGCCGCCCACCTGGCTGATGACGGGGGTCTGGATGACGGAGGCCAGCGGATTCGCGGCAGTACCGCCGCGCGCGGAACCGGATTTCGGACAACCGCGCGTCCGTGAGGAGTACCCCGAGAACGAGCTTATTGCGGCGCGAGGCGAGCCTGATGGACCCCGTGAAGCGGAAGCGCCTCAGGTGCCCGATAGCGGCGAGGTCCGGGCGCGCGATACCGAACAGCCGAAGAGCCGTGACCCGCGTCTGGAACGGTATCGCGAACGATAAGGCCGCTCATCATTCACGATTCATGATTCTTGATTAAGGGGAACTGATGAAATCAAGAATCATGAATCATGAATGCTTGTGCTATTCCTCTCGGCTCATGCCTTCATCTGTGCGGCGGCGCGACCGGTCCCAGTCGCCACGACTCTGATCGCGGTTGGGGTTTCGGTAATGCGCTTCCGCGTGATCCTGGACGATTTCTTTCGCGATCTCGTCGAGGACCTCGCGCCGCACCTGCTGATCTTTCTTGATCTCCTTGCTCTCACCTCGTCTGCTATCAGCCATGAGAGACCTCTCTCTTTTGGGGAACCGCAGCCAACGTGGTCCAAGGAGTGTGCCACGTCGCTGACGAACGAGTCGCGCCCCAAGCTCGGCTTTTACGATTTCCCTCGACCGGATTTCATGCGGCGTTCTTCGTCCTGTCGACGCTTCTCAGCGCGAATCGTCCGGACGAGCACGACGTTGACGAGGATGAGGATGAGCAGCAGAACGGCGAGATACAAGAGGAGCGCGAACACGTCGCGCGAGTATATCCACAGCAATGCGCACACAGGCCGCATCTTTAGATGCGGCGCCGGGTCCGAAGACCCGGCCTACGTACATTGCAGGTTCCTGATCTGCGCCAGATGATGGCGGGAATGCCACGCGGAGAACTGCAGGTGCAGATCGACCGTCATCAGGCCGCGCTGCGAATGCCGCAGCGTGCGATCGAATTGCTCGTCGTTCAGCGAGCGCCACACTACGTCCCAGCGTTCGTGGACCGCGTCGAGCAGTCGCAGCGAGACTTCCACCGGCAGCCGCGAGTCGGGCAGTTCTGCCCAGTGATTCTGGGCAAAGGCCGGGACGGCAGGCTCGGCGTCGGTCAGCGCCAGCTTGAGACGGATGTAGTTGTGCAGGTTGGCATCCGCCACATGGTGCACCGTCTGACGAACGGACCATCCTCCGGGACGATAGGGGGTGTCGATGCGCGCGACGCCCACACTGTCAAGGACCTCGCGCATCGAACGAGGGTAATCGGCAAGCTCATTGATGAGCTCGACCCGTCGCCGGGCACTGGTGGCGGTCTCCGGCGCGAAGGGACCGACAGGGTATCGCAATGCGTCGATAGTCATGATGATCGGCATGGTACGCGCGGCTGCGGACGAAATGCCAGCGAGCGCTGCTCACAGCTTTATGAACGCCATTCATGGGTGCGCGGCGTAACCACGGTATGCTGTCGATCGAATGTCACACTCTGTGAGCCGGCCGCCCTCATCGACGCTCGACGCCCGGGTTGAAGCGTTCCTCGAACGTCACCGTGACAGCTGGCACGACCTGAACGTGCCGGAGGTGGACGGCCGCACGCTTCACGATCTCATCGTGAAGCACGGCTACAGGCGTGCCCTCGAGATCGGTACATCGACGGGCCATTCTGGCGTCTGGATCGCGTGGGCGCTGAGCAGGACCGGCGGACGGCTCGTCACACTCGAAAACGACCCGGGACGACGTGAGACGGCGCTGGCCAATTTTCAGGAGGCGGGCGTGGCCGAGTACATCGACGCGCGGCTTGGCGACGCGCATCTGCTGGCGGCATCACTCCCGGGTCCGTTCGATTTCGTGTTCTCGGACGCCGACAAGGAGTGGTATGCGAACTACCTCCACGCCGTCTGGCCGAAGCTCATCGTCGGCGGCTGCTTCACCGCGCACAACGTCTCGATGGGACAGCCGGGGATGGCGGAGTTCCTTGCCGCGCTCGAACAGGTCCGCGACGCAGAGACGACGATCGACACGTCGAGCGAGGCCGGACTGTCGATCTCGTTCAAGCGCTAGCTGAGTTCCGCGTGTACCCGCGCGCGTTCGCGGTCGATCTGCTCCGGCGTGGCGCCGAGACGCTGCAGCACCGACTCGGTGAGCGCCAGGGCCACCTCGCCCTCGCCTGAGAACACCGTGGTTGCCCCCGCCTGACGCAGGGCGTCACGCTCGCGGAGATACGCCGTACGCACCAGAATTTGAAGAGAAGGGTTGGCCTGGCGGGCCAGCCGGATGGTTTCCTCGACCGCGGTCATCCCCGCAACGGTAATGATCAGACCACGCGCCGTGGCGATGCCGGCATTTGTCAGCGTCTCCAGGTGCCGCGCGTCGCCGTACACCGCGGGGATCCCCTCGGAGCGCAGCACGCGCACGGTATCCATGTTCAGCTCGACGATGGTTGGATCGACCTGGTTCTCTCGCAGCAACCGCGTCACCGTTCGTCCCACCGGGCCGTAGCCGACGACGACCGCCCGGTCGAGGATCTGCGTTCGCGGTGCCGCATCAGCGACGACCTCGGGCCGCGACCGCCGGGCCGCCCACAGATCAACGCGATCGATCACGCGATACAGGAGCGGATTGGCCGTAATGGAGACGATGGCGGCCGCGATGAGCGTGTTGGTCGCCTCTCTGGTGAGCATCCCGAGGTCGGTACCGAGGTTGGCGAGAATGAACGAGAACTCACCGATCTGTGCGAGCGCAACGGCAACGCCGAGCGCCACCCTGAGGGGATAGCCAAATAGCAGGACGATTGCCAGCGCCACGAGCGGCTTGCCGATCATGACCACGCCCACCGTGAGCGCGACGAGCGAGGGTGCGCGGAGCAGATGGCCGGGGTCGAGCAGCATGCCGACCGACACGAAGAAGAGCACGGCAAATGCGTCACGCATCGGCAGCGCCTCGGAGGCTGCCCGGACGCTGAACTCCGATCGTCCGACCACCATCCCTGCCATGAATGCGCCGAGCGCCATCGACACGTCGAACAGCCGCGCCGACCCGACGGCTACCCCCAGCGCGATCACCAGCACGCTCAGCGTGAAGAGCTCGCGAGACCCGGTCGCGGCGACATGATTCAGCGCCCAGGGGATCACCCGTCCCCCGGCCAACATCGTGAAGGCGGCAAGCACCCCTACCTTCATGAGCGCCACGCTCACCGCGGTCAGGACGCCGCTTTCGCGTTCGGGGCCGAAGAGCGCCGGCATCAGCACGAGGATGAGCACGGTCAGCAGGTCCTCGACGACCAGCCAGCCGACGGCAATGTGGCCCGTAGGCGTGTGAAGGTCTCGATTGTCGGAGAGCACACGCACGAGGACAACCGTGCTCGCGACGGCGAGGGCCATGCCGAATACGAGACCACCGTTCCAATCCCAGCCGAAACCGTGCGCCACGAGCGTGCCCATCACGGTGGCTACCGCGCTTTGCCCGAGCGCACCAGGGATCGCTATGCGACGCACCGCCAGCAGCTCGTCGAGATGGAACTGAAGCCCGACGCCGAACATCAGCAGGATGACCCCGATCTCGGCCATCTGCTCGGCAAGATGCTGGTCGGCCACGAAGCCCGGCGTATACGGGCCGACGAGCACTCCCGCGAACAGGTACCCGACGATTGGCGAGAGACCAAGCCGATGTGTGACGTATCCGCCCGCTAGCGCGGCGCCCAGACCGCCGGTCAGTGTCAGGAGAAGGTCGAACGAGTGCATGCTTCGATGATAGGGGCTTCAGGCTCCGGCGTTCGGACTCCGGGCGTGATTCTCTTGCCTCGAACCCGCTCTCGATCTGAAATGTTGGAGCGTATCTGTAAAATCAAGCCTGAGGCCTGAAGCCCGGAGCCTGGAGCCACTGCCAACGATGTCCTTCCATCCCCTTGTCTCTGAGTGGTTCAACCGTCATTTCACGTCGGCGACAGAGCCCCAGGCGCGCGCGTGGCCCGAGCTCGCCGCGGGGCATGACGTGCTCATTTCGGCGCCCACCGGCTCCGGCAAGACGCTCGCCGCATTTCTCTTGTGCCTGGATCGACTCGTGAGGACGGCGCTGGACGGATCGCTCGACGATCGCGTCGAGGTCGTGTACGTGTCGCCGCTCAAGGCGCTGAGCAATGACATCCAGAAGAACCTCGAGCAGCCGCTCGCACAAATCACCGCGCTGGCGGCCGAGCGCGGAGTCTGTCTGCCACCCATCCGTGTGGCGGTGCGAACCGGGGACACGTCAATGCGGGAGCGCCAGCAGATGTTGCGCCGGCCCCCGCACATCGTGGTCACGACCCCCGAGTCGCTCTTCATCCTGCTGACCGCGGAGCGCAGCCGGAAAGCGCTTCAGACCGCTCGCACGGTCATCATCGACGAGATCCACGCGGTCGTGGACGACAAACGCGGCGCTCACCTGGCGCTCTCGGTCGCGCGGCTCGATCACCTCGTCGTTCACGGAGGCGGTTCGCGGCCCCAACGCATCGGCCTCTCGGCGACGGTCCGGCCGATCGAGCGGGTCGCGTCGTTCCTCGCCGCGCCCGGCCGTGAGGTGCGGATCATCGACAGCGGGCACCGGCGCGAGCTGGACCTGGCGGTCGAGGTGCCGCCGGGCGAATTGGGCGCGGTGGCGACCAACGAGATGTGGGCGGCGATCTACGACCGTCTGGCGCATCTGATCAATACGCATCGCACGACGCTGGTGTTCGTGAACACGCGCAGGCTGGCGGAGCGTGTGGCGCATCATCTCGCGGAGCGGCTGGGCGAGACGGCCGTGCTGGCGCATCACGGCAGCCTGTCGCGACGCCTGCGTCTCGATGCCGAGCAGCGCCTCAAGCGGGGCGACCTTCGCGCGGTTGTCGCGACGGCGTCGCTCGAGCTCGGGATTGATGTCGGCTCGGTCGATCTGGTCTGCCAGATCGGCTCGCCCCGCTCGATTGCCGTAACGCTTCAGCGCATAGGCCGCTCGGGACACAGCGCCAGAGCGGACAGCATACCGAGGGGACGCCTCTTCGCCTCGACGCGCGACGAATTGATTGAATGCGCGGCGCTGGTCCGCGCGATTCGTACGGGGACGCTCGACGCGCTCGAGATCCCGCCCTGGCCGCGTGACGTCCTCGGCCAGCAGATTGTGGCGGCCGCGGCGTGCGAGGCGTGGCGCGAGGACGACCTGTATGACCTTGCACGGCTCGCGCATTCCTATCATGACCTTCCGCGGCGCGACTTCGATGCTCTCGTCGACATGCTTTCGGACGGCATTGCGACCCGCCGAGGCCGGGGAGGTGCCTTCCTGCACCGCGATCAGGTGAACGGGATCGTTCGCTCCCGCCGTGGCGCCCGCCTGGCCGCGCTCACGTCGGGCGGCGCCATCCCGGACAACGCTCAGTACCTCGTGATCGCCGAGCCCGACGAAGCCATCGTCGGCATGGTGGACGAGGACTTCGCCGTCGAGAGCCTCGCTGGCGACGTATTTCTGCTCGGAACGACTTCATGGCGCATCCGGCGCGTCGAGGCGGGACGCGTACGCGTGGAGGACGCGCACGGCGCGGCGCCTTCCGTCCCGTTCTGGCGGGGGGAAGCGCCAGGTCGCACGTCCGAGCTCTCCGAGGAGGTGTCGAAGCTTCGGGAGGCCATCGCAGCCGAAGCGGATCCTGTAGCGTGGCTGACGCACGAGTGCGGTCTGGATCCGGGAGCCGCCGAACAGGCGGCGCTGTACGTCCGCGCCGGGATCGCCGCGCTCGGGGCGCTGCCCGGCCACCGCCGCGTCGTCGCCGAACGGTTCTTCGACGAGGGCGGCGGCATGCAGCTCGTGCTGCACGCGCCGTTTGGCGCCCGCATCAATCGCGCGTGGGGCTTGTCGTTGCGAAAACGTTTCTGCCGGACGTTCAACTTCGAGCTCCAGGCGGCGGCTACCGACAACGGCATCGTAATCTCGCTCGGCGAGCAGCACAGCTTTCCCCTCGACCTGGTGTTTCGGTTCCTGAGTGTGCCCACCGTCGAGGATGTGCTGACGCAGGCGATGCTGGATGCGCCGATGTTCACCGCACGGTGGCGGTGGAATGCCTCGCGCGCGCTGGCGGTGCTCCGCTTCGCCGGCGGCCGCAAGGTGCCGCCGCCGATTCAGCGGATGCGGTCCGACGATTTGCTCGCCGCTGTTTTTCCCGATCAGGCGGCGTGCGGCGAAAACCTCGTCGGCGACATCCGGATACCGGATCATCCGCTCGTCAACGAGACCATCCGCGATTGCCTGCACGAGGCGATGGATCTGGATGGGCTCACGGCGATTCTCGTGGGCCTCGAGCGCGGCGACATCGAAACGGTCGCCATCGACACGGCGGAACCATCGCCGTTCTCGCATGAGATCCTCAACGCGAACCCATACGCCTATCTCGACGATGCACCGCTCGAAGAACGCAGGGCGCGAGCGGTCCAGATGCGCCGGACACTCGGGACCGACGCGGGGGAAATCGGCGCGCTCGATGCGGTGGCCATCGCCGCGGTTCGTCAGGAATCGTGGCCGGTCGTGCGGGATGCAGACGAGCTTCACGACGCGCTTCTGACGCTCGTGGCGTTGCCGCCAGTGCCGGGATGGTCGACATTCTTCGACGAGCTCGCGCGAGGTCTCCGTGCGACGTGTGTGCGGATGGGCGACGCAAGGCTGTGGGTGCCGGCAGAGCGTCTGACAACGGCCCGACTTCTGTATCCCGACGCGGTGCTCGATCCCGTGATCCGCTCCGTCGAGCGATCGGCACCGGACGATCGTGAGGCAGCAGCCGCCGACGCCGTCCGGGGCTGGCTGGAGTCCACCGGCCCGACAGATGCCTCGACCCTTGCCTCGACGCTGGCGCTGACGCCGGAGCTCGTGGACGCCGCGCTCGTGCGGCTCGAATCGGATGGACAGATTCTTCGCGGCCGGTTCACCCCCGCCGCCAAGGCGCTCGATCGCGAGATCGAGTGGTGCAATCGGCGGCTGCTCGCGCGGATCCATCGATTGACACTCGGTCGCCTTCGCAGCGACATCACACCGGTGACCGCTGACGATTTCGTCCGGTTCCTGTGCTCCTGGCAGCACGTTGCGACCGGTTCACAGCTCCACGGCGTCGACGGCCTGCTGCAGATCCTCACCCAGCTCCAGGGCTACGAGGTTTCGGCGGCGGCCTGGGAATCCGACGTGCTGCCGCGGCGCGTCGCGGGATACACGCCCGACCTCCTCGATCGACTGTGCCTCTCGGGGGAAGTGATGTGGGGCCGCCTCTCGCCGCACCCATCGCTCTCGGCCGAGGCAGCGACGGCAGAACCAGACGAAGCCGTCCCGGCTGCGAGCGGACGACGTATGCGGCCGACGCGGGTGGCGCCAATTGCCATCTTCCTGCGCGAGGATGCGGCGTGGCTCGAGGAGCCGGCGGAAGCAGGGGACGCGATGGCATCACTCTCCGAGGCGGCGCGTCACATCGCCGAGGCACTTGCGGGTCGGGGCGCTTCGTTCGTTCCCGACCTGGTCAGAGCCACAGGGCACGCCACACACCAGGTCGAGGACGCGCTATGGGAGCTCGCCGCGGCAGGCGTGGTCACAGCCGACGGCTTCGAGAACTTGAGGGCGCTCATCGACCCGAAGCGACGGACCCAGCATGCCCGGTTGACGCGGCCGCGGCACGCGGCCGGCCGATGGGCGTTGCTGCGCTCCGACACGAGTACCCCGTCTCACCCACCTGGAAGGCAGGACGCGCGTACGGAGGCCTTTGCACGGCAGCTTCTGCGGCGCTGGGGTGTTGTCTTCCGCGATCTCCTGGCGCGCGAGACGCTGGCGCCTGGCTGGCGCGACCTGGCCACGGCGCTGCGTCGGATGGAGCTACGTGGCGAAATTCGCGGCGGCCGCTTCGTTGGGGGATTTCCTGGCGAGCAGTTCGCGCGCCCCGAAGCGATCGATCTCCTTCGCGCGGTGCGGCGCGCGCCGGCCCGCGCGTCGGTGCGCGTCGCCGCCGCGGATCCGCTGAATCTCGCGGGCATCCTCACCGACGGCCCGCGGATCAGCCCGCTCGCCGGACAGGTGGTCGAGGTCGTCGCGGGGGAGCAGCAGGAGGCAGAAACCTTCGCGTGAGTCGTAGGCGTGAGTCGTAGGCGATGCGGCCCAGCGCCGGGTCTAAAGACCCGCTCTCGCCGGGTCTAAAGACCCGGCCCACGTACGTCCGGGTCTAAAGACCCGCGGTTACCTTACTTGACCCCCCGTGCCTTCCGGAAGAGCTCGACGATGTCGAGATGGTTCCCCATTGCGGCGTAGCTCCAGGCGCTGCGCCCCGACTTGTCGCGCGCTTCGACATCGGCCCCGCGTTTGAGGAGCATCTCCACAACCGCGGCTTCGCCCCAGCCCGCAGCTTCGATCAGCGGCGTGCGTCCCTCGGCATCGCTGACGTTGACGTTCGCGCCCTTGCCGACGAGGAATTCCACGGTGCTCCACTTTTGCATCGAGGCGGCCGCAAGCAACGGCGTGGCTCCAGACCCGTCTTGTGCCTCGAGACGCCCGCCCGACGCGAGCAGCGCCCCGACAGCGGCTGTATGGCCGGTCCTCGCAGCCGTGACGACCGCCGTGTCGACGTCCACTTTGGCCCCGGCCTTCTGGAGCAGCCGGATGACCTCCAGATTGCCGCTCGAGGCGGCATACGACAGCGCCGTCAAACCGCCGGCATCCGCCGCGTCGGGCGGGACGCGCGCGGCCAGCAGCATCTGCACGGCAGCGGCATCGCCGCTGCGCGCCGCGGCCATCAGTGCGGTGCGCCCCGCCTTGTTGGCCGCCGCCGCACTCGCCCCACCGTCGAGCAGGATGCGGACCGCGCCAGAGTGGCCGCCAAAGGCCGCAACGAGAAGCGCCGTCGACTCTTCCAGGTCGCGGGCCTCGACGGAGGCGCCGCTCGCGACAAGCAGCCTCAGGACGTCGGTGCGCCCCGCTGATGCGGCCGCCAGCAGCGCCGTCATCCCGGACTTGTCTTTCACCTCGAGGCGCGCGCCACCCTCGATGAGCGCTCGCGCCACGTCCAGATGCCCTCCGGCAGCCGCGAGCATCAGGGGCGTTTGCGCCGTCTGGTCCGTGACGTTGACGTTGGCGCCCTTGGCCATCAGCGCCCGAACGATCGTCGTCCGTCCGTGTAAGGCGGCCAGGGCGAGCGCCGTGGTGCCGCTGTCGTCCCGGATGTCCACTTCAATGCCAGGCACAGCGAGCAACCGTCCGACCAGCGCGTCCCGACCCATTTGTGCCGCGTGCATCAGCGGCGTCTTGCCGTCGGCATCCGTGGCGTTGACGTTTGCACGAGCGGCCAGAAGAACCTGCACGATGGGCTCGTGCCCGAGCATGGCGGCGTACTTCAAGGCCGTCGAACCGGTCGCGTCGGCGGCGTCGACGTTCGATCCGGCTCCGAGCAGGCGCTCGACCTCGGCGGCGTTGCCGCTGATTGCCGCGCGGGGAAGGACGTCAGTCTTGCCGTCTTGGGTCGAGACGCCGGCCAGGACCACCAGCGAGATCAAATACGGGAGCATTCGGTTCTCCACGGCGGCCCGTCAAAGCCGTCTACGAGGGGGTACTATGCCACGGGTGCCGGCCGCAGCAGGGCGGAGATCGTTACACTTTTCAACGCACAGAACGAGGTGGAGCGGGCAAAATACTCGCAATTTGCTGCACCTTGGCGCTCTCCGCGTGAAATCGCCCGGCGCCTCACCCTTGCTCTGTCTCGCGTCTGGGCCGAAGCTCCAATTGACTTCCCCGCCCCAAGATGGTACACATTTCCGGCAGTGATGTTCGTTCTTGGTCGGGCGTGCGCATGTTGTTGTTGTAGGACCCTCAGGGTCCCCGCGCTCTCGATCCGACCGTTCGCATAGTCACGAACATCCAATATCCCGCTCAACCAAGCGGAAGGATCGAAAGCCCGGGCGAAAACGTCCGGGCTTTTTTTTTTGGGCTGACGTATGCAGACATCGACGTTGGAACCGATCGTCAGGACAGCGCCGCCACAACTGGACCATCTGCGCGCGCTCGAGGCGGAGAGCATCCACATCATCCGCGAGGTCGCCGCCGAGTTCGAGCGCCCTGTCATGCTCTACTCGATCGGCAAGGATTCGTCGGTGCTCCTCCGTCTGGCCCAGAAAGCTTTTTATCCGGGGCCCATTCCGTTCCCGCTGCTCCACGTCGACACCACATACAAGTTCCGCGAAATGATCGAGTTCCGCGATCGCTACACGGCCGAGATCGGCGCCCGACTGATCGTGCACACGAACACCGAGGCGATTGCCGACGGCGCTCAGCCCTACATCCTGGGCACCCAGCGCTGCTGCGGTCTCCTCAAGACGCGCGCGCTCCTCGACGCGCTCGAGGCAGGAGGATTCGACGCGGCATTTGGCGGGGCGCGGCGCGACGAAGAACGATCGCGCGCCAAGGAGCGCATCTATTCGCTGCGCGACTCGCACGGCCAGTGGGACCCGAAGCACCAGCGGCCCGAGCTGTGGCACCTGCTGAACAGCCGCATCAAGCCGGGCGAAAGCATCCGGGTGTTCCCGCTCTCGAACTGGACCGAAATCGACGTCTGGCAGTACATCCGCCTCGAGAACATTCCTGTCGTGCCCTTGTATTTCGCCAAGGAACGCGAGGTCATCGTCCGCGGCGACGCGCTCATCATGCTCGAGCAGCCGTTCGTGCCGCTCCTGCCTGGCGAACGCCCCCAGCATGTGATGTGCCGCATGCGCTCGCTCGGGTGCTCTCCCTGTACCGGGGCCGTGCGCTCCACCGCGGACACGGTGTCGAAGATCATCGACGAGCTCGTGGCGGTCCGCCACTCGGAGCGGCAGCTTCGCATCATCGACCACGACCAGGATGGGTCGATGGAGATCAAGAAGCGCGAAGGTTATTTTTAGGGAACGTATGATGCAAGACGGTGGCGGGCGCTTCGTTGCGGCGCCCGCCGAAACCGCACTTGGAAGCTTCTCATGACCACTATCCAACCAGTCGACACGGTCCAGTAGATGTCGGGACTCCTTCGCATCTGCACGGCGGGCAGCGTGGACGATGGCAAGAGCACGCTGATCGGACGGCTGCTGTACGACTCGAGGGGCGTGTACGAGGATCAGGTCCAGTCGGTCACGCGGGCCTCGAAAAACCGATCTGCGGGGCCGATCGACTTCTCGCTCTTCACCGACGGTCTGCGCGCGGAGCGCGAACAGGGCATCACGATCGACGTCGCCTACCGGTATTTCGCGACCTCACGCCGCAAGTTCATCCTGGCCGACACGCCCGGCCACGAACAGTACACGCGGAACATGGCGACCGGCGCCTCCACCGCCGACATCGCGGTGCTGCTCGTCGACGCGCGAAACGGCGTGCGCGTGCAATCGCGCCGCCACGCGCAGATCGCGCGGCTCCTCGGCATCTCCACATTCGTGCTGGCGATCAACAAGATGGACCTCGTCGACTTCGATCGCGGCGTGTTCGAGGGCATCCACGAGGAGTTCTCCGGGCTGCTGCATGACGCCCGGCTCCATGCGATTCCCATGAGCGCGCTGCACGGCGACAACGTGATCACGCGCAGCGCCCGAACGCCCTGGTTCGACGGCCCCAGCCTGCTGGAGTACCTGGAGACCGTCCAGGTCGACCGCGATGTCACGACCAAGCCGTTCCGGTTCCCGGTGCAGCTCGTGCTCCGGCCGAACCTGGACTTCCGCGGGTACGCGGGCCAGATCGTCTCGGGCGTCGTGCGTGTCGGCGACACCGTGGCCGTGTGGCCGTCGGGGCGGCAGACACGCATCAAGCGGATCGTCACCTCCGATGGCGATCTCGACATGGCGTTCGCGCCCATGTCGATCACGCTCACGCTGCACGACGAGATCGACGTGAGCCGCGGCGACCTGATCGCGACTGGCCAGGTCGATGTCGGCACGCGGTTCGAGGCGCAGGTCGTCTGGATGGACGAGCGTCCGCTCGACCCGGGACGCCCGTACCTCCTGAAGCACACCACACGAATGGTGTCGGCGGAAATCAGTCGTGGCCTCGTGCTCAACCAGGTTGGCTCCGTCGCGGTGACAACGGCGCGGCCGCTCATCTTCGATCCGTACGAGCAGGACCGTGCCACCGGCAGCTTCATCCTGATCGACCCGGCCACGAACTTCACGGCGGGCGCGGGCATGATCGTCAAGGCAACACGCGACGTGAGCCCGATGGCACGCCCGGGCGCCGCCGAGCGCCTCGCCCGCGCCGCGCGCGCCGCCGCCACCGATGCGGAGGCCATCGAAGCCGTGCGCCGTGCGCTCGAGGAGATGTTGAGATGAGCGACGCACTGCACCTTGTGGCCGAGGAGCTGGCGACAGCGGGCCAGCCCTGCATCACCTCGAGCTTCCAGGCCGAATGCGTGGTGCTCGTCCACATGCTGCGCGAGATCCATCCCGACATCCCCGTGCTCTTCCTCGACACCGTGCACCACTTCGCCGAGACGTATGCGTATCGCGACGAGCTGGTCGGGCGCTGGCGGCTGAATCTCGTGAACCTGAAGGCGGCCGAGCCCAGTCCCGGGCTGTGGCAGACCGACACGCACGCGTGCTGCGCGCGTCACAAGGTGGGACCGTTGTTCGAAGCGCTGGAGGCGTACGACGTCTGGTTCACGGCGCTCCGCCGCGAACAGTCGCCGTCGCGCGCGAACCTCGCCGAGATTGAGCCGTTCACGCTCCCGTCCGGGAAGGTGCTGCGCAAGGTGAGCCCGCTCGCGGGCTGGACGACCAGGGACGTCTGGTCGTACGCGAAGAGACACGCGATTCCCTTGCTGCCCCTCTATGACCTCGGCTACACGAGCATCGGGTGCGAGCCGTGCACGACGCTGCCGCTCGACACAGCCAATCCCCGCTCGGGCCGTTGGCAGGGGCAGAAGCTCGAATGCGGCATTCACATCCAGGCAATCCCCGTCCAGGTCGTCGCGAAGCCCTGACGGACGTTTGCGGTCGAACGGGTCGAGCCCCATCAAGGAAGACGAGCCGGTCGAGTTTCTGCTGGATCGCTTTACCCCGGCGCTCCTGTTCCGTCGTCCGCTCGTTCGCTTCCGCACGCCGCTGCGCCCACACGTGAAGGATGCGATCTTTTACCAGGCGCATGTAGCCGGGCGTCGGCTGCAGAAGTGCCAGTTCGTCGACGAACGCGCCTTCGAGCGCCGCCTTGCTCACGTTCACCGCTCGGCACTGGTCCCGCGTGCACGACACCGCAAGCTCCTCAGTCAGGCGGACGATGGGCAAGTAGCTGATGGTACTGACAGTTGGCGCCAGATCGACGCGGACGGACAGGTCATTTGGCAGACGGCGGCTCGAAGACGATCCGCAGCCGCGTACGGGTCGCCTGCGCGAAGCGCTCCAACGCGTTCGTGGAAGGACGGACCTTACCACCCTCGATGCGTGCGATATAGGACTGCGAAGTGTTCATCCTCTTGGCGAGCTGCGACTGCGACAAGCCCGCGGCCGTCCGCGCCTCGATCAGTGTCCGCGCCAAGTCGAACTCTTCACCGAGTGCGTCGTACGCGTCCTTGTAGTCGGCGTCCTTGCTCCAACTGCGATGGAGATCGTTGATCTTCGTCATGGCTTCACTTCCTTGGCGCGTTGCAGTGCCAGAACGATCTCGCCCGCTGGCGTCTTGTCGGTCTTCTTGATGAAGGCCCTGACGATCACCACGCGCTGCTCCTTCGCCGTGACATAGAGCGCGCGTGCAATGCCGGCTTTGCCCCTCAGGCGGATCTCCCAGATCTGCCCGCGGACGTGGCGCACGCGCGGTTCTCGTACGTTGGGCAGACCGACCTGTTCGATCAATTCGAGATCCGGACCAGTCGCGCCCGCATGTCCGCCGGCAGCTCGGCCAGTTCAGCGTCGACCGTCTCGTTCAACGTCTCGACGGTCCACGCCATCGCAACTCAGTATACCAGATATGGTATTGCAGGCCGAGGACGAACGCCGTCGAGTTCAGGCCACCAACCGCAGCCGCTCAACTTGGCGCAACCACCCGTCAAGCTGGTTCCAACTCGCGAAAATGCGGCTCACCACGAAGAACCCAGGCACGCCGGCTTCGCCCTTCGGGCCCGCCTGAACGGGCACGATTCCTTCCGGGCTCACCATGTCTTTCCTCGGCAATCGAGTGATTCGGGTTCGGGCTGCCAGCACTCGATTGACACCGTATCTGACGCGGTAAGGTCTTAGGAACCCCAGAACGGCGTCCATCTTGACCGCAGCGTCCTGCGGCAGTACTGGCAGCAGGTGACTGTAGGTGTTCAGCGTCAGGCTGATCTGGGAAGGCCCGAGCGTCTCCATTACGACTCGCGGAGTCACGCCCGGCGCGAGGAACCAAACCTTGCCCACAGCGACGCGCGCTTCAAGCTGCCGAACTCGTAAGTCCTGAGCGCGGTCACTACCACCGTGGGCAGCGCGATGTTCGGCGGCTACGAGCCGACTTGGGCTGCTTCGCCCGACTGAGGTCGCCAACGACTAGCAATCGGGCGGTCGAAGACGTACCAACTCATCGCCGGCGGCACGTTGCCCTCGATCCGAATTGGCGCGAGTGTCCGCGTCCCTGCGGACGCGCTGCGCGCCGGGATCGCGGCAACTGCCAGATACCGGGCAACGGCCCCCGGCCAGCGAACAAAAAACGTGACTGACGGCGCGCTACTTCTTGACGAACAGTTGACCCAGCCCGAACCCGGGCTCCTGGTGCGCGGCCGTACCCGAGAGCACCGGCAGCCCGAGAAGACGCGCTGGGTTGTCCTTGAACATCGTGCTGATCTGGCGCTCGGTAATCCCCTCAGCGCGCAGCACCTTTGCCGCGAGGGCGAAGGCCTGAGGAGAGGTCGGGTTCCCTGCCAGCTTCGCGCCCGAGTGCATGCGGCCCATGTCGGTCGACACGATGATGTGATCCGGGCCGATCGCGCGGATGACTTCCATGGCACGCTTGAACGTGACTGGGTTCACCTTGCCGCCCTGACGTTCGACCGGAACGAACGACGACAGCGCCGTAATCTCGACGTAGGCTCCCAGATTCACGGCTTCCTGCAGCTGCGCGATCGTCCAATCGGCGCCCGGGTGCGTCAGCACCATGTGCTTGACGCCCATCCGCGACGCCTCGTGAACCAGCAGGAGGCAATCCGACGGGGAATTGTGTCCCGTGGCCATGACCAGCTCGCCGTTGCTGCCCCGCGTCCTGGTCTTCGCGATGAGACTGATGACGGCCTTCGTCTCCGGGAGCAGCTCGCCGTTCTTCGATACGGGGACCGACCGCGCCGGCTCGCGTCCCTTGACGGCCGCATCCTCTGCCACCATGAAGATGACCCGGCCCCAGCCTCCCTCGACGTTGGCCATGAAGTTCACCGCGTCCGGGTTCATCCGGAAGGGGCGGTCCATTGACATCGCGGCGAACACTTCGAGGCCCGGAGTCAGCTTGCGGGCGAGGTACGCGAGCGGCGTAGGGTCGAGACGCTTCGACTTGAACACGAAGCCGCGCATGCCGCTCGCTTTGGCGATCTTCGCCGCGTCCAGGATGTCGAACTGACCCGTCCTGCCTTCCGGGTTGGTCTCGTCAACGAAGTTGCGGTCGTAGTTGCTGTCGGGGTCGCCGTGGAAATGAATGTCGAGGGCGCCGGTGACGGCCGGGTCGTGAGCCACCCAGCGGTTGAGCTCGGCCTCAGTGTTCAGCTGATAGTACTGTCCCGTACCCTCGACACGGGCTGCCAGCATCCCGGATGCGATCAACGCGGTGAGCGCGAGAGCTGCGGGAGTCGGGCGCATGATTCGTCGTGTCCTTTCTAAGCGCGACCAACCGAGCTGGTCGCCAGGGGCCGTTGTCGTCCGCCAGAGCTTCGAGTGGGACACGCTTCGTCCGTCCGCGCCGCCACGGCCGCCCTGCATCCGGCCGTGCCAACCGATCGCACGCTGCGATGCGCAGCTCGCCTCGCGTCCGTCCTCGAGTCCGTGACAGCTAATCCATCCGCCGCCAAG
>DASYQV010000325.1:0-7050 GCA_036005125.1 Vicinamibacterales bacterium
GGTGGCTCAAGGATAAGTTCGGCCTGTCATGGCAGGTTGTTCCGACCGTTCTGTCCAGGCTGCTCAAGGATCCGGATCCTGCCAAGGCAGGAAGAGCCATGCAGGCGATGCTTCAAATGAAGAAGTTCGACATTGAGAGGCTGAAGCGCGCGCACGCTGGATAGCGGCGCGTGCTTTTGATGGCCATGAGCATCAGATCGAATTCACGCGGGCGGGTCCGATGCCGAAGGGCGGCATTGATAACCATCGGTGTCCTCGCGGCGTCGCTTGCGCAGATGCACGGGTTCGAGGGCCCTTCGACTGCGCTCATGGCAGGCCAGACAACGCCGGCGAGCCACGCATTGCGAAGGGTCGCCCTCTATGCCGCGGTGGGGCCCGAGCTCACTCTGTACGACGTCGACATCGACGCCGCCACGCTCGTCAAGCGAACGTCGGTGACGCTTCCTGCCAGCGTGCAGGAGGCCTGGCCCCATCCGTCGAAACCGTTGCTCTATGTCGCGTGGAGTACGACGGGGCCGCCTTCCGGCGCAGTCCCGCGAGCCGCCACACAAGCCGGCGCGCGGCACGGTGTCAGCGCGTTCAGCATCGATCCCCGGTCAGGAGCATTGCATCCGCACGGCGAGCCCGCATCTCTCCCGTCGCGTCCGATTCATATGACGGTCGACAAGGACGGCGGCCATTTACTCTTTGCCTACAACGACCCGAGCGGCATCAGCGTCCAGAAACTGGAACGGGACGGGACCATCGGCTCGCGCGTCGCGCAGCCGACCACGCTCGACGGCGGAATCTACGCGCATCAGGTACGCGTGGACCGCTCCAACAATATGGTCGTTCTCGTGACCCGTGGTAACGGGCCGACGCGGGACAAACCTGAAGATCCCGGGGCGCTGAAGGTATTCGGCTACAAAGATGGTGTGTTGAGGAATCGAGCTTCGATCGCTCCGGGCGGAGGGTTCAACTTTCAGCCCCGGCATCTCGACTTCCACCCTTCGCGGCCGTGGGTATTCGTGACGCTGGAACGGCAGAACAAGCTGCAGGTCTATCGGAGCCTGGACGACGGGAGCCTCAGTGCGGCGCCTTTGTTCACGAAGGACACCCTGGCGGATCCCGGCGGCGCCGGTCGTCCCGGGCAGGCGGTGAGCACCGTTCACGTGCATCCGAACGGGAGGTTCGTGTATCTCGCCAACCGGGCCAGCGGCACCACCGAGTTCCAGGGCATGTCCGTCTTTGCCGGCGGAGAAAACAGCATCGCCGTTTTCGCGATCAACGAAGATAGCGGCGAGCCGACCTTGATTCAGAACATCGGTACGCGAGGGTTCCATCCGCGAACGTTCGCGCTCGACTCGGGCGGCCGCATTCTCGTGGTCGGCAATCAGAATCAGGTGGCTGTGCGCGAAAGCAACATTGTGAGGACCGTTCCCGCCGGCCTGACTGTGTACCGCGTCCGCGACGATGGCAGGCTCGAGTTCGCGCGGAAGTACGACGTCGAAACGGGCGGCGCGCGGAATCTCTTCTGGATGGGGCTCGTGTCGCTTCCTTGACGCCACCGCTGCGCCAGAGCGATTCATGATTCTTGATTCATGATTCATGATTGGCCTACGCAGGTGAATCAAGAATCAAGAATCAAGAATCAAGAATGATCCTGAGGCAAGTGACATGACAGGACGTTACCTCGCTTTCCTGGTAGTGGCCGTTGCTCTGGCCGCGGGTGTGGCAGCGCAGCAGCGGGCGGAGAAAAGCAACTTGGAACTGGTCGGCTCGAGCGACCTTCAGGGTCGCAGCGCCTACCAGCCGGTGATCCACAAACAGGGTGATCGTTGGATCCTGTATGTCGGCCATCACGGCGGCGTGGCGATCAATCCCGTGACAGCGAAAGAGGAAACCAACGGCACGTCGATCCTGGACGTCAGCGATCCGAAACGACCGAAATACCTGGCCCACATTCCGGGAGACGCGGGTAAGGGCGAAGGCGGAGGAGCACAGATGGTCCGCGTCTGCAGCGGCGCCGATCTGCCACGCGCGGACAAGAGCAAGGTCTATCTGCTCCGCAGCTTCGGTACCGTCGGTCACGAAGTATGGGACGTCACGGACCCCGCCAGACCAGGCCGCGTGACCGTCGTGGTCAACGGTCTGCGCGACACGCACAAGAGCTGGTGGGAATGCGATACCGGCATCGCCTACATCGTCTCCGGCCCTCGCGACTGGCGCACCCGCCGCATGACCCAGATCTACGACCTGGGCGACCCGTCGAAGCCGGTGTTCATCCGCGACTTCGGTCTGCCGGGCCAGCAGCCCGGGTCGACGGGTCCGGTGCCGACCGATCTGCACGGTCCGATCTCGACCGGACCGAAAGGCAACCGCGTGTACTTCGGGTACGGCACGGCCGTCAACGGTGTCGTGCAGGTCGTCGATCGCGAGAAGTTGTTGAACGGGCCGAAAGAGCCGACCGATGCCAATCTCGTGTACCCGCAGATCTCGAGGCTCGATCTCCCCGAGGACGCGGGCGCGCACACCGCTTTCCCACTGCTGGACATGGCGATCGCCGAGTATGCCAATCAGAAGAGACGTCCTGTTGCCGCGGCATCGACGACGGCAGCAGACGGCGGGCATGGCGAGGCTGCGGCCTCGCACCACACGCAGATGCGCCGCGACTTCATCGCTGTGGTCGGCGAAACGACCGCCAACGAGTGCTTCGAGAACAGGCAGGTCCTGCGGATGGTCGACGTCAGCATGGAAACGAAGCCTCTCGGTGTGGCCACGTGGACCGTGCCTGAAGCGAGCGGCAATTTCTGCGAGCGCGGGGGCCGGTTCGGCGCGCACTCGTCGAACGAGAACATGACCCCTATCTATTACAACCGCGTCCTCTTCATCGCGCACTTCAACGCCGGTGTGCGGGCGCTCGACATCCGCGACCCGTTCAACCCGAAGGAGATCGCGTATTACATTCCGGCCGTTACGAGCAGGACGGACAAGCGGTGCGTCGGAACCGGCGCGGGCGAGCGCTGCAAGGTGGCGATCCAGACCAATAATGTCGAAGTGGACGATCGCGGCTACATCTACATCGTCGACCGCGCCAACACGGGATTGCACATCCTCGAGCTGACGGGCGCCGCGCGCAAGGTCGCCAATTTCAAATGACGTGTGCGTGCCGATTGCCGTAGGCCGCATCTTTAGCCCGTTATGCGGCCTACGAATGGCAACTCGAGGCTCCTCGGCGCCTCATTGGTGAGGGTTCTCGTACGTTTCCACGCGCTTGCCGAGCAGCCATTTGTCGAACCAGCCAACCATGTGCTGCAGGCGTTCGACGCGGTGCCACGGTTTGCCCGAGCGCGAGAGCTCGTGATTCTCGTTCGGGAAGCGCACCATGACGGTGGGTCGCTTCAGATATTTCAACGCGCGGAACAACTGCTCGCCGCCACCGGGCGGCGGCGTGCGCCAGTCCTCGTCTCCCAGGATGAACATCATCGGCGTCTGGATCTTCGCCGCGTAGGTAACCGGCGAGCGGCGTGCGAACTCCGCCGGGTCCTCGAACGGGGCCTTGTGGAACCAGGTTCTCGTGAACAGCGTGAAGTCCGTCGTGTACCAGAGACTCGCCCAGTCCGCGATATCGCGCTGGCTGACCGCCGCCTTGAAGCGCGTTGTCTGCGTGACGATCCAGTCGGTCAGCAGTCCTCCGCCGCTGCCGCCCGTGACCCCCATGCGCCTGTCGTCGATGTATCCCTTCTTCAGGATCTCGTCCACGCCGGCCATCAGGTCCCGGTAATCGTCGCCCGGATACCTGAACTGAATGACGTTGCCGAACTCCTGTCCGTAGTTGGAGCTTCCACGCGGGTTCGTGAAAACGACGACATAGCCGCGGGCGGCAAGCCACTGGAACTCGTGCGTGAACGTGTTGCCGTACGCCGTGTGCGGGCCGCCGTGGATCTCGAGAATCAGCGGGTACTTCTTCGACGCGTCGAACGAGGGCGGCTTCAGGATCCAGCCCTGAATCCTGCGTCCGTCGAAGCTCGTGTACCACATCTGTTCGGGCTCGCTCAGCCTGAGCCCGCCGAACAATTCGTCGTTGAAGGTCGTGAGCTTCATCGACGTGCCGGTTGCCGCGTCCAGGAGGTGGAGATCGCCAAGCGTGGTCTGCGTGGAGATGATCGTCGCGAGGCGCTGGCCGGTCTGGTCGGCCGTAAATGACGTCAGGTCCTGGCTGCCGGACGTCACAGGCACGACGCGTCCGCGTTCAACATCGACACGCACCAGGTTCGCGTTGCCCTGTTCGCCGACCCTCACGAACAGCGTCCGCCCGTCGCGGCTCCATACGGGGTTGGATGGATGCTGCCCGCGCGGCGCGCGCTGGTCGCCGCCGACGCCGCCGTCCACATCGAAGTCGTAGCCGGCTGTGAGGTTGCGCGGCCCACCGTCCGGGAGATCGACGACGAACAGGTCGGGCTGGCTGTACGAACGCTCGGGGTCGCCGTGGAGCGTTCCGACGAACGCAATGCGCTTCCCATCGGCCGATGGCGTGAACGCGCCGATGCTTCCCTCGATGCTTGCAATCCGTGCCGGTTCGCCGCCGTTCTTCGACACGGCCCAGAGGTCGCTGTCGTCGGGGTAGTAGTACGGCTCTCGTCGGCGATCCGAGGTGAAGAACAGACGCGAGCCGTCCGGCGACCAGTGGAAGTCGTTCTCGGTGAATTCGCCCGGGGTGAGCTGCTTCGGTCTACTCAGCGGTGTGCCCCCGTCCGGCACCGCCACGCTCCAGATATGCGACGGCCGGTCCGGTTCGAGGTAGCCGGATCCGGGTATGCCGTTGGCGCGATACGCTGCGCGCGTGATCACGCGCACGTCCGATTGACGAGGTGGCTCTCCCTGCTTGTCGCTGTCCTTTTTGTCGAAGGCGAGATCAGCCGCGGTGTCCGTGGCGATGAACGCGATGGTCCGGCCGTCGGGCGACCAGGCCGGATTGTTGGCGCCGCGCGCGGTTTCGGTGATGATGCGCGGCTCGCCGCCGTCCATGGCCATCACGGCAATCTGCGAGGCCTGCGGGCGGCCGTCCTTCTCGACGGAACGGACGAACGCCAGACGCCGGCCGTCCGGTGACCATCGCGGTGCGGAGTCGCGCGTGCCGCTCGTCAGCGCCCGCGGAGGCTCGCGGCCGTCGGTTCGAGCCAGCCAGATCGCGGTTTCGTACAGGTCTCGTTTTTCGTTCACGGCAACGCGGACAAAGGCGACCCGCGAACCATCGGGTGCGATCTGCGGATCGGCCACCCAGACGAACTTGAACAGGTCCCTTTCCGTGATGGCGCGTCGTTCGGCGCCCGATGGCCAGGCCGCGAACGCCAGGACGACCACGGCGCATGCGAGGGCCGCGCGGCTGCGGGAACAGACCATGAGCTGCGCTCCTTTGCAAGGCCAATTATGATGCAGTATGCCCGTTCGCGACGTTCTCATCATCGGGGCGGGGCCGTCGGGCCTTGCCGCAGCCATTGCCGCCCAGCAGCAGGATCTCGATTACGTGATCGTCGAGAAGGGCGTGCTGGTCGATGCCATCTTCCATTTCCCCGTCTACATGGTGTTCTTCACCACGCCCGAGCTGCTCGAAATCGGCGGCCTGCCGCTCGTCACGCCGTTCGAGAAGCCGACGCGCCTCGAAGCGCTGAAGTACTACCGCCGCGTGGTCGACACCTTCGGTCTGCAGATCTCGTTTCACGAGCGGGTCACCGCGATCGATCGCGAGGACGGTGTCTTCGCGGTTGAGACCACGC
Source organism: Vicinamibacterales bacterium (assembly GCA_036005125.1). Classification (GTDB taxonomy): domain Bacteria; phylum Acidobacteriota; class Vicinamibacteria; order Vicinamibacterales; family UBA2999; genus DASYQV01. The sequence continues at coordinate 5,757 of DASYQV010000325.1, forward strand.
ACGCCCGTGGCGGACGCCGCGTCCGGCATGCCCGCGCGGTGGTGATGGCGATCGGCTATTACGATCACCCGAATTTTCTTGGCGTCCCCGGCGAGGACCTGCCGCACGTGTCTCATTACTATGACGAGGCGCATCCGTACTATCGGCATCGTGTCGTCATCGTCGGCGGCAAGAACTCGGCGGCGGAAGCGGCGCTCGAGCTCTATCGCGCCGGCGCGGAGGTGACGCTCGTGCATCGCCATGCGACGCTTGGCGACTCCATCAAGTACTGGGTGAAGCCCGACATCGAGAACCGGATCAAGGCGGGCTCCATTGCCGCGCGGTTCGAGGCCACGGTGACCGAGATCACCCCGACGTATGTGGCGATCGACCAGCACGGCCGCCGCGAAGAGCTCCCGGCCGAGCGCGTGTTCCTGCTGACGGGCTACCACCCGGACGTCGACCTGATGCGCGCCGCCGGCGTGCGGTGCAACGAGGACACGCTGGCGCCCGAGTACAACCCGGAGACGCTCGAGACCAACGTGCCGAACCTGTTCGTCGCGGGCGGCGCGGTGGCCGGGCGGCACACGGGGATGATCTTCATCGAGAACGGACGCTTCCACGGCGAGAAGATCATCGCGCTCCTCGCAGAGCGGTTGCGACGCGATTAGTGAACAGGAAGTGAAGCCGGGCGTCTCTCCCTGTTTGAAGCTGTGGAATGTCTCGACCGAGACCGCGACGTGAGCGACGAGATTGAAGTTCTGAAGCTGGTGACCACTCGGCTCGACGCAGCGGGCATTGGCTACATGGTGACCGGATCGCTGGCGCTCAGTCATTATGCCCAGCCGCGCATGACCCGCGATATCGATCTCGTCGTTGCCCTGGAGCCGAACGACGCCGAGCGGCTGGCGCACCTCCTCGGCGATCAATTCGACTGTGACGCGGACGCAATCCGCGCGGCCATCGTTCGGCAAGATATGTTCAATTTGATCCACACCGAGCTGGTCGTGAAGGTCGACTTCGTTGTTCGCAAAGATATACCCTTCCGGCTCGAGGAGTTCGCGCGCCGCAGATGCGTCGAATTTGCGGGCGAACGAATCTCGATCGTCACCCCCGAGGATCTTCTGCTGTCGAAGCTCGTGTGGGCCAAGGATACGCGCTCGCCAATCCAGCTCGCCGACGCATGCAACCTGATCGAGTCGACGATGCTCGACTGGACGTACGCCGAACGATGGGCCGCACATCTCAGCGTTGCTGAGCTCCCTGCGCGAGGTACGAACATGAACGATACGGCCCCCGAAGTTGCCGAACGCTA
>DASYQV010000326.1:0-4229 GCA_036005125.1 Vicinamibacterales bacterium
TCGTGGAACACGAGGACGTGATCCAGACACTCTCGACGGATTGAGCCGATAAACCGTTCCGCAATGGCGTTCTGCCAAGGTGCCCGCGGGGCTGTGAGCACTTCGTAAATGCCCATCGCCTCGGCGGTTGGCCCGAGTCCGTCGAAAGCATGATCGCGGTCCCGGATCAAGTATCGAGGGACCTCGCCCCACGGAAATGCCTCGCGCAGCTGTTGAGCGGTCCAGGCTGCCGTTGGATGGGCCGTAACCGCAATGTGCACGATGCGTCGACGATCGTGGGCCGGCATTACCAGGACGAACAAGAGGCGGCACGTTGCGGTCGGGACCACGAAGAAGTCGGCCGCGACGAGTTGTCCAATGTGATTCCTCAAGAACGTGCGCCATGTCTGCGAGGGTGGCTGCCGACGGCGAACGATGTATTTGGCGACCGTCGCCTGCGAGATGTCGATCCCGACCTTCAGCAATTCACCGTGGATCCGGGGCGCGCCCCACAACGGGTTCGCTTCCGAGATCGACCGAATCAAACTGCGGACGTCGGGTGAAACGGCCGGTCGACCCGGCAACGACGGCTCTTCCACGTCCAGAACAAGCGGAAGCCTCGGCGATGCCATGCGAGGACCGTTTCCGGTTTGACGATGATGAGCGCCGCTCGCCACCCGGTCCAGACACGCGAGAGCCAGACCCAGAGGAGGCGGTCGGCACGCGAAAGGCGCGGCCGGCACCGACGGGGATCGCTCAAGACCCTGAAGCTGGTAACGCAAGGCGAGCAGCTCAAGCTGCAGCGCGACCTGTGATCGCACGCAAGTTCGGAACGTCCGGAACAGCAACACAAAAACGGACATCATCGACGAGCAGCGTATCCATGGTCGGCCGCAACATCAACACGGGCAACAAGAACGGACTTTTCAGCAGGCACAACGTCCAGGAGCTGTTCGTCGCCGAGAAATGGACGTCCAATACGCCGACCTTGTCCGCCCGAATCGCGTTCACTCCCAACGGTCTGCTTTATATGGCGATCGCTTCGCCCGGCAACGAGTGGGAGCGCGCCCAGGACCCCAGCAACCACCAGGGCAAGGTCCTGCGGCTCAAGGACGATGGGACGGCGGCGCCCGACAACCCGTTCGTCGACAAGCCCGGGTACAAGCCGGAGATCTTCACGCTCGGGCACCGCAACCCGTAGTTCCCCTCGTGACACGCGTACTCGTGAGGCCGTTCGAACGATCGTCGCGAATATTTGCGGAGTACAGCGGGTCGGAGTCCGGCCGCAGATGAAGACGGGCATCTTTGAGGGTCAACCGTTTGGATTCGAACGAGCCGGCTCCTCACTATTTTCATGGCTACGCATTCTTCGGCACGAACGCCAGGAATCGTCGCGGGTTGTCCATGAGGATCCGCTGCAGCACGTCGTCCTTGGCCCCGCGCTGGCGGAGCATTGGCACGAACTTCGTGACGGCCCGCGCGACGCCGCCACCGCCGCCGCGCTTCGACGAGGTCCGGAAGCTGAAGTCCGACGCGAGCAGAGCGCGACTTTCGTGCCCGCCCTCGAGAAACGCCATGACCATCTCGACACGCGGCTTGTCGGCCGCGGCCTGTTCGCCGCCCACCCGGTCGAAGCCGACGTACGCTCCGCGCTTCGCGATCGCCGCGTGAACCTGGCGCCACGGGTTGGGATCGAAGTAGCAGCACATGTGGCCGATGACCAGATGATTAAAGTCGACGCCTTCAGCCTCGAAGATGTCGAGCTGCTGCATCGCCGCTTTGCCGTTGGCCGTGTGCGAGAAGATCGGCAAGCCAGTGCGGACGTGGGCCTTGCCGACGGCGCGCAGCATCTTGCGCTCGTCGGGCGTGATGTCGTCGGACGTACCGATCTCGCCGAAGGCGCCCCATCGTTGATCGCGGGCGTGACGGACGAGCTCCTCGACCAGCTCGGCTTCCGCCATCTTGGCAATCCTCGGCGGATACGTCAGCTGTCGGTAGTAGCCACCGCCCTTCACAATCGGCATGCCGGATCTGCGCGACAGGAGCCGCAGGAACTCGACGTCGGTCCCCATGTCGGCGTGCCCACCGTCGACGATGCAGCTGACGCCGTCCTTGGCGGCGACTTGCACCTCCTCGGTCATCCAGTCGAGGTCCTCCATCATGTTGGGACTGGGGAGCGGGTCGGCCAGGGGTGAGCCGGGACGTTGCGCGGCCTCGCTTCTCAGCTTCGCGAAGAAGTCGTTGTCGTAGGACAGATGCTCGTGGAAGAGGACGGCGCCGGGTCCCACCTTCGCGGGTGGAAGGTCGCTGAGCAGCGATCGAATGACCGCGCCAGGAGGGAACCGAGGCGCGCCGGCACGTGCGCCTGACGGCGTGGTCGCTTGGTTCGCGCTGGCCGCGCCCAGGACTTTCGACGCGAGACCCAAGCCGACGCTCGCGCCGAGGGCACCGAGCGCCTCACGACGAGTCCATCCAGATGTACGTGCTCCACGATTGTTCGACATCAACCGCCTCCGCGGCGTGAAGTGGGGATGAGCTTGCGCGCCGGATAGCGCGCGATCCGATCACCGCGCACGCTGCCGATCCAGATTTCCTTGCCAACCTGCAACGCCGCGGTCGCTCCGAAAAACACATCGTCGGACGGATAGCGCACCGCTTCCTGGACCTTCAATGTCTTCGGATCCCACCGCGCCACCCTCGCGGCGGCGTCATTGCACGTGACCCGCAGGCACTCCGTGGCCCGCGCCATCGTCGGTGCGTCGTGGCCGGCGCTAAGGAGCGTGCCGTTCGACTGCCAGCGCATGTTGTCCGGATGGAAGGGGACATCGACCACGTCCTTCTTGACCGGTGTCTGTTTGCGCGACAGCCGCATCATCCTTCGAGCGGGCCACAGGTTGATGTACAGCCACGCGCCATCGGGGGAGACCTCGATGCCGTTGGGTTCCGCTGAATCGAGCTGGGACAGAACGCGAGCGTCGCGACTGCTTTTGAAACTCTTACAACACTACGCGCCTTCGACCGTGCTGGGGCTGATTCACACGGTTCTGGAAAGGGTTGATAGATGTTGAGGCCTTTACCGCCCATCGTCCCGGTGCTCGTCCGGCTCGGCGGCAGGGCGTGCCTCGTCGAGAAGGTCCTGCGCAGCCGTTTCGCGCGTGGACATGGGAGATGGCAATGTCCCGCCGGTCGGCGATTGCAAGGCCGCCCGGCTCTCCCTGGCGAATACCCATCCAGAACACAGATCGACTGGTCTGCCGGCATCATCGAAATGCTGGTGACACATGAACGGCACGTCCTCGATCGTGCAGCCAAGGGCGTCCACGACGGTCTCCAGTGTATTGTTCGCCGGCGTGCCCTTGGTGAACGCACAGGCCGTGCACCGGGGCGGCGTCGCCGGAGAACGAAGCCGCACCCGCAGCTCACCTTCGTCCGCAGCCCGGGCGAGAATCTCTCCGATCTCGTAACGAGCAGCCATGTCAGAAGATGGCCGTCGGGTTGGCGGCGCTTCCGCTTCCACGCAAAACCCTCAGGGGCAGCGCTACGAACATGAATTCGTACCGGCGCTCCTCCACGCATGCCGCGGCGAGAGACTCGAGCGACGCGTTGTCGACGAGGGCGATGCCGAAGTTGGCGATGACAGCATGCACGCGATCCGGCCTGGCGGGTCCGCACGCCCCTTCGCATGCATCCATCATGTCCCACACGAGCACGGCGACGTCACGGTCGCGGATGAACTTGGCGCATGAGGCGTGCAACCCCGGGCGTCCGTCGGGTTGCTTGGAGGGAGCGCGATCGTACGCCTCTCGCCCGCTGTAGACGAGCAACGCGTCACCGGCACCGACATCGACGCCTTGTGCCTTGGCGATCTCCTCGAGCTCCCATCCCTGAACGGGTTTGTCTGCCGTGACGTGCGATTCGCGACGATGACGAGGCACATCGATCAGGACGCCACGTGTAATGAGACGTGAGCTCCACGCAGTGATGTCGCCGAAACGCGCTCCGCTAGTATCGATCTCTTTAGCGGGATCGCGGCCGTTCCACATACCGTCCCGAACCCAGCTGTGGCACAGCGCATCGACATGCGTGATGGCCGAGCCATGATAGATATACCCGTAGTAATCCTGCATGTAGCCGCCGCCGACGTTGGCCGGGGCCTGCGTCACGCGAACGAAATGTTGGGGCGGTTCGAACACGCGGCTCAATGACACCGTCCGCCCGGTTCTCACGAGCTTCGCGGCGGCGACGCGCTT
>DASYQV010000327.1:0-5197 GCA_036005125.1 Vicinamibacterales bacterium
TGGATCACGCCAACCGACCTCTTCTACGTCCGTTCCCATTTCTATACGCCGGCAATCCGGGAGGACGGGTGGTCGCTGCGCGTCGATGGCGAAGTCGAGCGCTCGCTGGACCTGACGCTGACCGAGCTCAGAAAGATGCCCTCGACGACACAGGTCGTCACGTTGGAGTGTGCCGGAAACGGCCGTGCATTTTTTGACCCGCCGGTGGCGGGTGTGCAGTGGAGAAAAGGAGCCGTCGGCACCGCGCGATGGACCGGCATCCGCCTCGCGGATTTGCTGGGCCGGGCGGGCATCAAGCGCTCCGCGCGGCATGTCTGGTTGAATGGCGCGGATGTCGGCACCGGACGAGCCCCGGACTTCATTCGGAACGTGCCGCTCGAGAAAGCCATGCATCCGGACACGCTCCTCGCGTACGAGATGAATGGCGAGGTGTTGCCTCTTGCACACGGATTTCCCCTGAGGGCGATCGTATCGGGCTGGGAGGGGGCGTACTCGGTCAAGTGGCTCACCCATCTGCACGTCGCCGATCGCGAGCAGGACGGACCCTTTGTGCAGAGCAGTTATCGATATCCGAAACGACCTGTCGCACCCGGCGCCACGGTCCAACCGGCCGACACCGTGCCGCTGAAAGGGCTGGTGGTCAAATCCATCATTACCTCGCCGATGGCTGATGCGGTCGTGCCCCCGGGGCCCGTTCGTATTGCCGGATTCGCGTGGGCGGGCGAGGCGGAGATCAAGCGGGTTGATGTCTCGACTGACCGCGGCCGCACCTGGGTCCAGGCACGGCTCGGGCGCGATCGAGCGCCGTTTGCCTGGCGGCAATTCGAATATCAGTGGAACGCCACAGACCCGGGGACGTTGCTCGTGTTGTCTCGCGCCGAGGATGACAAGGGTCGAGTCCAGCCCATTGTCGCCGAGTGGAATCCTGCAGGATATCTCTGGAATGCCATCGACCAGGTGCGCGTCAATGTCAAGTCCTGACCCGCTCCTTTCGAGACGACGAATCAGGTTACTGGTACTCACTCTCCTCAGCGGTGGCATCTTTGCAGCGGGTGCCGCGGCAGGGTGGAGTGCTGCCGCACCCGCGCCTTCCGAAGACCTTCCCGACGGGCCTGGCCGGCAGACGACGTCGGCGCGATGTCTCACGTGCCACGGCGCCGGTCTGATACGCGAGCAACGACTCTCGAGGGCCGGTTGGGTGCGCGAGGTCGACAAGATGATCGGCTGGGGAGTATCTCTCAGCGCAACCGAGAAAGACGAAGTCGTCAACTACGTGAGCGCGCGATTCGGCGCAGGCGATTCCTCAACCGGTGCTGACACGAGCGCGAGCGACGCCTCGGCGACGCTCCTCCCGCGGTGCCTCACCTGTCACGATATGCATCTCATCGAACAACAGCGGCTGTCGGCTCCGGGGTGGAAACGCGAGATCGACAAGATGGTCGGTTGGGGCGCCAGCCTGACCGAAGGTGGTGAGGTCGAACGATTGAGTGAGTACCTCGCGAGGAGATTCGGCCCGGCGACCAGGTGAGCGTGGCGGGGTGTGCCCTCACGTCCGCCACTACGGTACGTCGCTCAGGACGCGCAGCACCCGGGACCGCAGCACGCGGACCGTTCCGGTTTTCGCGCGCGAATGAACGCGCTGGCCAGCCTACCCTCGATCTGGCTGGCAATCTGGTCCACGTTCAGGCCGCTCTCGCCGAGCAGCGCGCGAGCATCGTCGATCTGATACGTGCGCCACCGCTCCACCTCGACGTCAATGAATCCAGCCGCGTTCAACCCGGCGATGTACTCCTCATCCTGGAGGGCTCCGGCCACGCATCCTGCCCACAGCTCCAGGCTGCGTCGGATCTCCGGCGGCATCTCGCCACGGATGACGACGTCGGAAACAGCGAAACGACCGCCGGGCTTCAGCACGCGAAACGCCTCGCGCAGCACCGCGTTCTTGTCCGAGGCGAGATTGATGACGCAGTTCGAGATGACGACGTCGACCGATTCGCCTGGCAGCGGAATCGCCTCGATCGTCCCCTTGAGGAACTCGACGTTCGTTGCGCCAGCCTTGCGCTGATTCTCACGCGCGAGCGCCAGCATGTCGTCGGTCATGTCCAGGCCATAGACTTTGCCCGTCGGACCGACACGCTTCGCGGAGAGCAGGACGTCGATCCCTCCGCCGGAGCCGAGATCCAGCACCGTCTGCCCAGGTTCGAGCTGAAGCAGCGCCGTCGGATTCCCGCAGCCGAGCGACACGGCCACCGCGTCCGCCGGAACGTCGGCGGTTTCGGCATCCGAGTACAGATTCGACGAAATCGGATCGCCGCACCCGCACGGCGTGGAACCGCAGGACCCCGTCTTCCCCACGGACCGGGCGATCTCACCGTATTTCTCGCGAACGACCTCGTGCACGTGTATGTCAGCCATCGAAGGCTCCTGACATCCCTTTTACTCGCAAAGTGCAGTCTACACCGGAGCTCACCGAGTTGACGCAGGCCGGATCCTCGGATGCGGTTGTCGCGTCTAAAGACGTCAAAACCCCGGAGACGAGTGAGGTGTAGCAGATGCCAGATCTCCCGGTTGCCTGCACGTTGGGTCCAGACGCCCTGACGGCGCGTCGCGAAGGGCTGCTGTCGGAATTGTTGCGGCAGCCGCACACGCGCGAGGATCTCGCCAGCGGATACCGGTTCTCGTTCCCAGCGACGGACGACACGTTTGCGCTCGTAACGAGGACGGTCGAGTTGGAGCGCCGCTGCTGTAGATTCCTCCGCTTTCAGATCACCGTCGAGCCCGATGGAGGACCCGTGTCGGTGGAGCTCACCGGACCGGAAGGGACTCGCGAGTTCCTGTCCGCGCTCTTCGAATCGTGAGAAACATCGGGGTCTTTGTGGTCGCCGCGGTGCTGGAGATCGCCGGCTGCTTTGCGTTCTGGCTGTGGCTTCGGCGCGGCGTGTCGTTCGCGGTGGCCCTGCTCGGCATGGGAAGCCTGGCCGGCTTCGCATTCGCACTGACACGTGTCGATTCGGCATATGCAGGCCGCGCCTACGCAGCGTACGGCGGGATTTACATCGCAGCGTCGCTCGTCTGGTTGTGGATCGCCGAACAACAGCGACCGACCGTGAGCGATCTGATCGGCGCCGCTCTCGCCGTTGCCGGCGCTGCAGTCATTGTCGGATTTGCGCTGAAAGGCTCCTAATCCGGAATTCACGTGAGTTGCCGTGGACCGCATCTTGAAACGCGGCCTGCCGGGTCTGACCGCGTGCGCCAAGGCTCTCGACAGAGTTTTCGCGAAGTCCGGTGTCGATTTCGCGGTGCCTCATTCGACATGTAAGTAGAGCCGGGTTTGGCCACTCGAGACGGTCGGGAACCTCGCTCGAGCTCCACACAAAAACACGTCGGCCCTCGTACGAAGCCGAATGCGAGGTAGTCCATGAGCGCCACACTCGAACTCTGCAGTTGCCGTTCGATCCTTGAAGTGGAGGGATCGCTTCGAGCGCCGGTCACGTCCGAACTGACCCGGAGAGTCCAGGCGCGGCTCGTTGGTGGCGAGCGGCGAATTCTGCTGGATTTGGGGCGCCTGTCCGACATCGATGCGGCCGGGGTGGGCGAACTGGTGCGTGTCTACAAGACCACGCGCGCCGCCGGCGGCATGCTGCGGATTACGCATGCGGGCGGACGCGTCGGCCGAGTCCTCCAGGTCACGGGCCTCCTGCAGCTTCTGAAGGGATCGTAAGCCCGTGTAACGCAGGCCGCATCTTTAGATGCGCCCCAGTAACGGGCCTGCGAATGGCAATCGTAGGCCGCATCTTCAGATGCGGCCCAGCGGCGGGCGCCGGGTCTGAAGACCCGGCCTACATACCGCCCCGGCCCCCGCCAATCGATTCGGGATGCGTTACACTTGCGTCCACCCATGAGACGCATCACCGGTCACCTTTACTTCTGGGTCCTGCTCGCGATTCTCGCGGGGGGTACCCTCGGCTACGTCGATCCTTCGACGGCCGTCCGCCTCAAGCCGCTCGGCGACGGGTTCATCGCCCTCGTCAAGATGCTCATCAGCCCGATCATCTTCTGCACCGTGGTGCTGGGCATCAGCGGCGCGGGGGACATGAAGAAGGTCGGCCGCGTCGGCGCCAAGGCGTTGATCTACTTCGAGGTCGTCTCGACGATTGCGCTCATCATCGGCCTCGTCGTGATCAACGTGATCCGGCCGGGCGCCGGCTTCAACGCCGATCCGGCGACGCTCGACGCCAAGGCCGTTGCAGACTACGCGAAGCGCGCCACGACGCTCAGCACGACAGACTTCATCCTGCACATCATCCCGACGACGTTCACCGACGCGTTCACCGGGTCGGGCGACCTGTTGCAGGTCCTGCTGGTCGCGATCCTGTTCGGCTACGCGATGACGCACCTGGGCCGACGAGGCCAGGTCGTGCACGAGTTCATCGAGGCAGCCTCGCATATCTTCTTTGCCATGATGAACTCGTTGATGAAGCTGGCGCCGATCGGCGCCGGCGGCGCGATGGCGTTCACCATCGGCCGGTACGGCATCGATGCGCTCAGACCGCTGGCCGCGCTGATGGGCAGCTTCTATCTGACGTGCCTCCTCTTCATCCTGGTCGTGCTCGGAAGCATCGCCGCGTTCACGGGATTCAACGTCGTGCGCTTCATCGCGTACATCAGGGACGAGCTGCTCACCGTCCTCGGCACGTCCTCGTCCGAATCCGCGCTGGTGCCGTTGATGCAGAAACTGGAAAGGCTGGGTTGCTCGAAGTCGGTCGTCGGCCTGGTGGTGCCGGCGGGTTACTCGTTCAATCTGGACGGCACGAACATCTACCTCACCATGGCGGCGTTGTTCGTGGCGCAGGCGCTCAATATCGAGCTCACCGTACGGCAACAACTGACCGTCCTCGGCGTCGCGATGCTGACGTCGAAAGGCGCATCCGGGGTCACCGGCGCCGGCTTCATCACGCTCGCGGCCACCCTGTCGGTCATCCCGTCGATTCCCGTGGCCGGGCTGGCCCTCATTCTCGGTATCGATCGCTTCATGTCCGAGGCGCGGTCGATCACCAACTTCATCGGCAATGGCGTGGCGACCATTGTCGTGGCGCGCTGGGAAAACGAGCTCGACAAGGCGCGACTGTCAGAGGAGCTCTCCGGCACGACCGCCGTGCCGGCGCCTATGGCAGCCGAAGCCGCTCCCCTGACGACG
>DASYQV010000328.1:0-18017 GCA_036005125.1 Vicinamibacterales bacterium
GAATCAAGAATCAAGAATCAAGAATGGTTAATCGCTGCTCTCTCCCCGCGACGTTCCTGCTAAAACTCGACGTGGACTCTCGCGCCTGGCACGAGCACAGGACCGCGATCGCGGTTGTAGCCGGGATTCACGACGTGTTGAAGATCGAAAGAAAGAAACACTCCCCGGATCACGTGCGCGGTGTAGTAAGACTCCAGTATCGTTTCGCGCCCGTACGTCAATCCGCCATCGCCGAGCAGAAAGCCTTTTCCGCCGAGTTGAAGGTATTGCTGGTGATCGGCGGAGATTCCGTTGCTGACGCGCGCAATTCCAACCCTGTCGTTGCGCCGGCGCCACCACCTGCCTCGAAGATCGCCGCCGATCGCCGCCGAATCGTTCACTTCGGTGTACGCAAACGATTCGTGGCGGCCTTCATTCCATCCGAGACGGCCGTAGACGCGAATGTCCCGGCTCAGTTCCTGCTCTCCGTTCAAGCCGAAGCCATACTTCGTTCTTCCCTGACGACGATGGGCCTCGATGTCAGGGAGAGGGTCGCGGCCCTCCATGAAGGCGTCCATCGCCTCACGGTAACTTCCCATGTTCGCGTGATTCAGATAACCGAGCAGACGCAGCGTTGTCTGGTGCTCGAGCCACAGTGGGGGCTGAACATGGACCTCGAGATTCTCTGCTCTGGCGCGGCGCACGTTCCAATCCAGCTTGATGCCGTTTGCCACCGTCGGCATCAGCGCCTCCGCGAATCGCACACCCCATCGGGGATTCACGTAAGCGACGACCGCACCGACCGTGTACCCGCGTGTATCGGCGGCATAGTCATAGCCTCCGTTGTTGTCGACGGTCCAATTCATGAATTGAAGATGGCTGTCGCTTCCAACGGAGTTCGTGTCGAACAGATCCGCGATACCGAGCTTCCCGACGTAAATTTCGATTCTTCTTTCCGGTTTTTCCGGCATCAAGGACAGGAAATTTCGATCCGCCGGGATACTCTCCGCGCTGAGAGCAACCGTGTGATGAAACAAGAGCCTCGCTAGATACGGTTTAGAGCCCAGTGTCGGATTGCGCACAACATCCAGGTTCGTGAACCCGGCCAGGCCAAACGCATTGCTGATGCCGCGGCCTCCCGCGCTTTCCAGATCGACCAGGACGTCCGTGGACTTCGTCACCCGCACACCGAGATACAACGTCAACACCCTGGACGTCGCCGTTTCCCGCTCGGGCCGCAGGCTATTCTCCCCTGTGTATTTCGCGAAGAAGCGTGGATGCTGCTGATGGATGACGTTGATCTGGCCGGAGATCCAGACAGGCGAATCGTCGGAGTGCTCGACGAGCGTCGGCGCTTCCTGGGCTCGACTGAGCGACAAAGGCATCAACAACAGCAGTACGCTGATGCCACACAGCCGTAGAAAAGGGAGCGTGCCCATCCGTCCTTTCATATCACGGCAATCGAGCTTGAACAGCCCGCGTCGATCGTGGTATATCGCGCCCGCCAGTTCCGACGTTCCCGGCCCGATAACGATACGCGGGCAGCCGGGAACGCCAATTCTGTCGTCAGTTGTTGCAGAATTCGAGGTCGGGATGATTCAGCGAATCAGCGTCGCAGGTGTGTTGGTCGTCTCATGTGTGCTGCTGCCATCCTTGGCGTGGGCGCAGCAGTCGAGCGGCATCGCCGGAGTTGTCAGGGATACGTCGGGCGCGGTACTGCCTGGCGTCACCGTGGAAGCCAGCAGCCCGGCCCTGATCGAAAAGGTCCGCTCCGTCACCACCGACGGCGACGGCCGCTACAACATCGTCGATCTACGTCCCGGCACGTACGTCGTGACCTTCAGTCTGGCCGGCTTCAACACGTTCAAGCGAGAGGGCGTCGCATTGACGGCCGGGTTCACGGCGACGATCAACGCCGAGATGCAGGTCGGCGCGCTTGAGGAGACCATCACGGTAACAGGGGCGTCGCCGCTGGTCGACACGCAGAACGTCCGCCAGCAGAAAGTCGTGTCGTCCGAGCTGCTCGCCGCGCTGCCGACCGGCTCGAAGGCCATACAGAACCTCGTCACGCTCACCCCGGGTATGAACGGCACGGCAGACGTCGGGGGCTCATCGGGCCTCTACCGATCGAACGGTCCGCGTGCCGCCACGTTCCACGGCAAGGCCGGCGTCAAGTTGCTATATGACGGCATGAACATCCTGGCTGCGAACGGTAGTTCGAATGCCTATGTGCCCAATCCGTCCTTCGCCGAGGAATCCACCGTGGAAACCGGCGGCATCTCCGCGGAGAGCAGCGGCTCGGGCATCGTGATGAACATGATTCCCAAGACGGGCAGCAACACGTTCGCGTACGGAGCCTCCTTCCTGGGTACCGGTGGCGGTCTACAGAGCGATAACCTGACCGACGACCTGCGCGCACTCGGCCTGACGTCCACGAGCAAGGTCATCCATCTTTATGATTTCAACGCAACGGTCGGCGGTCCGATCAAGCAGGATCGGCTGTGGTTCTTCGTGGCGGGTCGGCTGGCTGGCAATCAGAATACGGTTGCCGGTGTGTTCTTCAACAAGACGCCGCATTCGCCATTCTATACCCCCGATCTGGATCGCCAGAGTTACCGCAAGGAGTGGTTGAGGAGCCTCGGCGGCCGATTCACCTGGCAGGCGACGCCGAAAACCAAGCTGAGTGGTATCACCGATATCCAGGGGTTCTTCAATCGCGGCCGCGGGGAGTTTGCCGATCCCGTTGCCGCTCCCAACGCGTATAACCTTTCACCTCAGGGGCTCTATCAGGTCTCCTTGAACTCGGTGAGGACGAGCAGACTTCTCCTCGAGGCAGGCGCATCGTTCACGAAGAACCGATGGCCCTTCCCGAGTCCCGGAGACGGTTTCATGCGCGTGAATCCGGACGACATCTCCATTCTCGAGGCGTCGACGGGCTTCCGCTACAACGCGAAACAGTACTACGCAAACATCACCGACCAGTTCCGCTACGCCGAGCGATTCAGCCTGTCCTATGTCACCGGGTCTCATGCGTTCAAGACAGGCGTCCAGCTCGAACAGGCGATCAACAATCAGGACATGATCGTCCACGGCGACGTGAACTACACGTTCCTGAACGGCGCGCCGAACAGCATCACCGAGTGGGCGACGCCATGGTTCGTCAAGAACCGGGTGAAAGCGGATCTGGGACTCTATGCGCAGGATCAGTGGAGCTTCAAGCGCCTGACGCTCAATTACGGCCTGCGGTTCGACTATTTGAACGGTTATGTGCCCGAGCAGCACGTGGACGCGACGCAATTCCTGCCGGCGAGAGACTTCGGGGCCGTCAGTGGCGTGCCCCGATGGAAGGATCTGGAGCCGCGGCTCGGCATGTCGTACGACCTGTTCGGAAACAGCGGGACCGCGCTCAAAGTATCTCTCAGCCGCTATGTCGAGCAGGGGAGCTATAACATCGCCAACGACAACAACCCCGTCGTGACCTCGGTGCTGAGCGCCACCCGCACGTGGAACGACATCAACGGCAATTACATTCCGGATTGCGCCTTGACCAATCCTGCCGGCAACGGCGAATGCGGTGCGCTCAACAACGTGAACTTCGGCAGGAACAACCCCAATGCCAGCCGCTATTCCCAGGACGTGCTGGATGGCTTCGGCGTGCGCAACTACGCCTGGGATTTCGCAGCGGAAGTGCAGCATCAAATTCGCCCGGAGGTGTCCGTGACCGGTGGCTATTACCGGAACTGGGCGGGCAACTTCCGGGTGCAGGATAACCAGGCCGTCACTCCCAATGACTACCAGCCGTACTGCGTTACGGCGCCGGTCGATCCGCGGCTGCCCCGCGGCGGCGGCTACCAGGTCTGCGGACTGTACGACGTCGTCCCGGCGAAGTTCGGCCTGGGTAACACGCTGGTAGTGCCCGCGTCGCAGTACGAGGCTCAGACAAGGGCCTACGGATCGCAGTTCGGGGTGAACTGCGGTTTTCCGGGCTCGCTGGCCGGCATCGCCAACAGGGGGAACCTCACCACCTGCGGACAATCCGACTTCTTCGGCGTCAGCCTCAACACCCGGTTCGGGCGGGGCATCCAGCTCGGTGGAGGCGTGGACACGGGGCGCACGGTAACCGATAACTGCCTCGTGATCGATTCCCCGCAGCAGCTGCTGAACTGCCGTGTCGTCGCGCCGTTCAGAGCTCAGACGCAGGTCAAGGCGTACGGCACGTATCCGTTGCCGGGCGACTTCGTGGTGAGTGCGACGTTCCAGAACCTGTCGGGGGCGCCCTTCGAGGCGAACTACAACGCGACCAACGCCGAGATCGCGCCATCACTGGGCCGTAACGTGGCGGCGTGCGGAACCCGCGTCCCGTGCACGGCGACGTCCATGGTTCCACTGATCGCGCCGATGACGCAGTTCCTGCCCCGGCGCACCCAGCTCGACGTGCGGCTGACGAAAATTCTGAGGCTCGGAAGAGCCCGCGTGCAGGCGAACGTCGACGTCTACAACGCGTTCAACAGGAGCGATCAGATCGCGGTCAACAGCACGTACGGCCCGGCATGGCCACGTCCCGTGTCCGACAACCTGGTCGGCGGCGTCGACCCGATTCTGCCGGGGCGCCTGGTCCAGTTCGGCGGACAGATCGCTTTCTGAGTATTCACGTGGTCACAACGGAAGCAGCCGCGTGGTCTCTATACTGACCGGCATCCCGAAAAACTGAGTCGCCAGCGTCTGGATTCGTGGAGAGCACTCCGTGCTGAGAAAATGCTGCCCGCCGGACTTCTCGAGGCGTCGATCCATCTCGGGATGACGTCTGAGGTAATCGACAAGCTTCCGCGCGACGATCTCACCCTGAGTGACAATGCGAATCTCCGGCGGAATCAGTTCGCGAAAGATGTGTTCTATGAGCGCGTAGTGCGTGCAGCCGAGCAGCGTCGCATCCATCTGCGGGTCCTGTCCCAGGAGACCTTCCACGTACCGAGAGGCGGGAACGGCCGCTGCGTGCAGGTCTCCACTTTCAACGATGGGAACCAGCAGCGGACACGCCTGCTGGTACACGCGAACCTCCGGGTCGATCTTCAGGATCTCCTGGGGGTAGGCGAGCGAGCTCACCGTGGCCTCGGTTGCGAGGATGCCGATCACCTTCGACCGGGTGAGCGAGGACACTTCCTCTGCTGTCGGGATGATTATGCCGATGACGCGTCGGTCGGGATGATGGTTCGGAAGGTATTCCTGCTGAATCTTCCTCAACGCCACGCTGGACGAGGTGTTGCACACGACGACGATCAGCTCTGCGCCGCGGTTGAACAGCTCGATGATGCCTTCCAGCGTATAGCGGTGAATGACGTCCAGCGAGTGAGACCCGTAAGGAGTTCGAGCGTTGTCACCCAGGTAGACGAAGGAATGCCGGGGCAGCGCTTCTCTGATCTTCCGAACGACGCTCAACCCCCCGAAGCCTGAATCAAAAAATCCCAGCACCTGTGGTCCTCTTCGAACGTGGTCAGGTGGCTTCGACGAAATCCTGCGCCAGGTCTCGCGTGAGAAGACTCGCCGGAATCTCTTTGCAGCCGGTTGTATTCTGCCCCGCCCACAAGGGTGAGAAGTCGCTCCTGCCCAGGCTTTCGGCCCTGGCGCGCAAGGCCGCGATGGCCGATGTCGCCAGGGGAAACGCGGGCGCGGCAGCACTGAGAGGACCCAGTTCCCTCATGATGCGATTCACGATGCCTCGTGCGGGCCGGCCGGTGAATACGTTGGTCAGCGCCGTGACGCGCGCCGCGTCGCTCTTCAGCGCCGCGCGATGCACGCTGGTTGTCGTAGCCTCCGGGCATAGAAGGTAGGCCGTCCCGACCTGCACGCCAGCTGCGCCCAACGCCATGGCGGCCGCGACGCCTCGCGCGTCCGAGATGCCGCCGGCAGCGATGACCGGAACCTTCACGGCCTGCACGATCTGCGGGACCAGCGCGAGCGTGCCCATCTGGGTCGTGAGATCCTCCGACAGAAAGATGCCGCGATGTCCCCCCGCCTCGAGCCCTTGCGCGATGATGGCATCGACTCCACGCGCTTCCAGCCAGCGAGCTTCGTCGACCGTTGTGGCCGAAGAGACGATTCTGGCGCCCCAGCCGCGCACCTGCGCCAGCAGGTCCGCCGAAGGCAGGCCGAAATGAAAGCTCACCACAGGAGGCTTGAACTCGCCCAGGACTTCAGCAGCGTCGCTGTTGAAGGGCACCCGCGCAGGCGCCGAGGGAATGGTGTTTGGATCGATTCCGAACTCGGCAAAGTACGGCGCCGCGGTTCGCCAGACCGACTCTCGCTCAGCGCTGAACTCGGGTTGTGTGTGACAGAAGAAGTTCACGTTGAACGGGTTCGTGGTCTGCGCACGGATGGTCATCAGCTCCCTGCGCATGTCATCCAGCCCGAGCATGGCGCAGGGAAGCGAGCCGAGCCCGCCAGCATTCGAAACGGCCACTGTGAGTGCACTGCCCTGCACACCCGCCATCGGGGCCTGGATGATCGGGAGTGATATTCCAAGGAGTTGTTGCAAAGTCACCGGCACGTGTCCGCGGCCATTCGCGCGCGTTGCGACGCGGCGAGCCGTTCGAAATGTCAGCCTTGATCTTCCATGATCCGTCGGGTTGACGCCAGACGGAATGAAGTGGCCGCGGTCCTCGATGTGATGAAAAGCGGCGGGCAGGAAGTCCGTGTTCTACTAAGTCATGGGATTCACGACGGGAGCGCGTTCAAGCGCGCTCGTTGCTCCAGTCGAAGGCGTTGAACTGCGCGTAGCTGTTGCGATGTTCGAAGGCAAGCGGACCCGCTGCCACCTTCAGCCATGTCATGTTGCCCATTTCGGCCTCGCGATATTCGAAGCCGTTCGGCAGACGGATCTGAGCCCGGTGCTCTTCCCCGGTCACAGGGTTCTTGATTGGCTCGGCCCGGTACTCGACTGTGCCGGGCAGCGACAGACTGGCAGTCCGCCGTTCGCGATCGGCGTCGAGCTCGATTGGCAGCACGAGCGGAGCCGGGCGGTTCGGTGCGACCGCGGCGAAAATCTCGAAGATCGTCCCGCCGTGCTCTCCACCGGTGATCGCGATGATGGCCTCCCGTTGCCCGGCACTCGCACGTTCATCGATAATCAGCTGCAACGCACCATTGCCCTCGTGGATCGCGCCCGGGAATGAGAAGACTGCTGCAAATCGGACCCCGTCGAGCCGGACGGTTCCGAAGTGTCCTTCGCCGATACGAACTGTGAACAGACCTTCGCAGTGACCGTGCGTCGGCAGGGCATTGAACTGGCAAGGACACCCCCAGGCGCAATTGCAACCGCCGGCCTCTTCTCCCTTGAGATGCCACGGAACCGCCGCCATGTTCTGTGCCTCCGCGTCTGTTGGCGCCCTCGACTTTATCGTCGTTCGAGCGATAGTTGTTTGAGTGCCGCTACCAGACGGTCGACGTCTGCCGGACGATTGTAGAGACCAGGTGTCACGCGAACGCAGTCGCCCCGCTCGAGCCCGTTACGGCGCACGGTGAACACGCCGTAGCGGGTACGGAGATCGTCAACGATTCGCTGGTTGTCTTCCCTGCTCGTGCGTCCCTGCAGCCGGAACGATGTGATGGCCGCCACCATCTCCTGGTCGTCCGGCGTCAGGATGTCGAGGCCAGGCAGGTCGCGCGCCGGACCCACCCAGCGATCGCGCAGATACCGGAGGCGAGCCGCTTTGTAGACTGGCCCGACTGCCGCGTGGAAGTCGAGCGCAGCCGGTACGGTCAGAACAGCCGCGAAGTTTATGGTGCCTGAATGGACGCGGCTCAGAATACTGTCGTTGGACTGTTCCTCGTTTCCCATCATGGCGTCGATATCGCCCAGTCGCCCTTTCCGGACGAACATCACGCCGACACCTAACGGTGCGCCGATCCACTTGTGAAGGTTGAAGCCAATGAAGTCGGCACCGATATCGCCGACCGTCACGTCGACCTGGCCCCAGGAGTGCGCGGCGTCCACGATGACGTCGACACCACGCTGCCGTGCAAGCGCCGTGATCGCGGCGACCGGTATCATGAGCCCGGTCTTGTTGTTCACATGCGTCAACAGGAGGAGGCGCACGTTCGGGTTGGCATCGAGAGCGGCCGTATACGCATCCAGCACGTTCTCCCGAGTCGCCGGCTCAGGAATCGCAAACCGGGCAACGCGCGCGCCACGGCGCTCGGTCAGCCAATTCATGGCGTACTGCATGCTGGGGAAGTCGAGATCCGCGTACATGACCGCGTCCCCCGGTTTGAGCCGGTTGTAGCCGCCGATCAGGCACTGGAGGGCTTCGGTGGCTCCGCGAGTGAGGGCGATCTCAGTCACGTCGGCGCCAAGCGCAGCGGCCACCCTCTTTCGTACGGCCAGGAGGTCGGCGGTGTACGCTCCACGAGCGTAGAACGAATTCTCGACGTTTACGCGCTCGACCTGGCGGACGTACTCAGCGAGTACGGGGACCGCCATCATGCCCCAGTAGCCAGCCTCGAGGTTCGTCACACGGTCCGACACGCGATAGCGCGCGGCGACACGTTTCCAATACGCCTCATCCCGTGCAACGACCTTCGGCAGACCATCGGGCCGCGCAAGGCGAAGTGGCGCTTCAGTGATGTTCTGGCCAGCGAGTGGCGTGGCAAGTGCGGCACCGGTTAACCCGGCTGAGCCGAGGAACGCCCGTCGCGAGACGAGGTCCGACGACCTGCTTCGGGCGCTATGCTTCATACGCGCTCCCGGAAATCTGATGATCTTTGGTCCGCAGAACGCAGCCGTCCGATCGTGTGCGCAGCATGGTTCACACGACCTACCCGAGCCCTCGAACGAATGACAGCCCGACCGCCGACCTGGCGATCACGTATATCCCGACAATCTTGCATCCCATGAAGAATGACCCGCAACACAGCGTGACCGCATGCACCCGCTTGCGAGCGAGCAGGTCATACAACCCGAGTACGAGGATGAACAACAATAGTCCGCCCAATCCCAACACGTTCGAGTCAAGACCATTGAACACGGGCCAGCGCCAGATGCGTGACATGGCAGGTTGGACGATACTGATCGACGACAGCAGCATCAGGCGCTTGTGCATCTCCGTACGGCGCCGGAGCGCGATGGCTGCTGACAAGAAGATGCCAAAAGCCAGGAGGGCCGCAAGATCTGACCACACGATCACAGAGAGGCCGCGGATGCGAGCCTCGATGTCGACACCGAGCGCCCTCTGCCGGGGGACGAAATTCAAGGTCACCGCCAGACTGACCGCAAAGACGGCGACACCGAGTCCGCCGACGATCCAGCCGGATTGTCGATGAATATCACTGCGACGGACCGCCACCAACGTCGTCTGAAGGAGGAGACCGACAAACCACGCGGTAAGCACCGTACCGTGTACCCATACAGAGGCTGGTATCTCGGGAACGTCGAAGAAGGCACGTAGATACAGAGTTCGGCTGAAGCCGATCAAGACGATGAGAAGCAGCGCCCCGGACATTCCTACGTAGAATCCACTGCGGGCAGTTCGATGAGGAGCGGCCTCCGGCAAGCTGACGGCCACCGGTTTGCTGTCTACGGTAGCGGTAATAGCGGATTCGCTCACGTTGACCTCCAGTGTCCGCTGGTTTTGTGGGCCCGGTCTCAACTTCCTATCTCGCTGGGACGTCCCCGAAACGCGTCGGCGTGATCGGCGGCCCACTGGCCAAAAGACCGCGCGGGCGATCCGAGGAGGTCGGCGACGGTGGAGGTCACGAACGCCGGGTGCCCGATTGTCGCACTCCACGCAGCGAGCAGCATGTCCACGACCGGACCCGGCCAACGACCCGCCGTTTCGCGCCGGAACTCTTCCGGCGACAGCTCCTCGAACCGGATCCGGCGCCCGATGGCGGCCCCGATGATGCTCACCTGCTCGGCCTGACTCAGCGACTCGGGGCCGGTGAGGACGTAGTCCCCTCCTGGGGGCGAGTCCTCGTCCAGCGCACGCGCCGCCACGGCCGCAATGTCGCGCTCGTCGATCGGTGCCGTCTCGGCTGCGCCGTAGGGCCACCGGACGACATCGCCGTTCCGGATCTGGTCCGCCCACCAGAACCGCGCATTCGACGCGAACATACCCGGCCGGATGATTGTCGACGCGAGGCCGGCGGCCGCGATCAGCCGCTCGATGTCGGCGTGGAGGAGAGCCAGGGGATTCGGCTGCTGGAAGAACGGGTGCGGCGTTCGGTGCGGCGACGAGAGGAAGACGACGCGCCGCACGTGCGACGCGAGACGCTCGATGGCGGCCGGAGCGGCGGTCGGCGGGGCGGTCCAGACGAGGAACACCGCACCGACGCCCTGCAGCCCGACGTCGAGCGATTCGGGCACCGTGAGGTCGCCGGCCACGACCTCAACGTCCGCCGGCAGCGCCGCCGTCGCCGGTCGGCGTGTGAGCGCGCGTACCGGCACGCCCGCGGCCAGCAGTTGGGTGACCACCTCACGCCCGACACGGCCGGTGGCTCCCGTCACGAGGATGGGATGCACGCGTGCGCTGATCACGAGGGCCTCGATGGCGTCTGTCAGACGCGCTCATGATGGACGACGTTGAACCTTTCATCTGCTGATGGAGGCTGAAAATACATAGTGACGGCTTCAAACTCCGCGTCCGTGGTCCAAGGAGCGCCAGGCGGCAGGTCCTTGCTTCGAGCCTTGAGCTGACTCTTGCACAAATCATCCGATACGTCTATGAAATGCAATTCATGCCCAACATTGGCGCGCTCGAACAGCTCACGGAACCACGTCCTCTGCACCTTTGTATTGCCTGGAAAGTCGAGTACGACAGAGATACCCTTCGACAAGAGAGCGCAAATGTGTGGCGCGAGCGCGTTCTTCAATCGAGAAGAACACGTGATGAATTTCGCTATGTCGGTGATCTCTCCAGGAAACAGGCTATCCAGGAATGCGTCCTCTACGAGAAGGACGGCATTCTCCCGCCGGGCCAAATCCCGTGCGAGAGTGGTCTTTCCTGCCGCCATTTTGCCGCACAGGAAAATCAACTTCGCTGAGGTGCTCATGCTTTTGTGCGCCTGACTAGCCCCTCATCGAACCACAGGTTGCCATCGAGCGGCGATCCATGCCCTGAGAATTTCAAAGAATTCCTCTCTCGCCTGTCGTTCCAGCCACGGCGAATGCCCGCATTTCGCTAACTCCCGGTACTCCAGGTGAGGAATGTACGGTCTCAGGTCTTCGCTGGTACAGCGGCCAGGATGCGGATCGGCCTCGCCATGAAGCATCAGGACCGGGCATGCGATGGCGGCGAACGCGGCTGGGTAGACCCCCTCGTTCTGCAGGCGGATCACGTCTGCCCAGGTTTCTTCATGCGCCACAGCATCAACGACGGTGAGATCGTTCGCAGCCTCGTCGATGTCGTAGCCATAGATCCGCGCCATCACAACGCCCAGTGCGGCAAGGCGGCGATTCGCGTCCTTCTCGGTCTTGATCGTCGCGAGAGTCTCGTAATCCGCGGGCGTGAGTCGCGCCGTGCGTCTTGCTTCGAATTCTGCGCGAGCGGCTCGAGAGAACGTCCCACAGCCGATGAGCACCAGGGCGGCCGGCGTCGTCGGATGATCCGCGGCGTACGCGAGCGCCAGCATCGCGCCCCAGGAGTGGCCTACGAGGACCGGCGGCCGACCGGCGCAGCGCTCGCGGATCAGGTCCTCCAGATCCTGCACATGCGTCGCAACCGTCAGAGGTCGACCACCGCTGCCACGCTGATAGGGCTCCAGCACGTGCCATCGGTCACCCAGAGTTCTGGCAAGCGGCGCGAGGTCGCCGGCCGCGGCGGGTCCGCCGTGCACCGCGATTATTGTTTCAGCGCCGATGCCGTACTCCCGTACGGCGAGATCAGTCATCGTGTTCGTTATCGGGCCAACGCTTGCGCCTAACCAGCGGCCGCTCCAGTGACCGATCGCGACCGTTGCGTTCAGCGGCTGCTCAGGCGGCGATTCCAAGTACATAGAAGACGTAGCCGTAGCTGTCTTCGGAGCATTCAAAAATCTCGATCTCCTTGATTGTGTCGACCGCAAGCTCCCTGACGGACGAATCCGGGTGACGCATGAGAGCTTTCGCCCGTGGTTCAAGCACCTCGTAGTAGCCGTCCACCCACGCCTCTGTCGGGATCGTATAGGTACCGAGCACCGTATATCCGGCATTTTCGGCGATCGTCATGTTCTGCTGCATCGAGCGCATGTCCGCATATCCGGTTGAGAAGAAATCCCTCACGGCATCCGGCACGCGTTCTCGTAGCCACGACAGCTCGCTGACAACGGCAAAGGCGCCCGGATCCATCGCGTGCGCCCAGGTCGTCAGTGCGTTGGGAAAGCCGATGTTGTACGCGGCACCTTCCGACCAGAGCAGATCAACGTGAGGAAAGGCGTCCGGAATATCCTTCATGTCCATGCAATGCGTCTGGACGAGATGCTCGATGCCTGCGTCCCTGGCGCGGCGCGTTAGATCGTTGAGGAACGGCTCATACGAATCGACCGCGTGAACAAGGGTGCCAAGTCCCTTCGCAAGCGCGATGGTCTGTCGACCCGTCCCGCAACCTGCGTCAACCACGACGTCGAACTGCTGTTTTGGCAGAAAGCGCAAGACGTGCAGAGTATGCACATCGCCGCCTGGGCCAAGCTTCTCCATACCTCCGAAGAGAAGGTCGGTTGGATTCAAGGTATCAGACCGCTGGTCTCGCTCCAGACGAAGGCTGCGATGCTTCAGCAAGATCGACCAGCGCACGCGCCACGTCCAGGGGTTTGACAAGCATGTGAAAGTGCTCGCCGCGAAGTTGCCGAGTCTCCCAGCCGGATTCGCGTGCCCGTGCCTCAGTTGTCGCGTAGAGCCGCGAGAACTGAAGATAGCAGCATGGGGCATCCGGCCAGGTCGCGACGATCGGTGTCGGATCGTCATAGAGCGCGAGCGGGACCCGCGGCACTTCGGCAACAAAGCGTGCTCTCAGCGTCGTGTCCGGTATGAGCGCTGCCCAGACCGCCTCCGGCCAGTCTGCTCCCAATGGCGGGAGCCACCCATCATCGGCCCGCGCACGACGCGCATCCATGGTTACGCCAGCAGCTGCAGGAATCAGATCACCAAGGGTGACGCCGTTCTCGGGCAATGCGGCGTCGACGAAGACATACGCGCGAACTGCGCGTTCCGGTAACGCGTTGCGCACGGCCGGCACAATCAACCCTGCGGCACTGTGGGTCACCAAGACCAACGACTCCTCTGGCGGAAGGTCGCGAGCGGCCTCAGCCACTCGACCGGCCAGGGAGGGCCAGTAGGGTGCGTGAGCGCTGGCGATATCAAGCACCGGCACGCGACTGATGTGGCCCTGCTCGCGTAGCAACCGGGCGGTCGGCTGCCATGTCAGCGCCCCCACGACTGGACTGTGGATCAGCACGAAGTTCATACGCGCTGGCGATGACCTCAATCCAGGCTCCACAACGCAAGAGATGACACGTCTTTGATGAAGATCCGCTTTCCCGATATCGCCGGCTGGGCCCACGTGGCACTGTCGGCGACACTGTAATGTGTGAGTGGCTCGAAACCGGTCCGGCTGCTCCTGGCAACGATCAGCTCGGCGTCGTCGTTCAAAAAGAAGAGCAGATTATCCGCCTTCACAACAGCGCTGTTCGATGCCCGCCGCGGCCGGTCGAGCCATAGCACGTGGCCGGTCGCCGCGTCGATGGCAAAGAACTGGCCACTGTTCCGATGGGACAAACCGAACAGCGTGTCGCCGATGATCACCGGGTTGCTCAAGAAGAGGGAGGCTTCCTGGGTTTCCCAGACCACCTCCACAACCCACTTGTCCTCCCGCCTGATCGGTTTGAGCGCCAGGACGCCCCTGTGGTGCCCGCTGACGATGATCGTCTCACGATAGACGACTGGCGTGATGGCTTGAACATGCGGTGACTTCCAGGGATGCTCCCACAGGACTGCACCATCGGCGACCGAGATGCCGAGGATCGACTGTTGAGCGAGCGCGATGACCTGGCGGGTTCCGTGGAAGTCAACGATCATCGGGGACGCGAACGCGAACTCGTTCTTCACGGTCCATTTGACCTTACCGGTATTTGCCTCAAAAGCCGCGAGCGCGTTGTAGCCATCGGCCTGGACAATGACGAGTTCGCCATCGCCAATCGGTGATGACGCGGTGCCAAGGTAAGGTTGTCTCGATGGTGCAGGTTTCTGCCACACGAGTTTTCCGCTGGATGCATCGAAGGCCGAAATGGTCCCGCTGATGCCGAGCGCGTACAGCTTCCCGTTGTGGAAGAGTGGCGTTGCCTTGGGACCTTCGCCGTGATCAACAGTGTCCTCGTACATCTCGTATGCAACCGGGTAGTCCGTGCGCCAGATCGTTTCACCGGTTTCCGAGTCGAGCGCGGTCATCCCCTCTTTACCGTTGCGGCGGGTAAAGGCGTAAACGGTATTGCCGACGACAAGAGGCGTCGCGTAACCTTCTCCGACCTCGACTCTCCACCTGAGCCTCAGAGTGTCGGGCCACGAGTCCGGCTTCGAGAACGCGCTGGCTGCACCGTCACGATTGCGGCCGCGCCACTGCGGATAGTCCTGCGGAGAATCCTGGCCCATCATCGCGGCTGCGGGTCCGACCAGCACGGCGACGGCGACACACGATACGACGAGCGGACGCATCATTCGAATTCTGGTCAATGTCAGGTATTCTCAAGGACTCTATTTCATATAAGGAGGCGTCAATGCGCACGCTCACCCGTTTCTGGCTGCCGTTCGTCCTTGGAATGCTTGTCGTGCTGGTTTTCGTGAATCTTGCGAGCTCGCAGCAGCGCCCGCGGCGCCAATATATCGGTCCCCAGACGTCGAGCGATCAGCGCGCGTTCAGCTCGGCGGTGCTCGTTGGCGACACGCTTTATCTTTCCGGAAGAATCGCGGCGGCGACCAAGGCGCCCGGGGAGGCAGAGATGGAGAAGTCGATTAGAGGCCTCCTCGACGGGTTTGTCGGCGTCCTCAAGGAAGCAGGGATGACGATGGACGATCTCGTCAGTGTGCAGATACACACGCCGGACCTGACGCTGTACAACCAGTTCAATGCTCTCTACAAGACATACTTCAAAGGACCACTTCCCGCGCGGGCATTCATCGGCTCCGGGCCCCTGTTGAACCAGGGTCACTTCGAAATGCTGGGCGTGGCTGTCAGGCAATAACGGAGCGACGCACGGGCTCAAGGTGATCGACGTGCGCTCTGAGGCTTAACGGGATGTTGATTTGATTCGGTAGCCGGTCTGCGGGTCACCTTCGCGGTATGTCGCGTGACACGCGTCGCACCCGCGATTGACGTCCTGAAGGGCTGCGGCTACCACCGCCGCATCGACAGCGCTCGACGACAGCGCCTTGTCGAGCGCGTCGAGTTTCGCGACCGTCTCCCTGGTCATCTTCGCAGCGTCGGGCTTCTGGTTGGCCGTCCAGAAAGGTCTGGTGGAGGCAAGTATCTGACGCGACAGCGCTAGCGGCGTCTTGGCATCTATGTAGGACTTCGACTCGATAGCCTTGCTCACGCCGTCGAAGGCTGTGCCGATCGTCTTCATCGCCCGGACGAGCTCTTCGGGGCTTACGATTTTCTGCGCGACTGCCACGGTTGCCGATGCCACGACGAACGCGGTCAGCCATCCCGCCAGGTGACGCGTCATGGATCCCGCTTACTTGGTCGCCGCCAGCCCGCGCAAGCGCTCGTGTATGGTCCCCGGGATTCCCAGGGTCGTGTCCGCGCCGAGCTTCTGCAGCAGCGCCGCCACTTCCGGCCACTCCTGATAGTGGAACGACTGTTTGGCGCCCTCGGCCAGGCGGAACGGCGTACGGCCGCGCCAGTCGCGCGCGTTGAGATCCGCGCCATGGTCCACTAGGTACTGGACGAGCTCGGGCAGGCCCGTGAAGGCCGCGCAGTGCAACGCGGTGAAGTCCGCTTCGTTGGTGGCGTTCACGTCGACGCCCACTTCGACCAGGAGCTTGGTGGCCTCTTCCGCCATCGGCTGGCGCTCGGCCCGCGGCACGTTGGTCGCGTGCGCCGCGCGCCCGCATCCGCCCGCGGCCATCAGCGGTGTGGTGCCGTCGGCGGTCGTCAGGTCGGGACGGGCGCCCGCCACGAGGAGGCTCCGAATGACCTTGCCGCTCGAGTCGGCGCCGCGCGTGCGGTTCACGAAGGATTGGCTGCCCTCGCCACGGTTCGACGCGTACGCGGCTACCCAGAGCGGCGTCGCCCCTGACAGATCGCCGCTGCCGGTCGTGAACGTATCGAACGCGCCGTTCCGGATGAACCCGAGCCCCGCCATCTCGGAGGCGGTCATGCGCGCGTTGGGATTGGCGCCCTTCGCGAGCAGGGCCTCCACCAGCGTTTCGCGTTCATTCAGCTTGAGCCGCTTGGCTCGCCGGCCGCCGTGCAGGCGATTCCATGCGCGCAGCCATGGATCGACGGGGCCGGCCGCGGCGTGCAGCGCGGTGATGCCGTCGATGTCCGCGTTCGGATTCGCACCCTGTTCGAGCAGGAACTGCGCGAACGCGGCCTGCCCGACGATGATGGCGTAGGGCAACGGATGCGTGCCGTCCGACGCGATCTCGTTGACCTGTGCGCCGGCCGCGAGCAGGATCTTCGCGGTCTCGATGTCGCCGTTATCGGCCGCGGCCATCAACGGTGAGAACGCCTGCTGCGCCCGTGGATGGACGTCGGCGCCGTTCTCGACGAGGGCGCGGACGATCTCCCGATGGCCTTCGCCGACGGCCCACATCAGTGCCGTCTCGTGCGTGGCGACCGTTGGGGCGTTGACGTTGGCGCCCCGCGCCAGCAGGGCCTTCACGACGTTCAGGTTGCCGGTGCGCGCGGCCGTCATGAGCGGCGTCAGCCCGTTGGTCTGCGCCGCGTTGGGATTCGCACCCGCCTCGAGCAGGCGTGTGACCGCCGCCTCGCTCGCGTTCTCGCAGGCCCGGGCGAGCGGCGTCACCCCGTGATCGTCAGCCGCGTTCACGTTGGCGCCGGCGCGCAGCAGCAGCTCGACCGCGTCGCGATCGTCCCAGTGCGCCGCCCAGAGGAGTGCCGTCACACCATCGGCGCGCGCGGTGTTGACGTCGATGCCTTCCTTGAGCAGCGTCCGCGCGAGCGCAGTATCTCGCCCGGCGACAGCGTCCACGAGTCGACTGTCTGGAGCCGCAGCGGCTGCCATTCCGACTGTCAGCGGGAACAGGATGAGACCGAGGCTTGCGAGACGTTTCGTGCGGGCGCGCATGGTGGGCGCTCCTCGTTTTTAATTCACTGTCTGATCGCCTTGCCTGAACCGTTGATTATAGGAGCGTGTCCAGGGCTTGTCAAAGAAACGACTGGATGTCGTCACTTCCTCATACGTGGCCTGCATGGCGCAACATCTCGTTCTGTTGCGGCATCGGCGGCAAGGGTGTAAATTTGTCGTTCTATTTGCGCCGGCAGGGTGAGTTTTCGCTGAAAGGCTGCTTCATGTCTGTGACGAGAGCGCTCAGCGCCATATGCCTGGTGGGGTTGACCTTCTCCGCTGGTTCGTCTCTCCGACTCGTCAGCGTGGAAGCCGCGGCCGCGCCGCAGGCTCAGCAGGCGCCCGCACGCCAACCGGGCTTACCGTCACGCGCGCTTCTCGATCAGTATTGTGTGACCTGTCACAACGAGCGGTTGAAGACGGCGGGGGTCATGTTCGACAAGGTTGACATCAGCCGCGTGGACGCCAACCGTGAGCTCCTCGAAAAGGTCACGCGAAAGCTCCGCAGCGGCCAGATGCCGCCGCAGGATCGCCCACGGCCCGATCAAGCGGCCACGACCGCTTTTCTGGCGACGCTCGAGGCTGAGCTCGACCGCGTGGCCGCTGCCGCACCCGACCCGGGACGCGTGGTTTCGCACCGGTTGAATCGCACCGAGTACGTCAACGTCATCCGCGACCTGCTGGCACTGGAGATCGACGGCGCGGCGCTGCTTCCGAGTGACATGGCGGGCTTCGGCTTCGACAACAACGCCGAAGTGCTCTCGATG
>DASYQV010000329.1:0-25905 GCA_036005125.1 Vicinamibacterales bacterium
TGCATGACGCGGCCGCGGAGGAGCGCGAGCCTTGCCGCGTCTTCGAGCGTCAATACTCCCGCGGCATGCGCCGCGGCCACTTCGCCGGCGCTGTGGCCGATGACGGAATCGGGATGCACACCCCATGACGCGAGGAGCCGCACGAGCGCCACCTGGACCGCGAACAACGCGGGCTGCGCGATCTCCGTGTCGGAGATGCGCGAAGTGGCTTCGTCACGCCGCAGTTCCTCGAGGATCGAGATGTGGCCATGGCGACGGAATATCTCGTCGCACTCCTCGATCGCGTGAAGGAACGCCGGCCCTTTCGCCATCAGGTCGCGCCCCATGGCCCACCACTGCGATCCCTGGCCGGCAAACACGAATGCGAGCTTGTGTTCGCGACGCGCCGGGACCCTCGGGGATCCTTCGGTCGATTCCTGTGACGCGAAGGCCGCGAGCTTACGGCGCGCCTCCTCGATAGAGTCGACGACCGCCGCCCAGCGGTATCGATGGTGGCTGCGACGAGCTGACGCCGTGTAGCAGATGTCGCTCAGCGGCATCTCGCGCAGCATCCCGCCAGGTGCGAGCGACTGCTCGCACGCCGACGCGAGCGCGCGCAGCGACCACTCATCACGGGCCGACAGTGTCAACACGTGAGGACCGCCATGGTCGTCGGCTGTCGCGTGCTCTTCCACAGTGGGCCGGAACTCCTCGACGACGACATGCGCATTGGTGCCGCTCAGCCCGAACGAGCTCACACCAGCCAAGCGTGGTCCGCGGCCGTTCGTCCATGGCACCGCGGTCACCGGTATGCGCGCCGGGATCTCGTCGAACGCAATGT
Organism: Vicinamibacterales bacterium; assembly: GCA_036005125.1. GTDB lineage: Bacteria > Acidobacteriota > Vicinamibacteria > Vicinamibacterales > UBA2999 > DASYQV01. Next base: position 821 of record DASYQV010000329.1, read on the forward strand.
GGGGATTCGGCTGCCGATAGTGCAGGTGCGGCGGGATAGTGCGATGCTGCAGCGCCAGCGCGACCTTCATGAGGTTCGCCACGCCGGCGGCCACCTCGAGATGACCGATATTGGTCTTCACCGCGCCGATCCACAGCGGGTTGTCCGCGTCGCGGTTGCGGCCGAGCACGGCCGAGAGCGCGCGGATTTCAATCGGATCGCCGAGCGCGGTGCCGGTGCCGTGCGCTTCCACGTAGCTGATGTCGCGCGGCGACACGCCAGCCTGCGCGAGCGCCTCGCGAATCACGGCCTGCTGCGCCGTGCCGTTGGGAACCGTGAGACCGGCGCTCCGCCCGTCGTGGTTCACGGCAGAGCCGCGAATCACCGCCAGCACCGGATCACCGGCTGCGATCGCATCGGAGAGCCGTTTGAGCACGACGATGCCGCATCCCTCGCCGCGGCCGTAGCCGTCCGCCGACGCGTCGAACGTCTTGCAGCGTCCGTCAGGAGACAGGGCCTGCGCCTTGGACAGGAAGATCGTCGGCTCGGGCGTGAGCATCAGGTTCACGCCGCCCGCCAGAGCGAGCGTGCACTCGCCCGCCCGCAGGCTTTGACATGCCAGGTGCACCGCCACGAGGGAGGTCGCGCACGCCGCGTCGAGCGCCAGGCTGGGTCCGTGCAGTCCCAGCAAGTACGACAGGCGTCCGGCGGCAAAGCAGAACGCGTTGCCGGTGCCGGTGTAGGCATTGACCGATTCGTGTGTCAGGTATGCCGTCTGCCACGTTGCGTAGTCGTAGGTACCGATCCCGATGAAGACGCCGCTCGGGCTGCCTGCCAGTTGATCGATCGGTTGTCCGGCATGTTCGAGCGCTTCCCAGGCGACCTCGAGAAGAAGGCGGTGCTGGGGATCCATGTGCCGCGCCTCGCGCGGCGAGATGCCGAAGAACTCCGGATCGAACTCGTCCACGCGATCCACGAATCCTCCGGACCGCGTGTAGATTTTGCCGGGTGCGGTGCGAACGGGATCGTAGACTTCGTCGACGTTCCAGCGATCGGAAGGAATCGGGCCGATGGCGTCGATGCCGTTTTCGAGAAGGTGCCAGAACTCCTCGGGACCATTCACGCCGCCAGGCAGGCGGCAGCCAAGGCCGATGATCGCAATCGGTTCAGGCCGCGATTGACGCGCCGCGTGGAGCTCGCGCTGCAGCTCGACGCACAGGAGCGCCAGGCGCTGCTTCGAGAGTTTCGAGATCTCCTCGGCGAATCGACTCATGCACCGAACTCCTCGTTACAGTTGTGCGGTCGAACTACGAATTTCTGCTGATTCCAGACGTCATCAGCGCCCCGGCGCGAATGCAGGGGAAGGTGAGCACGCTGAGACGATCTCACGCAGAGAGCGTGGGGAGCGGAGACGCCGTTCGACTGGCCGCGGTCGCGGCACGCGTGCGTTGAGGCCAGAACACAAGCCCGGCTGCATTCATAGGGGCTTGTTTCTGGTCTCAGCGCGCGCGTGTCGGCCTGCGCCCAGGCCGACCAGTCGAACGGCTTTCGGTGCGCCGAATGTCCATCGCCGCCTCTGATCCTCCGCGCTCTCCGCGTGAGATCGTCTCTGCGTCCTCGGCTCACTCTGCGGTCTGCAATCGGCGTTCGACGTCCTCATCCGACAGCTGGTGGATTCGCGCGAGCAGATCGATGCCTGCGGGAGCCTCACTCTCCGGCGACGCAGGCGTCTCTTCGACCGTCGGCCGCTCGGCCGCGCGGGCGTCCGCGGGAGACAACTGCTCCGCCAGGAATCCCGCGATGGCTTCGATGTTCGGGAACTCGAAGACAACCGTCGGCGGGACGTCGAGGCCGACGGAGCTCCGCAGGCGGTTCTTGAGATCGAGCGCCATCAGGGAATCCATGCCCATCTCGAAGAGACCGCGACGGACGTCAATGGGCTGAGCAGGCGGCACACCCATCACGCGCGCCACCTCATCCCGCACGTGCCGGATGAGCAGCGCTCGACGCCTGACGAGCGGCATATCCTCGAGCGTGCGGCGGAATTCCGTGAACGCTTCCGCGTCGCGTGGCTCCTCGGCCTGAACGAGATGGGATGCCCATGGCAGCGACAGCAGCGCCGGGAAGTGGTGGGCGAGGCGGGACCAGTCGTTGCGCAGGACCGCAACCTGCGGCGAGGCCTGCGTCATGAGGTGTTCCAACGCCGCACGCACATCACGCGGCGTGAGACGCTCGATCCCATGTGCCTCCCAGAACTCGTGAACACGACGGCCTTCGGCGGTCGCCCCGAAGCCCACCTCGCCGATCGGGCCCCAGTTGATGGTCAATGCCGGCCTGCCGTGCAGACGGCGATAGTGCGCGAGGGCATCGAGGAACGCGCTTGCCGCCGCGTAGTTGCCCTGGCCAGCCGAGCCCACGAGCGATGCGCCCGATGACAGGCACACGAAGAAGTCGATCGCGGCGGATTGAGAGAGCTGATGGAGGAGCCAGCTTCCAATCACCTTCGGTCCGAAGACCGCCTCGAGAGCCGTCTCGTCCAGCCGCAGAAGCGGCCGCACCAGCGATTGCCCCGCAGCGTCCTGCCACACAGAGGCCGCATGAATCACGCCTCGTACGGGCGGCGCGTCCGACTGCTGCGTCTGCTCCGTCCACCAGCGTTGCATCGCCGCCTCGTCGGAGACGTCCACCTGCGCGTACTGCACCGTGGCGCCACGATGCTCGAGCGTGCGCAGCCGTGCAATCAGTTGTCCTGCGTGGCTCGCCGGGTCAACCCCGTCCCATTCCGCCCGTGGAGGCACGGTGCTGCGACCGATCAGCCGGAGGTGACGCGCGCCTTTTTCCGCGAGCCACTGCGCGATCTCCAACCCGACCCCCTGGTGCCCGCCCGTGATCACGTAGCTCCCGTCGGTTCGCACCGGCAGTGGGCCGGTGACCTTCGCGGCCGGCCGCCGCACGAGTCGCGCGACATACCGCTGGCTTCCGCGGAGCGCGTGTTGATCCTCGCGGTCTCCCGAGCGAAGCACCGACACCAGCTGGCGTCGCGCGTCGGAGGCCTCGATCGCGGGATCGAGATCGACGAGTCCACCCCAAATCCCGGGGTCCTCCATCGCGCAGGTTCGACCGAGTCCCCAGATGGGCGCCTGCGCTACCGCGACATCGAGCTCGTCGCCGCCAACAGCCTGCGCGCCACGGGTGACGAGCCACAGCCGGGGACCGCCATAGCTGGTCAGCACCTGCATGGCGCGCAGCGCGGTGCCGGTTGTCCACGCCTGTTCCGCCTGCAACGACGCCGCGGTCAGCGTCTCCAGTGGACTGGTGTCGAGGCTGCGCAGATGGATGACGCCGTGGACCTGCTGGCCGTTCGCGGCCTGCTCTGCGAGCGCGCGCTGCAGGGCTTCGGGTTCGTTGCCGCCGCCATCGAACTGCACAACCGAATCGCCCGCTTCCCTCAGCGCGGCGGCCACGGCCGCGGCCGTTCCACCTCGATCCGCCAACAGCAGCCACGTTCCTGCAGCAGCATCTGCCGGCGGGACGATCGGCGCCGCGTCCCAGCGCAGCTCGTACAGCCACTCGCCGAGCGCGGGCTCGTGCCTGTCGGCCGCCGTCTCGTGCTCTTCGGCCGGCGTGGCGTGCTCGAGCCGGACACCTGTCGCCTCTCCGATCACCTTGCCGGACGCCGTGATGAACCGTATGTCACCCGCCACCGTGCGTTCATCGCGCGCGGTCACGACCGCATGACTCCAGACGTGTGGACCGTCGGCATCCTCGAACCACTGGAAGCGCTCGATGCGCTTCGGGCGATAGTTCACCGCCTGGATCGCGTTCCCGTTTCCGTTTCCGTTCCCGTTTCCGCGTGCGTGCCCGTTGGCGTTTCCCGCGCCCATCAACACGCGCAACCCTGCTTCGACAACTCGCGGAGATGGACTGGTCACCTCGTCCGACGACTGCTTGACGAGTCCGATCGCTTCCGTCCCGTTCACCCACAGCCTTTCCACGTTGAATGGGTGTCCGTCCTCGACGACCGTCGCGCCAATCATGCCGGCGAGCTCGTCACCCGAGACCTCGCGGTCGCACCGCGCACGGATCGTCGAGAGAGGTTGCTCGACCGTCGATCCGCGAGGCACCGATGCGATCGCGTCGCGACCCCGCGGGGCTGATGCCTCCGTACTCGTTCTCACGCCCGCGCACACTTCACGCAGCCGGTCCAGGTGCGGAAGGTGATCCAGCACATCCTCCGTGGCCGGGCCGAAGTCGAGCAGGCACGCCACCTCGTTCACGCCAATCGCGGCCAGCTGCTCTACGAGTGCCTTGCAGCTTTCCGGCGTGCCCATCAGCGCGCGCGTGGCGAAGAATCGTTCGAAGAGGAACGCGACGAACGTATCCACGTCCTTCTCGGACGCAGCCTCGAAGTTCCGGCCGCGGCTGTGAGCGAGCCCCTGCATCGCGGGCGCCAGCGTTTTCAGGTAGGCGCAGAAGGGATCGCGCACCGCCTCGCGCACGCGCTGCACGTCCGTTCCGATGAACGTGTGCACCATCATCGTGACGTGGCCGGCATCGGGATCGTGGCCGGCACGGGCGCGCGCTTCGCGATAGATCTGGATGTTCTTCGCGACCTCCTCGACCCCGTGATCCAGCAGGTGGGTCAGCACGTTGGCGCCAATCGCGCCCGCGCGCTCGAACGTCCGCGGGTTGCCCGCCGCCGTCACCCAGATGTTGACGTCCGGTTGAACCGGCGTCGGATAAATGCGCACGTCGGTCGTTCGCCCGTCACCGGTTTTCACGGGCACCGACTCGCCTTTCCACAACCGCTTCACCAGCTCGATGCCCGTAAATACCTCGTCGTGCCGCGTCGAGTACTTCTCGGGCGCGAACGCGAAGTCGGTCGGGTTCCATCCCGAGGCGAACGACAGGTCTACTCGCCCGTTCGACAGGTTGTCGACGACCGACCACTCTTCGGCGATGCGTAGCGGGTTGTGGAGCGGCAGCACGACGCTCCCCGCGCGCAGCCTGATGCGCGACGTCTCTCGCGCAAGCGCCGCATGCAGCACGGACGGGTTCGGATACAAACAGCCCCACTTGCCGAAGTGACGCTCGGGGACCCACACGCTGGAGAAGCCGTGTGCGTCGGCAAACCGCGCGCCTTCGATCACGAGGCGATACTTGTCGCCGCGCTCCGAGTCGTCGCTGCTCGCGAAAAACATCAACGAGAAATCGAGCTGCCGCGCGCCTTGCCGCGTCTCCGGGATCCCGGCGCGAACGGCCGGCACCTCCGCCACACGAGCAGGTTCGGCCGGCGTCACCGCGCGAACCTCGCGGATCTGCGCGGTCGCATGGAGGGTCCATGCGTCGGGCATGCGCGCGCTCGCGGGCCGGCTGTAGGCCGAGAACTTTCCGTTGCTCGCGTCCTCGTCGACGACGAGCGTGAACTGCGCGGTCCGCGGCCCGCTTGCCGGATCGGGCATCGGGTCGTGGAAGACCACGTCGGAGACGAAGCGGTCGCCGCGTCCGAAGGTTTCATTTGCGGCGGCGAACGCGGCCTGGACGTAGCGGCCGTTCACGCAGTCGCTCCGTTCGGAGCCGTTCTGCTTGTCGATGAGGTCGACGAGCCACGTGTGATCGTGCTCGAGATGGGCCAGCGCCGGCTGACGCTCGCCGAGGACCGAATGGACCGGGCTTCCGACAAGCCGGCGGCGTGTCTTGGAGGGCATCGATTCCACCCAGTACCGCTGCCGTTGGAAGGGATACGTCGGCAGGCTGACGCGCTTGCGCGCGTAGGGTCGATCGAAGGCCGTCCAATCGACGTCCGCTCCAGCCTTGTACAGCCGACCGAGCGTGTCCAGTACCTGCAGCCAGTCTTCCCGGCCATGTCGGAGCGTTGGCAGCCAGGAACCAGCTCCGTCAGGCAGGCATCGCGTGCCTGCGGCGAGAAGCGATGGATCGGGGCCGAGCTCGACGAACACCTCGCAGCCCATCGCGTAGAGCTCGCGCATGCCATCCCCGAATCGAACCGGCTGACGGATGTGCCGCGCCCAGTAGGCTGAGTGAGCGATCTCGCCCGCGTCGGCGCGCCTGCCTGTGAGGTTCGACATGAGCGGGATCGAGGGCGCCGCAAACCGTATCCCGGCTGCCGCCTGCGTGAACGGCTCGAGGATCGGGTCCATCAGGGCCGAGTGGAATGCATGGGAGACGCTGAGCGCGCGCCCGCGGATTCTCTGCCGCTCGAGCGTGCGCAGCACGGTCTGCACGCCGTCGTGCGGTCCGGCAATCACGGTGTTGCCTGGCCCGTTGAGCGCGGCAATCACGACATCCGGCTGGTTTGCAATCGCCGCCGTGACGCGGTCTTCGTCGGCGAGGACGACCGCCATCTCTCCACCAGATGGGAGGCTCTGCATCAGCCGCGCACGGGTCGCGACCAGCTTGAGCCCGTCGTCGAGCGCGAAGACGCCGGCCACACATGCGGCAACGTACTCGCCGAGGCTGTGGCCGAGCACCGCGTACGGCTGGATGCCCCACGATCGCCACATCTCGTAGAGCGCGTATTCGAGCGCGAACAACGCCGGCTGTGCGCAGGCCGTCTGATGGATCACGCCCTTGTTCGAGGCGTCGGGAAACAGGACGGACAGGAGCGGCCGCTCCATCAGAGCATCGAGCGTCTGCGCGCAGCGGTCGAGCGTCTCGCGGAATACCGGCTGTGTGTCGTAGAGCTCGCGGCCCATGCCCTCGTATTGCGATCCCTGGCCGGTGAAGAGGTACGCGATCCGGGGCGTCGGCAGATAGGCACTCTCCTCGGACGAGCGGTGCGCGTGCTGGCCGAACGCGACCAACTGATCCGCAAAGTCGCCGGCCGAGCGGCCGACCAACGCGAGTCGGGCAGGAAAGTGCGAGCGGCCGGTGTTGGCGCTGAACGCGAAGTCGCTGGCGGACGTGTCGGCCCGATCGGCCAACGATGACGCGTAGCGGGCGGCCAGCTCGGCGAGCGCGGTCTCGCTGTGCGCCGAGAGCGTCAGGATGTGATGTGGACGTTCGGGAACCGTCGCGACCACCGGCTCGTCCGGCGTCGCTGGCGCCTCTTCCAGAACCATGTGGCAGTTCGTTCCGCCGAACCCGAAGGAGCTGATGCCCGCGAAGCGGCTCGCCCCGCTGCGCGGCCATGGATGCGGCTGCTCGATCGGGATGAAGAACGGCGTGCCGGCAATGGCAATCCTCGGGTTGAGCTGCTTGAGGTGAAGCGTCGGCGGAATCTGCTGGTGATGCAGAACGAGCGCGGCCTTCAGAAGACCCGCGATTCCGGCCGCCGCTTCGAGGTGGCCGATGTTCGTCTTGGCCGACCCGATGGCACACCGTTGTTCCGGCGCGCGCCCTTCGAGCAGCACGGCTTTGAGCGCATCGATCTCGATCGGATCGCCGAGAGGCGTGCCGGTGCCATGCGCCTCCAGGTAGCCGACCTGCGAGGGTTCCACTCGTCCGTTCACCAGCGCTTCCCGGATCACCGCCTGCTGGGCGAGCCCGTTCGGCGCGGTCAGACCGTTGCTCTGACCGTCCTGGTTCACCGCGGATCCTCTGATCACGGCGAGAATCCGATCGCCGGCGGCGCGCGCGTCGGCCAGTCGCTTGAGCACGACGAGACCGCACCCCTCGCCGCGCACGTAGCCGTCCGCGTCGGCATCGAAGGTGTGGCAGCGCCCGGTCTTCGACATCATCTGCGCCTTCGCCAGGCTGCGTGTCATCACGGGCGTCAGCATCAGGTTGACGCCTCCCGCCAGCGCCATGTCGCATTCGCCCTGCAGGATGCTCCGGCAGGCCTGGTGCACCGACACGAGCGACGACGAGCAGGCGGTGTCGAGCGCCACGCTCGGCCCCCGCAGATCGAAGAAGTAGGAGAGGCGATTGGCGGCAATGCTGCCGGTCGTGCCGGTCGGCGCGAACGGACCGGGCCGGCCGAAGATCTCCTCGACCAGCAACTGCAGGTAATCCAGCGTGCTGATCCCGACGAAGACGCCCGTGCGGCTGCCGCGGACACGGTCGGCAGGAATGCCGCAGCTCTCGAGCGCTTCCCACGCGACCTCGAGCAGCAGGCGCTGCTGTGGATCGACGTGCCGCGCTTCGCGCGGCGCGATGCCGAAGAAATGCGCGTCGAACTCGTCCACCCGCTGGAGGAAGCCGCCCCTGCGGAACGCCACCTCCTTGTCGAACTCGAGCAAGTGCCCTTCCGGCCATCGTCCGGGCGGGATGTCGCCCACCCCTTCGCGTCCTTCGACAAGCAGGTCCCAGAAAGCGTCGAGGCTCGAAGCGCCAGGGAACCGGCAGCTGCCGCCGACGATCGCGATGAAGTCGTCGTCGACGGGGCGGCCGCCGGCTGATGCCGGCGCCACGTCCGTCGCCTCTCGCGAGAGGTGCGCGGCGAGTATGCGGATCGACGGGTAATCCCACGCCAGCGTGGCAGGCAGCTCGCGCCCCAGCCAGGTCCCGAGCTCCTCCGCAATGCCGACGGCCTGGACCGAACCGATGCCGTAATGCGAGAACGGCTTGTCGGGATTGATGCGCGCCCGTGACTCACCGAGCAGCGTGGCGAGCTTGTCGATGAGCCAGTTCTGGATCTCCCACGCGGATGGCGTCGCCGATGAAGCGGCCGGAGCCGGCGCCTCGGGGAGAGGCTCGGGTTGTGCATCCAACGCCTGCGCATTCCGACTCGTCCCGGCAGCCCACGTCGCCACCGTTTCGAGAGTGCCCGCAAGAAACAACGCGCGGCACTCGCTCCGGCGGATCTTTCCGCTCGACGTCATCGGAATGCTGCCCGGCGGCATCAGCGCGACTGCGTGGAGGGGAAGCTCGTGCTCGCTGGAGATTGCTTCCACAATGGAACCGATCACGGCGTCGGCATTGAGACTGCGCAGGCTGGTCCGCTCGAGCTCGTGGACGAGGACGACTTTTTCCGCTCCATCCACATCGATCGCGAATGCCGCGCCGAATCCCACGCGCAGCACCGGATTGCAGGCGTCGGCGGTGCGCTCCAGATCCTGCGGGTAGTGATTGCGGCCGTTGATGATGATGAGATCCTTGCGGCGCCCCGTGATGTACAGCTGGCCCTCGTACATGAAGCCGAGGTCTCCGGTCCGCATGAACGGACCTTCGCCCGTGTCGGCCAGGTACGCGTGGAACACGCGCTCAGTCTCGTCGGGGAGGTTCCAGTAGCCGCCGGCGACGTTCGGAGCGGACACCCAGATTTCGCCGATGCTATCCGGCGCGGACTGAATCCGCGTCTCCGGGTCCACGATCAGAACGCGATGTCCCTCAGGGGCGAAGCCGCATCCGACGAGCGTGCGGTTGTCCTCGGTGTCGAGCGGACCGGCTTCAATCGCGTGGCGCGCGAGGGCGGATTTGGAGAACCCGCGTACAACCGGCGGGTCTTCACGGCGTCCGCCTGACACGAACAACGTAGCTTCGGCAAGCCCATAACACGGGTAGAACGCTTCGGGCCGGAAGCCGCACGGCGCGAACGCTTCGATGAAGCGCTCGAGCACCCGCGGGTTGACCGGCTCCGCGCCGTTGAAGGCCAGGTCCCAACTGCTCAAATCGAGATCTTTGCGTGCGTCGCCAGTGACCTTCTCGACGCAGAGCTCGTAGGCGAAGCTCGGCCCGCCGCTGTATTGGGCTCGATACGTCGAGATGGCCCGCAGCCAGCTTGCCGGCCGTCGAAGAAACGTGCTCGGCGCCATCAGCACGACCGGCACGCCGGAGTAGAGCGGCTGCAGGATCCCGCCAGTGAGCCCCATGTCGTGATAGGGAGGCAGCCAGATCACGATCGAGCTGTCGCGCGTTCCTCCGAAGGCGTTCTCGATCACCGCGGTGTTGCACAGCAGATGACGATGGCTCAGGATGACGCCCTTCGGCGTCATCGTCGATCCCGAGGTGAACTGCAGCGCGGCGATCGAATCCGCGGGGATCTCGCGCGGTGTCCATGCGGCTGCAGTACTCGGCTCCAGCGAGTCGGTGACGAGCCACCGTACGCCTTGGAAGGCCGGTGTCTGCGCGGAACGCGCGCGACGGCCGCCGGTAATCTCCTGAGTCGCCAGCACCGCGGACACCTGTGCGTGCGTGGCGATCGCTTCGAGCGCGGTCATCGGCCGGTTGGGACGGGGAGGATAGGCGGGAACGGCGACGCGATTCGCGTACAAGCAGCCGAAGAAGCCGATGATGAAATCAATGCCCGGGGGATAACACAGCAGCACGCGTCCGCCCGGCTCGACGTGCTGCTCGAGCAGGACGGCGACCGCCCGCGCTCGCTCGTCGAGCTGCCCGTAGGTCAGCGTGGCCGGTGTGCCCCCGCCGTCGGGCAGGAAAGTATAGCCAAGCGTGTCCGGCTGCGTCGTCGCCCTGAAGCGGAGAAGCTCGACGAAGTTCGGAAGCGCGTGCGGCGGATCGGAGTCGTTCTCGAGGCTGGTCATGTGCGCGACGTTCCAGACGGAATGGGTGGCGGGAAGCCGGGGCCACGATGGCACGAAGGGTCAGCCACGAATCATTTCTTGATTCTTGATTCTCGATTCTTGATTCGCATCAAGCAGGAATCAGGAATCAGGAATCAGGAATCAGGAATGATCGTGACCTTCGTGGCTAGAACGCTTGAGAGCCCGAAACTTGACACATCGAGTCAAGTTTCAGGGCTCACAAGTGAACATAGCGGCCCGAGGCCCGCTAGAACTTCGTGGCCTTTGCGGCTGGTTTCGTCATGCTGGTTGCAACGAATAGCCGTAAACGGGGGCGTGATAGCGCGGCTCGATCGGTCGGACATCATCGATGCCCAGCTCGACGGCGACCGATCGTTGCAGGATGGTCACGTTGACAAGGACCCTCACCGCTTTCTTCACGTGGAGCAGAATGCCTTCGAGTCCGCAGAGCGGGCCCGCGCAGACCTGCACACGGTCGCCGCTCTTGATGAAGCGGCACGGCTCGGCCTCCACACCGGATGCGATCACGCGACGAAGCGCGTCGATCTCGTGATCCGGAATGGTTGCCGGGGCTCCACCGAAGCCGACGATCCGCATCACGCCGTAGGCCTGGACGATGCGAAAGTCGGGACGGAGTTTGTATCGACAGAACACGTAGCCGGGAACGACGGAGCGCTCGCGGGCGCGGACCGTCTTTCCCCGGGCCGCGGTGGCCACCGGCAGGAACTGATCGTAGCCGTGTATCTGTAATTGCTGCGCGACGGAGCGTTCGCGATTGAGCCGTACCTGAACGGCGACCCAGTCACCCTCCGCGCACAATCCCAAGCCTGCAATGCTGTTTTCGCGCATGCTGCCGCCCTTGACCGAAGTGTTTTCGCGTCCAGGCCGCTGCCGTCCACAGCGCCATGCCGGCATCGCGACCGGTGGGGTCGCGTGCCGTTCATGGCGGCTTACATGTTCGTGATCGTGTGGCCTGACAACACTGAATAAACGATGCGGCCCCTGGAAACGTACTGCTATGGTCGTACGGGCGATCATTCATTCATTTGTGATTGGTGATTTGGGATTGGTGATTGGTTTGTGATTTCTGATTTGTGATTTTGCGATTCGGATTTGCGATTTCTGATTTGTCGCTCCTCGGTTTCTGCTCCCTGGATGTGTGACCTGGTACGGGAGTACCGCTCAGGAGCCCGACTCCTGAATCACAAATCCAATCAGAAATCACAAATCCGAAATCACAAACCAATCACAAATCACAAATCACAAATCGCAAATCCATGAGCGTCACACCTCGAGGAGGGGTGGCCATCAATCGGGTCTGAATAATCGGACAGCGAACGCGTTTCCACGCGGGCTGATTGGTGATGGAGGCAATCTCGCGCCGTTCGCGCCCGGCCGTGCGGCGGCAACGAGCGCACCCCGGCGGTGTGAGCCCGTTGACGATCAAGGCGCGGGTCGCAATTCGATGCCTGCGCAGCCACTCGATCAGTCGAATCGTCTCGAGCGTCGGCAGACGCTCCGGCCGTGTCACCACGAAGAAGCCGCACGCATCCGGGTCGGCCAACAGGTCGCGCAGCCGTTCGAGGCCGCGCGAGAGCGTCAACAGCTCCCGCGCGAGCTGTTCAAAGCCGCCGACGACCTTGTAGTCCAGCATGACCGTCATGAGCTGCCGCACCCACGCCTGCGCCTGCGCAGGAAGGGCGAGCAGGCGCACTGCGTGACCGGTCGGTGCCGTATCGACAATCACCAGATCGAATCGTCGAGCGCGTCGCTTCGTGTTCGAGGCAGGGGCCATCTCCTCGTTCGGCCACAGCGCATCGATCATGGTCAGCATGCCCGCCACTTCATCCATCCCGGGCGGTGCCAGATCGAATACTTCCTCGATGATGGCCCGGTCGAGCGTCAGCTCGACGTGCGGTCCGGCGCCGGTCGTGTCGAACAGTCTCGCGACCGCTTCGCGATAGTCGTCACGCCGCCGGCGCCATTCCCGGGCGGCGTCGAGCTCGCGGGCCACGAGATTCGCGGGGCCGCCGCGGACCCGGCGTTCCTCCGCGCCGACCGACTGCCCCAGCACATCGCCAATCGAGTGCGCCGGGTCGGTCGACAACAGCAGGATCCGGCGCTCCGGCGCCTCACGCGCAATCGTCAGCGCCAACGCGGCCGCGCAGGTCGTCTTGCCCACGCCTCCTTTGCCGCCGACGAACAGCAAGCGGGTCGATCGAGAGGGCCGTACGGAAGCTGGCAGAGCGATCCGACCCGATCCGGCGATGTCCGCCCGCCGCATCGCACGAGACGCACGCGGAGGCACGACGGGCCGCTCGTAGGAGGACAGACTGCGGGCGACCTCGCGCAGCGCCGCGATTCCCCGGGCCGGTTCCTCGCGAGCCGCCAGGGTCCAGAGCGCGGCACCGCTGCCGCGCAGCCTTGTCGAGATCGATCTCAATCCTTCGGCCTCCGCGCGACGCCGTCCGTCGCACAAGGCGCAGGGCGACGGCGGAGGCTGGGTCAGCCGGTTGACGATCACATCGGTGACGCGGATGTCCTCGGAACGGAGCGCGGCGACGGCACGCACGGTTTCCGCCAGGGACAGCTCTTCGGGCAGCGTCACCCAGCAAAGCCGCGTGCGCGACCGATCGCGAAGCAGGCCGCCGAGCCGCTCGCCATCGCCGCGCAGTTCGTCGATCAGCGCTTCCGCCGCGTCGCGCCGCGCGCCGCGCGCGAATGCTGCCGCGAGCACCCGATGCTTCTCCTGCATCAGGTCGAACACGCGCGCGAGCGTCTCGAACGTTGCCGGCGTAGAGAGCATCCGGAGCGTGTGTCCGGTCGGCGCCGTATCGATCACGATGAGATCGTGCCTGCCCTGGCCGAGCCGCTCGATCTCCAGCAGCCCGAGCAGCTCGTCGACGCCCGGCAGCGAGAGGTCCAGAAACGGATCGATGTCGCGGCGATCGAGCAACGTGCCGCGCTTGAGAATCGCCGCGAGCGCCGGGCGTCTCGTCGCGAGCCACCGCGTCAGCGCACGATCCGCGTCGAGCTCGCATGCGGAAAGCGATCCACGCGGGAGACGAATTCGTGACACGCCTGCGGTCAGCTTCCGGCCGAGAACATCGCCGAGCGAGTGAGCAGGATCGGTCGAGACCACGAGCACGCGTCCGCCGCGTTCCGCCGACAAGATGGCCGCCGCGGCTGCGCACGTGGTCTTGCCGGCGCCTCCCTTTCCGCCGAAGAACAGGTAGAGCGGCGATACCGCCGTCGGGAGATCGGGCACGAACGGTCCGGCGATCTCACGTCGAACGGCCACGCGCGCGAGTCTGTCGGGAAAGAGAGGGCTATGAAATCATCACTTTCCGCGGATACTGCGAGTTGTCTTCCAGGAAGGTTTTCTTGTTCTTCAAGTCTTCCTCGGTGGGCTGGACGGCACCCTTGACGTCGGTGACCCGCGACACCAGCGTGTGCTCACCGGGCGTGGCGCCCTCCCACGCGTAGGTGAACAGCTTCCAGGAGTATTTCTCCTTCGTGGACGGATCCATGGTCGCAAGATGCCATGGCCCATCGTCCACGCGCACTTCCACCGACTTGATCGGCGTGCCGTCGTTCAGCACGACGCCGAACACCGTGTGGCGGCCGGCGTTGGCCGTGACGCGCGCGATGAACGACTTCAACTGCATATGGGTGACCGCGGTCTCCTTCCACTTGATCTCGCCGTCGATCACCTCACCCCTCAGCGTGCGATACCAGCGCGCCTGGTACTTGCCCAGGTACGGGTCCTCCTGCGCGTGGATCTGCGACAGCCATTTCACATTCGGCGCGCCGTACCAGCCCGGCATGAGCAGCCGCAAGGGCGAACCCTGATGGCGCGTGAGCGGCTCGCCGTTCAACGCATACGCGAGCAACGGTCCCGACGACAAGGCCCGCTCCCGCGAAATGCTCCGCCCGTACTGCTGATCCACCTTGTAGGTCTGCCCGCGGAACTCGACTTCCTCTTCGCCGTGGTCCGCGCCGAAGAAGACGACCTCGCGCACCGAATCCTTGACCCCGGCCTGCTCGAGCACGTCGCGCAGGAGCACCCCCGTCCACCGCCCGTTTCCGCAGAGACCCTGCAGCGGACGACGGTTGCCGGAGCACTCGAAGCCGGCGACGAGCTCGGTGCGGCGCATCCGTTTGAGGTCGTCGAGCGAAAACGACCTCGGCTTGTCCACGAGTCCCGAGACCTTCAGACGGAAGGTTGCCGGGTCGACCTGGGGATGCCCGTAATGCTGCGTCGTGAAGAACTGATCCTTCGATGTAAAAGGACCGTCGATGTTGCGAATATCGATCAGTCGCCGGTCTGGAGTCGGGAAGAGGTTGATCTTGTCGGGCAGGTCGGTAAAGGGTACGGCAGCCTCGCCTGCTGCAAGCGCCGGGAGTACCCAGTCCGGCACGCCGAGGACGCTCAGCCCCGCCAGCGCCAGACCTCCCCTGAGAATATCGCGACGCGTATTCTGATTCGTCATGCGTGATCCCTCTCCACAGACGGCCATGTGCCGCCGTTTACGATAGCCCAGTTGCGGGGGACACGTACATTTTTCTTGCGGCCACCTTCTCAGGGAGAATGCCCTGAGCGGCCGAAGGGAGCGAGTCGAAGGGCCTCACGGACCGGGCCGGTACATGAGCAGATACTCGCGTCCATCCACCCGCGCTCGATAGCCCGCAACACGCTCGGCGAGGAAATCGGGGGCCGTGCGCGGATCCAACACCTGAAACCCGATCTGTCCGTAGAAACCGGTCAAGTGCGCGTACGGAATGCAGTAGCACGGCCCCTTCAGTTCCGCGCTTGCTGCTCCCAGCAGTCGAGTACCGATCCCTTGCCGCCGAAAACCTGGCTCGACCCGCATGCCCCGCAGCACGGTCGTCCCGTGCTCGGGCGCGAGGCGAACGACACCAATAATGCCGCCGTCGTGCTCGACAATCAAGACGGTGTCGTCGGACCGAACCTCGCCGCGGTACTGCCAGCGCTCGTAATACCGGCGGATTCGCGGCAGGTCCTCGAGTCGGGCTCGGTGCACGTGTGCAGGTATCACGATCGGCCGCTCGGCTGATCCACGGGGCGTTTCGAATATATCAGCTCGACGTGCTCGGGCAAGACGTGCGATGCGGCCTCCGCCTGCTGCGGCGCTCGCCGCAGCTTGCCTGCTCGATCGTTAGACAGGAGTGAGGCGAGCACAGCGGTTAACGACGTCGCGCCCTCTCAACGCCTCATCGATATCGCGCCTCATCAAGAACAGCGCGCAATAATCACGCGATGGCAGTGTGGCACCGTTCCTGCTGATTATCCCTTGAAGTGGTCGGGGCATCTCAACCACTTTCCTTCATCTGTCCTCGACCATTTCGTCGTTATACGCGCGGAAGGAGATAACCATGCGCGCTACACACGCGATCGCTCGCGTCGGCGCCCTGGGCACTCTTGCCGTGGGCATCCTGGTGGGCTCGTTGGGCGTGGCCAATGCCGCCGAACGACCCGTCGAGTGGACGAACCAGGTGAACGTGACGGCCCGCGGGAACACTCTTCAGAAAACGGGAGGTTGTGAGGGGTGCGACGACGCCGGTGCCTTGTCACGACAGATAATCAGGGCCGGCGACGGGTATGTTGAGTTCACGGTTGGCGAGCGCAACACGTTCTGGCTGGCCGGCCTGAACCACGCTGACGAGAACAGCACGCGTTACAAGGACATCGACTTCGCGTTCCGCTTCAACGGGGCGGGCCAGGCCGACGTGATGGAAAACGGCGTGTACCAGTCCGGCGGCGACACGACCTACACTGCGGGTGACGTGTTCCGCATTGCGGTGGTTGGCGGCAAGGTGCAATACAGCAAGAACGGCCGCGTTCTTCGCGAAAGCCCCCAGACGCCGCGATACCCGCTCGTGTTCGACGTCGCGCTCGGAAGCACAGGGGCGACGGTCCAAAACGCCCGAATCGAGACGAACGAGCGTGCGCTGACCAGATACGACTCCGGGTACGACCGGTTTGCGAGGCTGGATGCCAATAACGACGGCGTGATCTCGCCGAACGAGTGGCGAGGATCGCGACGCTCGTTCGACGAGCTCGATCTGAACCGGGACGGCATCCTCACGCCGCGCGAACTGCTGGCCGGCGGCGCTGGTGCGGTTGGCACGTCGGGCCACACTATTCGCGTCGATGCGACGCAGCCGTGGACACCAACCGGACTCTACGTCCGGGCGGGTGACACGATCACGTTCGACGCGGAGGGAACGATACGATTGAGTCGGGATCCTGACGACACCTCGGGCCCGACCGGATCGCGCCTCGGCCGCCGCGCGGCGAACGCTCCGATGCGGGACGTCGCAGCCGGCAGCCTGATCGCACGGATCGGAGACTCGGGACCGATCCTGGTAGGCAACCAACGGACGATTGCACACGCACCTGTCAGCGGCGAGCTGTTTCTGGGGATCAACGACGACTACCTGCTGGATAACAGTGGCGAGTATCGCGTCACCGTTACAATCCCGCAGAGCTAGGCCGGAGCTCACGTGAGCGCCGGAGCAGGGTGTCGATCTACGGCTTCCGGAAGAGTACCAGGTACAGCGAAGCCGGCTGGCTGTCGGGCGCCCACATCGGAATCGTCCTGACGTGCGTCAGCGCCGCGCTGACCTCGCGCTGGACGATCTCCGATGGGACGCCGTGTCCTCCGCGATTGGCGGGCACGCCCGCAGGCACGTCGGTGTTCGGTCTCGGCGGGAAGTCGATGACGGCGAGTCTTCCGCCGGGCTTCAGCGACGCGGCCAAGCTCTGGACGATGGCCTCCGGCTTCGTGAAGTGGTGATAGGCGTCACGGATCAGGATGGCGTCGCAGCAGAGCGCCGGAAGGTTCGTCGTGCCGGCACTTCCCTCGAGCACGTTCACGTTCGTGAGGGGCTCGCGCTGGACGGCGTCGCGCAGCGCCGCAAGCTGCGCGGGGCCGATGTCGGTGGCATACACACGACCCTCCGGGCCAAGCCATCTCGAGAACCTCATCGTCCAGGCCCCGAACCCCGCGCCGACGTCTCCGACCGTCATGCCCGGCTTCAGCTCCAGCAACTCGACAAGTCGCGGCACTTCGATCTCCGCGGCCTTGAGCTGCGCGTCGGTCAGTCCTGTCTGTTGGGCGGCAAGCCGGGAAAGGAAGACAAGAACGAGGCCCAGGGTGGCAACGACGCGTGTCATGAATGCGGCTCCTCCGCGGCAGTATATCGGGATGTTTCTCGATTCTCGATTCTTGATTCTTGATTCGGGTCGACCAAAATCATGAATCATGAATCATGAATGAAAGCGCTGGAGACCCGACGCCTGCCACCGGACCGCATCTCAAGATGCGGCCTACGTCTGAAAGATGCGGCCTGTCCGGAGGTACAATCGCCTGCCGGATGCGACTCCTCATCAGCGTTTCCGTGGCATCACTCGCGCTGGCATTGCTCGTCCCGGCCAGCTCCGCGGAGGCACAGTCAGCGTTCGCCCTCACCGAACCGATTCCCTTCCACGGTGGCCTGTTGGTTGGTTTCGAGCGAGGCGTCGCCTTGAGGACCGCGACGGGCGTGGTGCGGCCCTCCGACCCTTCGCGGGTGTTCGTCACGATCAAGCTGGAGCTCGCGTCACCGTTCGAGTACGTGCGCGGCCGTTTCCGCGAGATCACGTTGACGGACGAGGGCGGGGAGGTCTACCGGTATCGCGGCTGGCTCACGGACCAGGGCTGGATCCAGATCGACGACCCTGACAGTCAGTCCGACGACGTCGGCCTGATGGAGGCGGACGCGTATCCGGCGATATTGGATCTGCATTTCGAGGTTCCGGCCGCGGCGCGCAGTCTCGTGCTCCGCTACGGCGCGGCCAGTGCGACGTTGTTCTCGTTGTCACGCAGGTGAGGAGACTACGGTGGATGCGGCCTGCGTACGCCAGACCTACCGCGACGACACAGGCCTGGGGGTGTCGTAGCGCTGCCACGTCCTGACCGCCTCCTCCTGTCCCACGCCTGGCTTCGACCAGTCGCAGACGCCGCCCGGGAAGATCGTCTCGAGCCGCGCCTTCTCATCGGGCGTGAACGTCACGGTGTAATCCCGCGGGTCGATCGGCTTGAGCTGACACTTGACGATATCGGCCGCGATGCTCTCCCCCGCGACGCCGCGCGGATACGAGGCCGAGGGGTACAAGCGTTCGCATTCCCCCGCGCCGTAGACCTGCGGCTCGGCAATCTTCCGGTAGCTCGCGTCGCGCGTCCAGCAGGCATCCACGAGTCCGGCCGGCCGCGCGCGTCTGAGCTTCACGATCGGTGCATCGCTCGAGACGTCCTGCGACAGCGTCGTCAGCCATTGATCCATGTGCGCGAGCGCTTCCTGAAAGGCCGGACTGCTGGTGGCCTGGCGCCGCGTGGCCGGGTCTACCAGGATGACGTGGTTGTCCGCCTGGCCATTGGCCTTCATCAACCGCGCGCGCATCGAGAACGAGTGGTAGCGCAGGTGCGGATCGCCCTTGGGCTGCTCGTCCAGATACGGACGATAGTCGATGATCGGAATGGCGGCGAGCCCGGCGCCCCCGCTCGTCAACAGACCGGAGCGGTACAACTCGCGCAGAGCGTCGGGGTCCGCGACGTTTCGATAGGGGACGAAGTTCGCATCGATATCGAACCCGCCGATCCGCTCGTTGAGGTCGAGGAACTGCGCGGAGGTAATGGCGCCGGCATTGAGGGCCGCGAGGCCATACTGGATTCCCACGTTGTCGAGCGGCCGTCGCGCAACCCCGGTCTGTGCATCCCGACCCAGGATGTTGACCGCGTGATCGTAGATGTCACATCGGGCGCCCTTGGGATTGTTCACGGGATGGTAGCGGAGTGTGGGCGGCAGCACTTCGGGACACGTGGCGGTCGGGTTGATGCGCGGAGCACGCATGCGGCTGGCCTCGAGCATGTTGACGAGGCTGACGTAGCCGCTGATGGCGCGCATCTGCTCCTCGGTGTACGGCATCGCCGCCCCGAACGCGAAGTAATGGTCGAACAACAGGGAATCGGCCGACGTCGTGGTCAGCGCGTGCATCACATCGGGAAAGCTGAGGAGCGGCATGATCCCATCGAGGAGGCCCGGATACGCGTCCGCGATGACGTGCTGCTGGTACGCGCCGCCTGACGCGCCATATCCGATCGTGAAGGCGGGAGGCCCGTAGGCTTCGATGAAGCGCTCCTTCACCATCATCATGGTCTCCGCCGAGAGCACCTGATTACAGTTGTTCCCCGCGACCGTGAGCGATGCCGACGCGACCGCATACCCGTTTCGCAGCATCAGGTCATCCTCGACCCCGCCGGTGCTGATCGCCTGCCGGTACCAGCCGCCGTTGCACCCGCCACCGAACGTGTAGATCAGGCGCCGGTTCCAGCCAGCCGGCGGCGTGAGGAAGTCGGGCTCGGGCTCGGTGGCCGGATCGTGAAGGACTGCAATCTGATAGATCGCGCGATTGATCGTCCCCGTCTCGATGCGCACGACGTAGGGCACCATCCGGCCAAGCGACGTCGTCGCCTGGGCGACATCGTCCGGCGGCCGTTTCGGATCCGCCAACGGCTTCAGAGCACCGCCGCTCGTGGATCGATATACGTACTCGACACGTGTCGCTATCGAACAGTTGCTGTCGATCGGAAAGCCGAGCGTGCCGCCGGACTGCAGCTTGAACTTCTGGGTCTCGCAGATGAACGGCTCCTCGTGCGGCCCCGAGAAGATCGGGCCGGCAATCGGGTGATTCGTGAGGACGAGGCGCGACGCGCCGCCTTCTCCCGAGGCGGTGGTCACCGCGAGCGTGTTGGGGCCGTTCCTCAGACCTTTCACCACTCCAACCAGCGCGTGCGCCGCCTCGTCGGCGTGGAACGCGGCGGTGACATCCAGGTCCTCGAGCGTCGCTCGCACGTCGCGGAGCGCCACACCAGCGGGCGCATCGATGCGGACGAGGGCGTCTCCGCCGCTCAGCATCTCGGGCCGGTTCGACAGCGTCTGTATCCGGAGCTCGGTCGCGGCCGGAGCCGTGCTTCGAGCCTGCGCCGAGGGAACGGCCTGTCGCACAACGACCGCTGCGAACACCATGAGGATCATGAGACCGAGCCACGCACGTCTCTTGTGGATCACGACACCCTCCTACAACCTGGCGCCCAGATATGCGCAGACCCGAAGTAAGTCCGCGAAGACGCCACCGGCTGTCACGGCCGGCCCGGCGCCTGGCCCCTGTACGACAAGCGGATTGCGATCATATCGACTCGTCACAAATCGGATGACGTTGTCGGTGAGGTTGATGTTGGCAAACGGGTGCGACCTGTCCAGCTCCACCAGCCCGACCGTAGCCCGCCCGGTAGCCGCATCGAGCGCGCCAACGTAGCGGAGCACGCGATCGTTGGTCTGCGCCGCATGCAGACGGGCCAGCATCGGCGCGTCGAGCTCCGACAAATGCTCCATGAACACGTCGGGCGGGCACGTGGCAAGCGCCGGCGGAATCAGACTCTCGAGCTCGATGTCGCCGAGCTCGAGCTTGAGACCCATCTCGCGGCCGAGAATGATCAGCTTGCGCGCGACGTCCATGCCCGACAGGTCTTCACGCGGATCAGGTTCAGTGTACCCGTTGGCTTTGGCATCGCGGACGATGGCGGAAAACGGCTGCCGCCCATCCCACACGTTGAACAGATACGCGAGCGTGCCGGACAGAATACCCTCGATCCGCCGGATATCGTCTCCGGTTTCGCGCAGGTCCCGAAGCGTCTGGATGATGGGCAGTCCGGCCCCTACCGTCGCCTCGTACAGATAATGCGCCCCGCCCAGCCGCCGTGCCTCGGTCAAGCGGTTGTAGAACTGCATGTCGGCGCTGTTCGCCTTCTTGTTGGGTGTGACGATGTGGATGCCGGCTGCAAGCCAGCGCGGATAGTGCTGCGCCACCTCGGCGCTCGCCGAACAGTCGATGATGACGGCGTGCGGCAGATGCTCCGCGTGCACGTGCTCCTCGAACTGCACGAGGTCCGCGGGTGCGCCGTCGGCCAGCGCCTCGCGCCAGTGATTGAACGAGATGGTGGAATTTCCGAGCAGCATGTGGCGGGACGTGGAGATGCCGCGCAGACGGAGATCCAGCCTGAAGTCCCGCCTCAGCCTCGCAGTCTGCGAAGCAAGCTGGTCGATCAGCACGCTGCCGACGGCGCCCGGGCCGATCAAGCCGATCGAGATCGTGTGCGGCGACAGATAGAACGCCGAATGCACCGCTCGCAGCGCGCGCGTCGTCTGCCGGTCGTCGATGACGAGCGAGATGTTACGCTCGGACGATCCCTGGGCGATTGCGCGGACGTTGACGCCGGCCGCGCCCAGCGCCCCGAAGACCTTCGCGGCCACCCCGGGCGTCCCGGCCATGCCGTCGCCAACCACCGAGAGGATGCTGCAGCCCGGCAACACGTCGACGTTCTGTATCTGTCCCTGCCTGAGCTCGAGGTCGAACGTCTGACGCACGGTGCGTTCCGTCCGCTCGCTCTCCGCGTGCGGGATCGCAAAACAAATCGAATGTTCGGAGCTTCCCTGCGAGATCAGGATGACGGAGATCCCGTGCTCGCGCAGCGCGCCGAAGAGGCGCTGCGCGGTGCCGGGCACGCCGATCATGCCCGCGCCTTCGACGTTGACGAGCGCGATGCCGTCGATACTCGTGATCCCTTTGACCGCGTGGGACGAGACGGGCCTCGCACAGATCAACGTCCCCGGCTGGTCCGGCGCGAACGTGTTCCGGATCCGGATCGGGATGTTCTTCGCCACCGCGGGCGCCATGGTCTGCGGATGAATCACCTTGGCGCCGAAATACGCGAGCTCCATCGCTTCGTGATAGGAGAGCGAATCGATGACCGTCGCATCCGGCACCCGCCGCGGATCGGCGCTCAGGACGCCGTCGACGTCGGTCCAGATCTGAATCTCGGCGGCGTCCAGCAGGTCGCCGAAGATCGAGGCCGAGAAGTCGCTGCCGTTGCGTCCGAGCGTCGTCTGAAGCCCCTGCGGATCGCGGGCGATGAAGCCGGGGATGATCAGCGTGACGCTCGGATCGCGTGGCAACACGCGGCTGGCGTTGGCTCGCGACTCGGTCCATCGCACGGTGGGCCCGAGCGCGCCCCACTCCACCTCGACGACCTCGCGCGCATCGATCCAATGGACGCGGCCCGGTCGCCGCTCGCGGCCGGCAAGATACCGCACGAACAGCCGCGTCGACCAGATTTCACCGAATCCGGCAATCACATCGCGCAGGACCGGCGACGCGGAACGGATCAGGCTGACGGCCTGCAGGATCCCGAGCACGTCGCGGCAATCGCTGTCGAGCTCGCGGACGTACTCCTCCGCCACCGGTCCGTCGAGCAGCGCCGACGCAATCTGGACGTGCCGCTGCCGCAGCGCATCGAGCTGGTCGGGCACCTGCGGCTGTTGACGCTCCGAGGCCGCGACCAGCGTCAACAGCGCGTCGGTGACCCCGCGACACGCCGACAGGACGACGCCCAGCCGCGGCCGGGGATCATCTTCGAGAATCTGCGCCACACGCTCCATGCATGCGGCGTCGGCCACGCTCGATCCGCCAAACTTGTGAACCCGCCACTGATCGGCCACGTCGACGTTACCCCGCGCTCCCCGGGATGGCCCGACAGCCATCACCTAAAGAGAGTTATTTTACGTTGTGCGCCGCTGCAATCGTAGGCCGCATCTTCAGATGCGGTTCAGTACAGTCATCAAAATCATCTCGCCGGGTCTAAAGACCCGGCCTACGTACGAAATCAGAAATCAGGTGATATAGACTTCGCAGCATTACCTGAGGAGTCCCCCAGTGTCGATCCCCAGATGCGTGCTTTTTATCGCGGTCTCGCTGGCAGCAGCGGCAGTGCCTGCCGGAGCCCAGCCGCCTGACGGCGCGGCCGTCTTCGCGAAACATTGCGCGTCCTGCCACGCCGGCGCCGGGGTGGAACGCGCCCCGAGCCAGGCCGCGCTGCGAGAGCGGACTCCCGAAGCGATTCTCGGAGCGCTCGTGAACGGCGTCATGGCTTCGCAGGCTGCCGCCCTCACCGATGCGGAACGACGGAGCGTCGCTGAATATCTCAGCGGACGCCGCCTCGGCGCCGACAACCCGGCGCCCGTGGCCGGACGGTGCGCCGCCGCGCCCCCTCCGCTGAGCGATCCGACCCGGGGTCCCCACTGGAACGGTTGGGGCATCACGGGGACCAATTCGCGATTTCAACCTGCTGATCAAGCGCGGTTGACCGCAGAGCAGGTGCCGAGGCTGCGTCTCAAATGGGCGTTCGGGTTCCCGGAGGCTTCGTCGGCCCGCTCCCAGCCAGCGGTTGCGGGCGGGCGCGTCTTCGTGGGAAGCGAGGGAGGCACGGTCTATTCGCTCGACGCGAAAACGGGATGCGTATACTGGACGTTCCCCGCCGGAGCCGGAGTGCGGACGGGCATGACGCTCGGACCACGCGCCGGCGCCAGCGGAACCTACGCGCTGTACTTCGGCGACGTGCAGGCGCACGTGTACGCGGTCGACGCGGCCAGCGGTGAGCTGCTGTGGAAGCGGAAGATTGATGATCATCCGCACGCCCGCATCACCGGCACGCCCGTGGTGTTCCGCGACCTCGTCTACGTGCCGGTGAACTCCGTTGGCGAAGAGGGCGCAGGCAGCCGTCCCGGATATGCCTGCTGCACGTCCCGCGGCAGCGTCACGGCGCTCGACGCGGGAACCGGAACGGTTCGCTGGAAGACGTACACGGTCGAAGAGCCGACGTTTCGCGGGAAGACCCCTCGCGGAGGGGACATGTGGGGTCCCTCGGGCGCGAATATCTGGTCGGCGCCGACGATTGACGCGAAGCGTGGCGTCCTCTACGTCGGGACCGGCAACCAGTTCAGCGGGCCGGAAAGGCAGACCAGCGACGCGATTCTCGCCATGGATCTCGAGTCGGGCGCAATCAAGTGGGTCAACCAGCGGACGGCAGGAGACATCTCGATCGGCGGGTGCCGGGATCGCTACACGAGAAGACCGGACTGTCCCGAGCGAGGGGTCGGACCGGATGTGGACTTCGGCAGCTCGTCGTTGCTCGTGACGCTGCCGAACGGCCGCGACCTGCTCCTCGCGCCCCAGAAAAATGCAGTCATCTGGGCCCTCGATCCGGACAACAAGGGCAGCGTGGTGTGGGAGTATCGGGCCGGCAAGGGCGGGCCGATGGGAGGCTTCGAATGGGGCGCCGCCACCGACGGCGAACTCATCTACGGGGCTATTTCCGATGACCAATCGTCGATCTTCTCGAACGCCGCGGATCTCAAGGGCGACGTGCCGGGCGGCCTGCACGCGGTACGGATCGCCACGGGAGAACGCGCCTGGTTCGCGCCGCCGAGGCCGCCGCTCTGTGGCAGCGGGCGCGGCTGCAGCGCGGCGCAGTCGGCTGCCGTGACCGCCATTCCGGGCGTCGTCTTCTCGGGCTCGATCGATGGTGGCATCCGCGCCTACTCGAGCAGGGACGGATCGGTCCTCTGGGAGTTCGATACCAATCGCGAGTTCGAAACGGTAAACGGCGTGAAGGCCAAGGGCGCCTCCATCGGCGGCCCCGGGCCCGTGGTCGTCGACGGAATGCTCTACGTCAATTCGGGGTACAGCACGGGAGGCAGGCC
>DASYQV010000330.1:0-24789 GCA_036005125.1 Vicinamibacterales bacterium
ACCGGCGTAGACGGTAACCGAGCCGGCGTCACGATAGGCACTGAGTCCGCTGAACACCGCATAGGCGAGCCCACGCTTCTCGCGCACGTTCTGGAACAGGCGCGAGCTCATCGAGCCGCCCAGCACCGTGTTGAGCACGTAACTGGCGTACCGGTCCTGATGGTCCTGCCGGTAGCCGCTCGTACCGAGACAGACATGGCTCTGCTCGAGCTCTTTGTTCCGGATCACCACCCTCGGGTCGACCTGCGGGGGCTCATCGATGAGACGGCCGTCGCGCCGGGACAGGTCACCGAAGTACCGGCTGACCAGGTCGCGCACAGCCGCGTGCCCGACGTTGCCGACGGCCGCGATGATCATGTTGCCCGCCGTGTACGCGTCCTCGAAGTAGGTGCGCAGGCGTCCCGACGTCAGCGCTTCCACCGTCTCACGCGTCCCCAGAATCGGACGGCCGAGCGGGTGTCCACGCCAGAAGTGCTCGGTGAACAGCTCGTGCACGAGATCGTCGGGCGTGTCCTCGACCATCTTGATCTCTTCGAGCACGACCTTCTTCTCCCGCTCGATGTCGTCGGGCGTGAACGCCGGCCGGAGGACGATGTCCGCCAGCACGTCCATCGCGAGCGGCAGGTGCTCGTCAAGCACCTTGATGTAGTAGCTCGCGTACTCCTTGGCCGTAAACGCGTCCATCTGACCGCCGATCGAGTCGATGGACTGCGCGATGTCCTCGGCGCTCCGGTTCGCGGTCCCCTTGAAGAGCATGTGCTCGACGAAATGCGCGATGCCGCTCTGCGCTTCTGACTCGTGTCGTGAACCGCGGGCGAGCCAGACACCAATGCTCACCGAGCGGACGTGCGGCATCGACTCCGTCAGGAGACGAAGACCATTCGGCAGGACGTCGCGGATGATAACGGGTTGCGGCACTGATTCGGGATTCGCGACCGAGGGGCAGGGCCCCTGCAAGTTATTGACAGACAGGGAATTAGAAGAACGCGCACATTATAGCATGCGCGCTGGCGGGTCGCCACGGAAAAGCCCGCGTTCCCCCGGACGCGCTGCGCGGAGATGCTACAATCGAACGCCTGCATTTACTAGAAAATGCGGCAGATAGCGATGACCACCCCAGGTCCGGATCTGGCCGAGTTGGAGCTCAACGAGTTGGAAACGGCCCTCCAAGCCCGTGGCTGCGAGCGGTTCCACGCGCGACAGCTCTACCGTTGGATCTACCGCCACGGCGTGACCCGGTTCGAGCGAATGACGGATCTGTCGCGTGATCTGCGCGCGCAGCTCGAGTCGGAGTTCATCCTCACCACCCCACGCGTCGTGACCGATGAGGTGTCGTCCGACGGCACGCGGAAGTTCCTGCTGGAGCTCGCCGACCGACGCCGGATCGAAGCGGTGTTCATTCCGGACACGTCCGCCACGGCACCCCGCTATACGTTCTGCATCTCGACCCAGGTCGGGTGCGCGATGGCGTGCGGGTTCTGTCTGACCGGGAAGATGGGTCTGGTCCGTCACCTCACCGCAGGCGAGATCGCCGGGCAGGTCCGGGTCCTTGCCGACGCGACCGGACTTTTGGATCGGCCGTTCAATATCGTGTTGATGGGAATGGGCGAGCCGCTCCACAACTACGACGCGACGATGAAGGCGCTGCGGATGCTCCATTCGGAGCAAGGTCTGGCCATATCGCCCCGACGCGTGACCCTCTCGACGGTGGGAATCGTGCCGGGCCTCGAGCGCCTCGCCCGCGAGCCGCTCATGCCGAACCTCGCGATCTCGCTGCACGCGACGACCGAGGAGCAGCGGAACGCGCTGGTCCCGCCCAATCGGAAGTACTCGCTGGCGGCAATCCTCGAAACCTGCCGGCGGTTCCCCCTCAAGAAGCGCAACCGCATCACGTTCGAGTACGTCTTGCTCGACGGGGTCAATGACACGCCGGATGATGCGCGACGGCTGGTGAAGTTGTTGTCGGGTATTCGCGCGAAGATCAACCTGATTCCCTTGAACCCGGCGCCTGGTATCCCGTACGAACGGCCGTCGGACTCGCGCGTCGATCGGTTCGCGCAGATTCTGGCCGATCGCCACCTGACGGTGTCGGTGCGGAAGAGCCGCGGGCAGGACATCCGGGCGGCGTGCGGCCAACTCATCGTCGAGGGCGGGGTCAAGAAGACGGCCGCGCAACAGCTTGCGGTGCTGATGCGGTAGGCCTCAGGGATCACGCCTCAGGGATCAGGGCCGTCTCAGGTCCGAGGGCTCAGGTCTGAGGCCTCAGATCTTGGGCCTGACACCTGGGACAGCCCTGATCCCTGAGGCCTGATCCCTGAGCCCTGCTATTCCTCCGGCGGCGGGGCACCGCCGATCTTCGCCACGTCTTCCTGCTTCACACGGTCGACGTTGAATTTCCCCGCCGCGGCGATCATCTTGTCCATCACTTCATCGAAGTCGAATTCCGTCGACTTCGAGAAGCGAATCGGGTTGACGCGCGCCACGACGAACGGTTTCAGGTAGGGACTGGTCAGGCCGCGAGCCTTCAGCGCGTTGACCACCCGCGTCACCGCATCGTCGAGCTTCAGCACCTTGGCCGCCCGCCGCTCGCGTTCCTTGAGCGCCTTTGCCATCGTCTCGTCGAGAAAGTCGTCGATGCGCCGCAGCACGGGATGGTACGCGCCGCCGCTCAGGCTGCGCCGTTCCTCGTACGCGGCGCCCAGCGTGAGATACGGAGCTTGTTCGAACTCGAATGCATAGTCGCCCTCTCTCGCCGTCCGGCGCTCCGCAAGCGCCCGCGCCATGCGAATCGTCTCGAGCGACTTCTCCTTCACGTTGTGAGCTTTCTCCGTGTTGAGCGCCAGAATTTTGAAGGCCACCTCGGGCTCGGGCACGAGCAGGCCGACAATGCTTTTCGCCCCCAGCTTGCGCATGGCCTGCAGTCGATGGTTCCCGTTCGGCGTCCAGTACCCATCGTCCTGCCGGATGAGGACGACGGGATCGAGGAAGCGCCCCACCTTCTCGATGACCGTCATCAGGCGCTTGACGTGCGTGTCAGACGGATCGCGCTGATAGGGCGTGGGCTCCACGCGGTCGATCGGCAGCGCGACGAGCAGCACCGACGCCCCACCGAACGGGTCCCGATACGAACCGAGGACGGCACCACCGTCGGCCTCGACCTGCGCGACGAGGTCGCGCACCTCGTCCGATGAGGGACGGGACGTTTCTGCGACCGATAACCCGACCGACGCCGCGGCCGCCTTCTTCCGGCGCGGCGCGCGTTTTTTCTTGGCAGCCATCGCGCGGATTATAGGCTCGGGCCGCGTCACGATCGGCACGGCTTTTATGCGATGATGGCCGCCCCTATGAACGCGACCGAAGCGTTTGTCGACGCCAACATCCGCGCGGGCCGTGGAGAATCGACGGCCATCGTCGATGCGGCCAGCAACCGCACGATCACGTATCGCGAGGTGCTCGCCCAGGTCAACCGCACGGGACACGCGCTGCGGCGCCTCGGTATCAGGGCCGAAGAGCGCGTCATGTTGCTGCTGCCCGACGCGCCTGAGTTCGCGTTCGCGTTCTTCGGGGCGATCAAAATCGGCGCGGTTGTGGTGCCGGTCAACACCCTGTTCAAGCCGCACGATTACGAGTACCTGCTGAACGACAGCCGTGCACGTGCGCTCGTGGTCCACGCGAGCCTGCTGCCGCTCATCGAGCCGCTCCAATCCTCGCTGCGACATCTGCAGCACCTGCTCGTTGTCGGTGCCGAGCACAGCGCGGCTTCGTACGCGGCCATGCTCGCGGCCGAAGACGAGAACCTGACGGCAGAGCCGATGAGCGACGACGATGCGGCGTTCTGGCTGTACTCGTCCGGTACGACCGGGTTTCCCAAAGGCGCCATCCATCTGCAGCACGACATGACCTGCTGCGCGGAATCGTTCGCGCGCGGAGTGCTCGGCATCACGGCCGCCGATCGAACGTTCTCGGTGGCGCGTCTGTTCTTCGCCTACGGTCTGGGTAACGCGCTGTACTTTCCCTTTTACGTGGGCGCGACCACGATCCTTCATCCGGGCCGGCCCGAGCCGCGGCTCGTCTTCGATGTGGTAGCGCGTCACAAGCCGACGCTGTTCTACTCAGTGCCCACATCCTATGCCGCGATGCTTGCCGCGATGGATGCGGGGACGCAGGCCGACTTCAGCAGCGTTCGTCTCTGCAGCTCCGCAGGCGAGCCGCTCGCGGCCTCGCTGTACGAACGGTGGCGTGCGCGCACCGGTGTCGAGATCCTCGACGGCATCGGCTCTACCGAAGTGCTCCACACGTTCCTGGCGAACCGCGCAGGACGCGTACGGCCCGGCTCGAGCGGCGAGATCGTTCCGGGCTACGAGGCGCGGATCGTGGACGCAGACGGTCGCGATGTGCCGGACGGGGAGATCGGCGACCTGTTGATCAAGGGCGAGTCGACGTGCGCCGGCTATTGGAACCGGCAGGAGCAGTCGCGTCGTACGATCTGCGGCGAGTGGATCCGAACCGGCGACAAATACAGCCGCGACGCCGATGGATACTTCTGGTACCACGGCCGTTCGGACGACATGTTGAAGGTGAGCGGACAATGGGTGTCGCCGGCGGAGGT
Organism: Vicinamibacterales bacterium; assembly: GCA_036005125.1. Taxonomy (GTDB): domain Bacteria; phylum Acidobacteriota; class Vicinamibacteria; order Vicinamibacterales; family UBA2999; genus DASYQV01. Next base: position 4,610 of record DASYQV010000330.1, read on the forward strand.
CGAGGCCGCGCTCATCACGCACGCGGCCGTGCTCGAAGCCGCCGTCGTGGGGCGCGAGGATACCGAACGACTGGTCAAGCCGATGGCGTTCGTCGTGCTGAAGAACGGCCACACGGCATCGGTGGATCTGGAGCACGAGCTCCAGGCACATGTAAAGGCACGGCTTGCTCCCTATAAGTACCCGCGGTGGGTGACATTCATCGACGAGCTGCCGAAGACCGCCACCGGCAAGATTCAGCGCTACAAGCTGCGCGCGCTGGCAAGCTCGCCCGCGAGCGCGCCCGGCGAGCCGCCAATCACGACCTGAAGCCACTCGTTCCGCGATCGTCCTGGCGGAATTCTCAACTTGAGATAGTTATCTGTGATCGCCCGGGAGCCGTCGTCCATGGTGAGCGCGCGACGGCGCGATCCGAGCTGGCGCGCCTGGAAACGCGTCGAGAGCCGTTCGCCCAGGGACCGTACGGCCTGCGCCCGCGCGCGGATGGCAACGCCCGACACCTTCGCCGGCAGATCGGCCGCCTCGGTTCCTGGCCGATCTGAGTAGGGAAACACATGCAAGTACGTGAGCGGAAGGGATTCGAGCAGCATGAGCATCCGTTCCACCTGCTCATCGGTCTCGCCGGGAAAACCGACGATGATGTCCGAGCCGACGGCGGCGTGCGGCATCCGGTCGTAGATGCGGCCCACAAGGCGCTCGTAGAACCCGGTCGTGTAGGGGCGGCGCATCAGACGCAGTATCTCGTCGGCGCCATGCTGGAGTGGGAGGTGGAAGTGCGGCGCCAGACGCGGTGAATCCGCTACCAGATCGACGATCGCGTTGGTGCAATCCATCGGCTCGAGCGAGCTGATCCGGAAGAGGACGTCATCGGGCGAGCCGGCGAGCGCGCGCACGAGCGTCTCGAGCGTCGTGCCATCGAGAAGGTCGCGTCCGTACGAACCGAGGTGCACGCCGGTGATCCAGATTTCGCGGTAGCCGGCGGCAACGGCGCGCCGGAGCTCCGCCAGTACTTCGTGCAGAGGACGGCTCTGGCAGCGCCCGCGCGTGCGGGGGATGATGCAGTAGGCGCACCGCTCCTCGCAGCCGGTCTGCACGCGGAGCGTGAGCGCGGTGCGGCCTGCAATACCCGGTTCGAGCGATGATGCTCCGCATGCGCCGTCTCCACGCGCGGAGTACCGGTCCGCCGTCGTGAGTCCGAGGTCAACGTCAATCCGATCCGCGAGCGTCTCTTTGGCCGGGTTCGCGATGACGCGCACCACGTTCGGCAGCGCACCCACCTCGTCGGGCCTGCGGGTGGCGTAGCATCCAGTGACCACGATGCGGACGCGAGGGTTGTCGCGGGCGATCCGACGGATTGTCTGGCGCGCACCCTGATCGGCCGATGCCGTCACCGAGCATGTATTGACGACCACGACATCCGCGTCGCGCGGATCGGCGACGACTCCGCCTCGAGCTCGCAACCCGTCCTCGATGACGAGCGAATCAGCCTGGTTGACCCGGCAACCGAACGTGACGATCGAATACTTCATTCGTGATTCATGATTCGTGATTCGTGATTGGATTCATGATTCATTCTGGCGTGCATTCCAGATCGCGAATCACGAATCGCGAATCACGAATTCACGAGAGCCTTGGCCCCGATGTCGCGGCGGTACTGCATGCCGTCGAAACGAATGCGCGCCGCGGCGGCGTAGGCGACATCGATCGCGGCGCGGTGTGTCTGGCCGCGGCCGACCACCGTGAGCACACGACCGCCGGCGGTCACCACGCGCCCCTCGCGCGCCGCCGTTCCCGCATGAAACACCAGAGCGCCCGGCACCTGTGCGGCCCCGTCAAGCCCATCGATTGGCGCGCCACTGGTGTACGTGCCCGGATAACCGGCCGCAACGAGCACGACGCCCACGTGCGGTTCGGCGCGGAATCGCGCAGCCCTCGCCGGAAGCGAGCCCGCCGCAACCGCGACCAGCAGGCTCGAGAGATCCTCGTCGAGCATCGGGAGCACCACCTGTGCCTCCGGATCACCGAGGCGGACGTTGAACTCGACCACCTTCGGCCCGGACGCCGTCAACATCAGGCCCACGTACAAGAAGCCGCGAAACGCGCGGCCCTCGTCCGCCATGCCTGCCAGGACCGGGTGCACGATCTCCTCGAGAACGCGCCCCTCGACCTCCGACGTGACAAGCGGGCTCGGCGCGAACGCGCCCATGCCGCCAGTGTTCGGTCCACGGTCGCCGTCGAAGACGCGCTTGTGATCCTGCGCCGATGCCAGCGGCATCGCGGTCGTGCCGTCAGCAAGAACGAAGTACGATGCCTCGTCGCCGACAAGGAACTCTTCGAGGACAATCCGCTCGCCGGCGACGCCAAACCGGCGATCGATCATCGCGGCGCGAATTGCAGCCTCGGCCGATGCGCGATCGTCAGCAATGACGACGCCCTTGCCTGCCGCGAGCCCATCGGCCTTGATGACGAGCGGGTATCCCAGCTCCCCACGAGTCACGAGCGCCAGAGCTTCCTCCGGGGTACGACATACGCGAAACACCGCCGTCGGTACACGGTGCCGCGCCATGAAGTCTTTTGCGAATGCCTTGCTCGACTCGAGCGATGCGGCCGCCTCGGTCGGTCCGACAATTAACCGGCCGTGTTTCGCGAACAGATCCGTCACCCCGCGGCTGAGAGGCAACTCGGGCCCGACCACCGTCAAGTCCACGCGCTCGCGTTCGGCCACTTCGAGGATCGAGGCCGGATCACTGACGTCGCTCGGTACACATCGCGCAAGGCCAGCTATGCCGATATTGCCGGGCGTGCAGATGACCTCGCTGACGTCGCGCTCACCGGTGAGCTTCCATGCAAGCGCGTGCTCCCGCGCGCCCCCGCCGACGACGAGGATTTTCATGGCTGTTCGGGTTAAACGCCTTCGGGAGAGTTAATTAGCGGTGCCCTACGGCTCCGCGTGCGCGATGTGCAAGGAGACTGCAAGAAGACCGCGTTTTTCCGAATATTCCGTTGCGTCCAGGGCGCGTTTGCGCCTAGAATCCGCGCCTGCGTGTGGTAGCGTAGCACATTCGCCACTTCGCGAAAGTCGATCACAGGGAGCACCAGGCCGGTGAGGGGGTGTTGTAAGGCGTGGCTGAAGTCAAGATTCAGGAAGGCGAGTCCATCGAGAGTGCCCTCCGTCGCTTCAAGCGCAAGGTTCAGCAGGAAGACATTATCAAGGACATCAAAAAGCATTCCTTCTACCTGAAACCGGGTGACAAGCGCCGGGCCAAGCAGGCGCTGGCGCGGAAGCGCAACCGCAAGAAACTCCGGCGCGAGCTGGAGTAAGCGACGGATCGGGTCTAACGACGAGCACGAGGTGGCGATCGATGGAGTTCCAAGACAAAACCCTGAGATGCGTGGATTGCGGCGCAGAGTTCATCTGGACCGCGGGTGAACAGCTGTTCTTCGCCGACAAACAGTTCAAGAACGAGCCGAAGCGCTGTAAAGGGTGCAAGGCGAAACGAGCCAACAGGGCAGCGGCTGGTCCGATGATGCGCGAGCGCGTCGAGACGCAGACGACCTGCTCCGCATGCGGCAAAGAAACGACCGTGCCGTTCCGTCCGACGCAGGGACGCCCGGTGTTCTGCAAAGAGTGCTTCCAGCAGCGGAAGTTTGCTGGCGCCGGTGGCGTGTAGTCGACTGACTCCACACGATCGCGAAGCGGCCCCGGCAAGGCCGCACGAAGTGCTGCCACATCCAATGACATAAGGGCCAGACTGCGGTCTGGCCCTTGTTGTTTAGTCGTTGTGCGGATCCCGACCGGACCGCCGGGTGGGGAGATATCAAGGGCGGAGCCCGTGACTGGTTGGGCGTACGCGCGCCGTTCGTTGACGGTCCCAACCGCTTACGCTAGAATCCGAGGCCTTTGCTAACCAGTCAAGACCTCTGCCCTTGATGTACCGGCAGAGCGCGTGTCTGGTTAGCCCAGTGTCTTTTTGGCGCGCTTCGCGTGCCTAGTCCGTTATGCGGTCCGCAACACGTACGAGATTCTCGTTGGAAGCGGCATAACGGACTCATTGAGGACATAGGCGATGCAGATCGAGGAACGATCCGCGGGCGAGGTGACGATTCTCGACCTCAAGGGCAAGATGACGCTCGGCGAGGGCGACGAGTTGCTGAAGGACAAGATCAACAGTCTCGTGCTTCAGGGACGCAAGAAACTGATTCTCAACCTCGAAGGCGTCCCCTACATCGACAGCGCGGGCCTGGGTGAAATCGTCCGCACGTACACCACCGTGAGTCGCCAGGGAGGGAACCTCAAGCTGCTCAACCTCACAAAGCGCATTTCCGACCTGCTGTCGATTACAAAACTGCTCACTGTCTTCGAGACATACGACTCGGAGGCCGATGCCGTTCGGAGCTTCTCATCGGCCAACGTGTAATTGAAAGGACCCACAAAAGATCAGCCGGCCGTTCCGGTCGTTCCCCTCGCGTAAGGGTGCGCGGCAGGATACGGGGTTGGAACGTTCCGGCACGCGCGGTCCTGGGCTGATGTAATCTGATCACCTTCTGTTGACACGCTCCACTGAAGCTTTCCGCGCTGTGATGGCGCGCCCGACTCGATCGCACCTCCCCGCCGGGGACGCCGCGGAGGCGGACCAGACATCCCGCCGCGCCACGGCCGCTCTTCTGTTCTCGTCCCTGCGTCCCGAGCAGTGGACCAAGAACCTTCTGGTCTTCGCCGGTGTGCTGTTCGGCCGTCGCCTGCTCGATCCGGTTGCGGTCGTGATCGCCGCCGCGACGTTCGTGACCTTCTGCGCGCTCTCGGGCGCGGTGTACCTTTTCAACGACGTCGCGGACCGCCAGGCGGACCGCGAACACCCACTGAAGAGTCTCAGACCCATTGCGTCCGGCGATCTGTCGATGCGCGTGGCGCTCGTCACGGCGGGACTGCTCGGCGCGGCAGCGCTGGCGGCCTCGATTGTGATTCGGCCGGCGCTCGGCGTGGTGAGCGCCGCCTATCTGATCCTGCTGGTCCTCTACTCCACCGTGCTCAAGCACGTCGTGATCGTGGACGTCCTGACAATCGCCGCCGGGTTCGTGCTGCGCGCCGTTGCCGGTGCAGTGGCCGTAGCCCTCCCGATCAGTCATTGGCTGCTCGTGTGCACGACGCTCCTTGCGCTTTTCCTGGCTCTCAGCAAACGCCGGCACGAACTGACACTGCTGGCGGATGGCGCGACAGGGCACCGTCGGATCCTCGAGGAGTACAGTCCGTACCTCCTCGACCAGATGGTGTCGGTCGTCACCGCTTCGACGCTGGTGGCCTACGTGTCCTATGCGACCAGCTCCGAAACAGCAGAACGGCTGGGCACGAATCGGCTGGGGCTGACGATCCCGTTTGTGCTGTACGGCATCTTCCGATATCTCTATCTAGTGCACCAGAAGCGCGGCGGCGGCAGCCCGGCGGCAATGCTGCTGACCGACCGTCCCCTTCTGGTCTGCGTGGCGCTCTGGACCGCGTGCGTTATCGTGATCCTTTATTCCCCGCTCGGACGCTGATGCCTGTTGTCGAAGCCCCTCTTGCACCGCTCGCACCCGACCGCGCTCGAACGGCCCGGGTGGCCGTCGTCCGTACGCGTCCCGACCGCGTGCTCGCCGACTACGCGCGGGTGATGGAGCTTGCCCGCTACCGCGACACGTTGTCGCCAGCCCGGGACACATTGATCAAGCTCAACCTGTCGTGGACGAAATATTTCCCCGCCTGCTCGTCGCAGCCATGGCAGGTCGAGGGCGTGGTCGCGAAGATGCTCGCCGACGGCTTCGCGCCGGAACGGCTCATTCCGCTCGAGAACAAGACCGTAGTCACGAACCCGCGCGAGGGCTGCCGGAACAATCGGTGGGAACCGGTGTTGAAGCGCCACGGGCTGACGTTTACCGCGCTGACGGAGGTGGACTGGCAGATCTACCGATTCAAGAGCCCGCTCTTGAAGCTCAACGACATCTTTCCGGAAGGTATTCAAATCCCGGCGATCTACGCGGGCCGGCAGATTCTCCACTTACCGACGGTGAAAACGCACGGTCACGCGGTGATGACTGGGTCCGTGAAGAATTCCTTCGGCGGCCTGCTGAAGGAGGTCCGGCACCATGCGCACAAGTACATGCACGAAGTGCTCGTCGACCTTCTGTACATGCAGCGCGAGCTGCATCCGGCGGTCTTCACGGTCATGGATGGGACGGTCGCCGGGGACGGCGCTGGGCCGCGCACGATGATTCCTCGCGTGGCCAACCTCATCCTCGCCTCGTCCGATTCGGTTGCGATCGACGCCATCTCGGCGCGATTGATGGGCTTCGATCCGATGGCGATCCCGTTTCTGCGCATGGCGCACGAGCGGGGGCTTGGAATCGCGGACCTGAAGGCGATTGAGCTCGTCGGCGACGATGTGGCCGACGTGAATCTGCGATTCCAGACGCGCAAATCACTCGTGATCTGGGGCGATCAACTCATCCGGAAAGGGTTTCTCCGCCCGCTCGAACGACTGCTGCTGCATTCGCCGTTGATGGTGTGGGCGCCGTTTGCGTCGAACGTGTACCACGACTGGCTGTGGTACCCGACGGTCGGACGGGCGCGCATCCGCGAGTTCATGCGGACCGAGTGGGGACGGCTCTTCCAGGAGTATTAGAAGGAGCCGCGCGGGTCGGCAGACTGCGCGGACTTCTATTGAGCGCGATTATGGATTCAAGCTCCCAGGGCGGCCGGCGCGGGCACTTCCATCGCGGCCGGCGCGGTCCGGACCGTCGCGGCAGCGAACGACGAAGCTCATCACAGTCCTCCGAGCAGGCGCCGCACGAGCAGGCGCGCCGGGGCGATCACGTCGACGTCGAGCAAATCATGCGTGACATCCGCGCCCGCATCGGACAGCGGCCGGCCATCGAGCTGACCGACCCGCAGGTGCAGGAGCTTGCCGCCAGACGACTCGAAGCCATCCTCGACCCGCGATCGATGCGCCCGGGGCTTCTCGACCAGTTGCGTCGCAGCGCGGGCGTGCCGGCCGTGACAACGCCTCATGTCACCACGAACGACCCGCCATATCGCTTCGAGGACACGACGCTGTACGAATCGCACAACCCGATCACACGCGCGATTCGCAAGCTGCTGAACCCGCTGCTCAAGCTCTTCTTCAATCCGAACCCGCTCATTCAAGCGCTGAACATCCAGTCACGGGTGAACGTGGAGGCGGCTCAGCGCGAAGCCGAACGCGTGCAGCAGCAGGCTGAGTGGAACGCCTTGCATTACGAGATCCTTCAACGGCTGGTGACCGAAGTCTCGCGCGTGAGCCTCGAGATGCAGGCCATGAGCCTCAAGGTGGACTGCTTTGGCGCGAAGGTGGATTTCAACGAGCGACGCGTGCGCGGCATCGAGGGCGCGCTGCACCAGGGCCGGATGCCGGGAGGCCGCGAGATCGTCCCGCAGGCGTCGACCGGCGCCGAGGCACCCCCCGACGCGCCGGCGTCCGAAGCCGCTTCGCCAGGTGAGACGCCATCCGGTGAGGGCCATCAGCGCCGCCGTCGTCGGCGCCGTCGCGGCCGGCGCGGCGCAGGGCCACCGGAGGCGATATCAGCTGCGAGCCGGGCGATGCCCGCGGGGGAGGCGCCGGAGCCGGAAGAGGTCGACGATGGCCGCGAGGACGCTTCCGAGGCTCTGATGACCGTCACCACCGACAGCGAGCCGATCGCAACGACCGAGCGGGCATCCCCTGATCGCCACGAACAGCCACCACCACCCGCGGCGCCCCCGCCGGAACCCGATCGTGCGGGTGCTGTGCCGTCCGTCACGCCTCAGGCCGCCGAGCGGCCACGCGAGCCCGGTCCCGACGACCAGTGAAGCTGGCCGTGGTGGTGCAGCGCTACGGCGCTGATATCAACGGCGGCGCGGAGCTGCATGCGCGGTACATCGCCGAACGTCTGTCGCGCCACGCCGACGTCCGGGTGCTCACGACCTGCGCGCGCGATTACGTGAGCTGGCGCAATCACTGGCCGGCAGGCGAGGATCGCGTGAATGGCGTGCCCGTGGAACGTTTTCCGGTCGCGCACGAGCGCGATACGCAGGATTTCGGGCAACGCTCGACACACGTGTTCTCGACTCGCCACGCTCTGCGCGACGAGCTGCGATGGCTCGACGCAGAGGGACCGATGAGTCCCGCGCTCATCGAGCGGCTTCGGCACTCGCGGAACGAATTCGATTACGTGCTCCTGTTCAGCGTCCGGTACTACCATGCCTATCACGGCGCGCGGGTCGTTGCCGAGCGCGCTATTCTAATCCCCACCGCGGAGCGTGAATCGGCGGTGGGACTCTCGATGTTCGGTCCGGTGTTCCGCGGCGTCCGCGCGCTCATGTACAACTCGTTCGAAGAGCGCGCGCTGATTCAGGCCGTGTCGGGCAACCATGACGTGCCGGGCGTCGTCGTCGGTGTCGGCTCGGAGATCCCGCAGCACGTCGATCCCGCGCGGTTCCGGCGCGCGTTCGGGCTCGATGGCCGCTTCGCGATCTACGTCGGGCGAATCGATGCGAACAAGGGCTGTGGCGAGTTGTTCGATTTCTTCGTCCGGTACGCCGAAAAGGCGGCGCAGCCGATCTCGCTGGTGCTCATCGGGACGCCCGTGTTACCGATTCCGCAGCACCCCCGCATCAGGCATCTCGGCTTCGTCGCCGACCAGGACAAGTTCGACGCAATGGCCGCCGCCGACGTTCTGATCGTGCCGTCGTACTACGAGAGCCTCTCGATGGTCGCGCTCGAGGGCTGGGCCCTCGGCCGCCCCGTGCTGGCCAACGCACATTGCGACGTGCTCCTTGGCCAGTGCATGCGCAGCAATGCGGGGCTGTATTATCGGGACGCGGCGGAGTTCACGGCTACGCTCGACGCGATCGTCGGCGACCCGGGGCTCGCGGCGGCGCTCGGGCACAATGGCCGTGTCTATTACGAGCGTCACTACGACTGGCCCGTGATCGAACGCAAGTACCTGACCATGTTCGCTCGTCTCGATGCCGAGACGGCGACTGGCGCCGCGCGGCCCGGGATCGAACCGTTGCCCGGATGGTGGCAGCGTCGACGTGCGACGCTGCCTGCAGCCGCCGACGTGCTCGCGTCGCTGCCTAGACATCTCGTAAAGCCAAGATCGTGACGAATCCAGCACGCTTTTCGTCTGGCTTTACGAGATGTCGAGGCCCCGCGGAGCGGGGCCAGAAGGCATGGCGGCAGCGAGGCGAAGCCTTTCGGCCGGCAGGTTTCATCGGCGGTTTGCGGCGTAGCCTCGCTGCCGGTCCGGCGCCCGGCGGACGACAGCGTCGGGGAGAGTACGCGTGAAGCTCGCGTTCGTCGTGGCGCGCTACGGTGCGGAGCTCTCGGACGGCCCGGAGCACGCGTGTCGACTGATCGCCGAGCAGGTCAGCACACGCCACGACGTGGAGGTGTTGACGACGTGCGCGCGTGACGACCAGACGTGGAAGAACGAATATCCGGAAGGCGCGGATCGAGTACGCGGCGTGCTCGTGCGTCGCTTCGCGGTATCAGGGACGCGCGATCCCCAGGCGGTCCGCACACTGACCGATCGGCTGCTCACGACGCCGCACTCGCACAGTGAGGAACTGGAATGGGTGCGGCGTGTCGGACCCTCGGCGCCGGGGCTGATCGACTTCGTCAAACGGAACCATCGCAACTTCGACGCGCTGGTCTTCTACTCGTGGCGACACGCGACGACAATCCAGGGATTGCCGCTCGCGCCGGACCGCAGCATCTTGTTTCCCTGGCTGCTTCCAGATCCGGCGCTCCGGCTCGGCATCGCTCAGGAAACGCTGGGCCTCGCGGCTGGTATCGGCTACCTGTCGGCAACCGAACGGCGGCTGCTGCGGCTGTACACGCGGACTCCGCCACCTCATGACGAGATTGTCGGCATCGGCATCGAGCCGCCGGCACAACAGACCTACCCGCGAATGACGGAGCCGTGGACCCCTTCACCGGACGAGGAGGACGTCGAAACCGCAGAGGCCGCGAGCGACATGGGGATGTCGTACCTGGCCGGCCGCGGCGTCCCGTTCAGGCGCCGCCACCGCCTTCACGGCCGGTTCGTGCTGCACGGCGGACGAGTCGAGCCGAACAACGGGTGCGAGGAGATGATCGAGCACTTCGCCGCGTATGCGAAGCAGGATGCCGACACGCCGCTCGTGCTGATGGGCGTGAAGATGATGAAGCTTCCGGACGAGCGATTCCTGCGGCTCGCCGGCGTGCTGCCCGAGCGCGAGTGCATGGTGGCATTCGAGGCTGCCGACGTGACCGTGGCGCCCGAGGCCGACGATCTGATGGCCAAGCCGGTCCTGGAGAGCTTCGCGGTCGGCACGCCGGTGCTCGCCAGCGCCATGAACCTGGCGGCGGTCGACCACTCACGCCGGGCGAACGCCGGACTGTACTACGCCAACGGGGACGAGTTCGTCGAAGCGCTGCGGCTCCTCATGTCGAACGACCGCCTTCGCGCCGCGCTCGGCCGCAACGGACGGAATTACATCCGCCAGCATTACCGGTGGGATGTGGTGCTCGGCAGGTTCGAGCGGTTGGTCAACAACATCAAAGGTCAAAGGTCATAGGTCATAGGGCAAAGGGCAAAGGTCAAAGGTACAAGTACAGGTCAAAGGGGCAGGGCAAAGGTCTGGGTCAAGGCCAAGGTCGACCTGACTTTTGACCTGCACGTTTGACTTACACCTATCCTCTTTGACCTTACCTTTGACCTTTGCCCTTTGACCTTTGACCTTTAATCGCGCGACAGCTCGGTCGTCGAGTATGTGTGGCGTGACCCGCCATGCGCGCCGGCAGTTTCCGGCTCCTCTCCGTTTCCCGAACCGTTCTTCTTCCGCCGCGGGCGGATGTCGTAACGCTTGATCATCTCGTTGAGCGTGGTCGGCTTGATGTGGAGCAGCTCGGCCGCGCGTTTCTGGACGCCACCCGCCGCTTCGAGCGTCGACTCGATGAGGCGCTTCTCGAAGTCTGTGATCACGTCTTTGAACGAAATACCCTCGGGCGGCACGACGAACTGCGGCATCTGGAAGGTCGGCGTCTTGCGGACGTGCTCCGGAATGAGGTCGGTCCCGATGCGCGGTACCGACGTGAGGACGACGGCGCGCTCGATGACGTTCTCGAGCTCGCGGACGTTGCCCGGCCAGTCGTAGTCCGTCATCAGATCAAACGCGTCGGGCGTCAGCTCGAGACCCGGACGGTTGTTCTCGCGGCCGTACTTCTCCAGGAAATGCTGGGCCAGCAGCGGAATGTCCTCTTTGCGCTCGCGAAGCGGCGGCAGATAGATGCTAATCACGTGCAGACGGTAGTACAGGTCCTCGCGGAACCGCCCCTCTTCCATCATCTGATGGAGATTGCAGTTGGTCGCCGCGATGATGCGGGCATCGACCCTGATCGTCTCCATCCCGCCCAGGCGCATGAACTCCCGCTCCTGCATGACGCGCAGCAGCTTGGCCTGCGTCTCGAGCGGAATGTTGCCGATCTCGTCGAAGAAGATGCTTCCCTTGTCGGCCATGTCGCACAGCCCCTTCTTCGGATAGACCGCACCGGTGAAGGCGCCCTTGACGTGGCCGAACAGCGTCGACTCGAGCAGGTCCGGCGGCAGGTTGCCGGAGTTCACGGTGACGAAGGCACGGTCGGCGCGCGGAGAGTTCGTATGGATTGCGCGCGCGACCAGCTCCTTGCCCGTGCCGCTCTCGCCCGTGATGAGGATGGTCGACCGGCTCGGGGCCGCCTGGATGATCAGATCGAACACCTGCTTCATTCGCGGGCTGCGGCCGATGATGCCCGAGAAGCGCTGCGACTGCGCCTGCAGGTTCTGTCGGAGGGCCGTGTTCTCGGCGAGCAGCCGGCGCCGTTCCACCGCGTTCTGCAGCACCACCAGCACTTCGTCGTTCTTGAACGGCTTGGTGATGTAGTCGAACGCGCCGCGCTTCATCGCCGCAATCGCGTTTTCCACCGATGCGAACGCGGTGATCATGAGCACCGGCAGGTCGTCATCGATTTTCTTCAGCTCGTCGAGCGTCGCAATGCCGTCCAGGCCCGGCATCATGATGTCGACGATCGCCGCGTCGAACGGCAACGTCTTCGCCAGATCGATTCCTTCGCTGCCGGTCGACGCCAGCTTCACGTCGTACCCTTCGCGCGTGAGGAGCGCCTCCAGGATCTCCCGCATGATTTCTTCGTCGTCGACGACCAGGACCGAACCGTTGCGCCGCATAATGGCCTTCTTGGTTATGGACCAGAGGTGACTACAGACTGTGGGCGGCTGACCCGCTCGCGGAACGCTCGGCGATATCCGGCGCGAGGGGCAAGCCAAGAATGAACCGAGTACCTTTGCCGACGGAGCTCTCGCAATTAATCGCGCCGCCGTGCTCCCGGACGATTCCGTACGTGACCGACAAACCGAGCCCGGTGCCACGTCCGATCGACTTCGTCGTGAAGAACGGGTCGTAGATGCGCGCCAGGTGCTCGTTCGGAATTCCCGAGCCGGTATCCGAAACCTCGGCGATCACGCGATCGCCGGAGACGCGCGTCGACACCGACAGCCAACCGCCTCTCGGCATCGCGTCGCGCGCGTTGAGGAACAGATTGAGAAAGACCTGCTGCAGCTTGTGCTCGATCCCGAGCACGAGCGCCGTCTCCGCCGACAGCTCGCGCCGTACCTTGATCTTGGCGATCTCGAACGGATGCTCGAGCAGCGACAGCACGTCGGTGATGACGCCGTTGAGGTCGACGGCCGCCGCTTCGCCGGTCGCCGGGCCCGGACGCGACAGGTTCAACAGCGAGTTGACGATCTTTGCCGCGCGAAATGTCTGGCGCTCGATCTTCTCCAGCAGTCGCGTGCGGGGATCGGCCGGGTCCGCGCCGTCGAGAAGCATCTGCGTGAAGCTGGAGATCCCCGTGAGGGGCGTATTGACCTCGTGCGCCACGCCCGCCGCGAGCAGGCCGATCGAAGCCATCTTTTCCGAGATCTGGAGCTGCTCCTCGAGCTGCACGCGGCTGGTGATGTCCTCGAGGATGACGATGGTGCCGGCGGTGACCGGCTCGGCGCCCTCAGCGGATCGGAGTGGCACCACCGCGGCATTGACGAGCAGCTTGTGGCCGGCAACGGCGCCGCGTCCGGTCAGCGGCACCCGCGAGAGCGTGGCGCCGAGCGGTAAGTCGCGGCGCGCCGCGCGGATCGCGTCGAGGAACGGACCGTCGAACAGGTCGTCCAGCACTCGACCGACAGCCTCGGACCGCAACGTGCCGTAGAACTGCTCCAGCGCCGTGTTCCAGCGCACGACGCGATCGTTCAGATCGACGACCAGCAGACCGTCGTCGAGCGACTCGAGGATGTCCTCGTTGAAGGCGCGCATGCGATCGAGCTCGAGCGCCTTCAGGTGCAGTTGACGGTAGAGCCGTGCGTTCTCGACCGTGGTCGCGATTTGCCCCGCCACGGCAGCCAGCAGCGCCATGTCCTCGCTGCTGAGCGGCTCGCCCGTCTCTCTGCGGCCGAGCGCGAGGACGGCAATCGTGCCTTCCTTGGCCACGCAGGGCACGAAGTAGTAGAGGCCGGCATCGCGCCAGAACTCGATTTCCTCGGCGGAGAATCGGCTCATGGCCATCGGGTCGTCGAGCGCGACCACCTGACCGTCGTCCAGCTTCATGCCGATGGCCGAGCCGCGCGCGAGCGGCGGGGTCCCCGCGCCGAGACCGACCGCGTGCAGAGACGTCCACTGCCACGCCGGATCGTCAGCCAGCATGAGCGCCATCCGCTCCACGAGCAGCGTCTCGACCACGCGAGACACCAGACGTTCGGCCACACGGTGGAGATCGAGATCGCTGTTGAGATCGCGCGCGAAGCCGAGGAGCGCGCGACGGTAGTCGTAGCGATCGCGATAGAACGCCCGGTCGAGGGCGTTCTGCACCGCATCCTTCACGGGAGGCGCCAGCAGCACGGCAACGAGCGTCGCCAGAAATGCAATCAGCCAGTTGTGCTCGTCGCCGCCGTGCTGGTAGACGCGCTCGATCAACTGCAGCAGCACGACGTAGATCGCCACAATCGCCGAGAGCGCCGCCGCGTAGACGAGCGCGCGCTTGACGATCACCTCCACGTCCATCAAGCGATAGCGAACGATCGCGCAGGCGTACGCCAGCGGGATCAGGCTGAGCGGGATGACCGAGAGCTCCATCGGCAGGGACGGCTCGACCCCGAGCGCGGAGGGCAATTGATAGCCGACGGCAAACGGCGTCGCGCCAAGCGCCGTGCCCCACGCGATCCAGCGGAGCTGGCGGCGCGCCGTAATTGATCGAACCTCGGCAAGCGCCCGCACGAGCACCGCGAGCGCGCTCAGGAAGCAGACAGCGAAGTACAGCGGCTCGAGGCGATCCAGCGCAACAATGATGCGCATGAACTGCCCCGGCTCGGTTCCGCTGCGCATCAGCGCACCCGCACGGGCCAGTCCGAGCAGCACCGCCGGCACGTACACGAGCGGAACCAGCGCGTGGCCCAGCGCGCCGTTCGTCCAGTTCCTGGCGCGCTGTGGGAAGACGAGCGCAAAATGCAGAAACAGTGGCGGCAGCAGCAGGATTGAGATCGCATCGCTCCAGTAGAAGACCCAGTCCAACCTGTCGAGCCTTCCACTGAAGGAGAAGGTGAACTCGCCGAAGAACACGACCGAGAGCCAGAAGAAATGCAGGGTCGCCTGATCGTGGGGCCGTCTGAGACGCACCGCTGCGCCGACGAGTAACGTGAAGATGCCGACCGCCGCCAGCAGGAAATACAGCGCGCCCGGACCGTTGGGTACAGGCGCAAGGCTCACGTCGACCACTTCGCGCGTGCCGAGCCGCAGAATGGTGTACCCAAGCGTCGTCCCGACATCGCTCGCGTGAAAAACGTTCGCGACGTCGCTCACGTGTTCGATCGGGTGGTCATCGATGGCGAGCAACAGGTCGCCGGGCTCGAGGCCGGCCGCGGCTGCCGGCGTGCCGCGCGCGATCTCGCCCGCGATCACGCCCTCGGTACGCTGCAACCACAACACGCCGTCCTCGACCTCGTGCCAGGTGGCGCGCGCCTTGATGTTTGCGGCGCCAAGACACAAAAGGGCCGCGACGACGACCAGCGTCAGAGCTGGGCGGGACCAACGGACCCATCGTGTGGAAGTCGTGGGTAGTGTGGTCACGTGTGCGCCCGTCATGATTTGCGGAGACAGGTCGGTGAGATGACCCGCGACAGCGTCGGGGGGAGCAAACGATATACCAGGGGCCGGTTCCGACGTGTCCATGTAAATCGCAGAAAGATATGGCAGTTATTCGCCGAGAGCGCGCGACGGCCACGCTCCGATCCAAATCCCAGAAGACCCCATCCAAGATGATGGAGGCCGAAAATAGCGAAAAAATAAGGTCAAAGATTCGAAGTCGAACGACCGACCTTGAACTTTGACCTCGACCTTTGACCTTTACCTTTGACCTGACCTTTGACCTTTACCTTTGACCTTTGACCTTTGACCTTTGACCTTTACCTTTGACCTGACCTTTGCCCTTTGACCTTTGACCTTTGACCTAGAAGCGCACCGTCAACCCGCCCACCACCCGCGTGGGCGGTCTCACAACGAAGAGCTCGTCGTAGACCGACCCGTCGAGCAGATCCTCGCGGAACAGATTCCTCACAGTGAGCAACATCTCCCACTTGGCGCTGGTGAAGTCGAGGAACGGCAGCGCCTGGTTCACCTGCACGTCGAAGCGGCGGTCGACCTGCGCACCCGCCACCGCGGCCTCCCGCGCCGCGAAACCGGTATTGAACCGATAAAGGACGAAAACGCGCGTCTCGGTCACGGGAATCACCGACCGCAGCGAGGTCGTGACATCCTGCATCCGCTCCGACTTGCTGCGAACCGTCGAGCGCGCTGCGGCTGTCAGCATGTCGGCATCAGGCGACGTGCGCATCCACTCGGCGTCGGTGAACGTGTAGTCGATCGAACCGCGCATGCGTCGTCCGAGCGGACGGCTCAGGCTCACGCCCCAACCGTGGGCGTTCACGTCGCCGGCCGACGCGACGAAGTAGTGCCCGAGATCCGACGTCCCCGTTTGCGGCAGCATGACGCCGAAGAGCGTCACGATCTGATCGTCGACCTGCTGCCGGAATGTTCGGAGACCGAGAACGAGGTCGCCCGGCAAGGCGTGTTCGGACGCCAGCTCTATATGGTCTACGCGCTCAGGACGGAAGCCCCGGCGCGCGGAGAGAGGCGAGAACGTACGCTCGGGCGGCAGCCACAAGTTGAGCCCGGCAGGTGGAACGAATTCGTCAGCTCCCGGCGCCTGCTTGCTGCGCGAAAAGGAGGTGCGAACGCGAAACCCCGGCGCCGGCACCACGGCGAAGCTCACACTGGGGCTGAAGAGACCGTCGTGCTCGAGGTAGTCATAGCTCGCGTAGCGAGCCCCGTAGCTCAGTGTCGCACCGGGCACGATCGTCCAATGATCGTACGCATACAACGTCCCGGCATTCCGCTTGCCGTCGGCGACCGCGGCCATCGCAAGGGCGTTGCCGCCCTCGTACCGCTGCATCGCGTACGAAAAGCCGGCCTCGTACCGATGTTCCGACGGCGCGCGGCGCAGATACGATCCCGAAAGCACCCAGGAGCTCAAATCACCTTGTGTGACCGCGCCGCGCATCGCCCAGTCGCCAATTGGCGTGGGTGCGTGGAGTGACAGGAACGCGACCCCGTGCGGCGTTCCCGCGTCGATCGAAAACAAATCCTGCGGGCGGTTGAAGGCGGTGCTCGTGAGCAGATTCACCTCACCGCTGAAGGGTCTGTCGGCAAAGAGTCCCGACGCCACGCGGGCCGAGGTGCCCGTCGGGCGGCCGCTCGCGGGCAGGGACCCATCGCGAAACGGGTCGTCCTGTGGTTCTGTAATCGCGCCCGGACGGGCCTCTCTCAACACACTGCGTTTGAGATGCCGCAGACGCCATGCGGTCTCGCTGTGGTCGTCGTCGGTGACGCTGGCGTCGGTGCCGGTCGTCCCGACGGTGTTGCCGACACCCGCGGCCAGCACCTGCGGCGGCTCATCGGACCCGGCGCTGCGCGCGAGCGCGATTGAGGACACAGCCGGCGCCGTGCCGCTCACTTGCACAAGGCGCCCGCGAGCGGGGACGTAGCCCTGGAGATGTGCGCGCAGTAAATAGGGACCCGGTGCGAGGGAGCGGAAGGAGAAGCGGCCCGTGCGATCGGTCACTGCGAAAGCGGTTGACGATCCGAGCGCCGACACGACTGCGCCGACGAGCGGGTGTCCGCGATCATCGGTGACGACGCCTTGAAGCTCGCCCGAGACACCCGCTGCGATGCGGGCGATCGTCGCAGGTTTCGCGAGGGAGGCGAGCTGAGCCGATACTGGAGAAACCCCGCCTGCTACGATCACCACGATCAGCGGAACGAGGGTGACGAGCCGGCCCATAGGGTGATTTCTCCGCGGGAGACGTGTCTCCCGGATTCGACGCGGCGCGGGCGGCACGGGCCCCCGCGCCCCGCCTCAGGCGACGACCGAGAACGTGACATCACGGGTCAGCGTCGCTCCCGAAGGCTTGTCCGTGATCTTGATCTCCAACCGATAATCCCCCGGCGGGAAGCTGGCCAGCGGTACGACCAAGCTGCCGGGCAGTTGATGACCAGCCGCCATGTTGAACTCGGGAGGCAGCGTCTGCGCATTCAACTGCTGGGGCGCGGTCTTATTAAAGTACTTCTCTCCCTCCGGCGTCTTCTGGTGGAAATTGTACTCGACCTGCACGTCCGGCTTGTTGTTGCTACCCGTAGCCACGCCGTAAATCCAGAAGATCACCTGCAGTTCGCCGGTCTTCTTGAACTTTGGATCGAAGGACGGAACAATCCGCATCGTGCCGAACGTGTACGGATGCTCCTGCTGCTCTTCGGGGCTGATCGCTGTCTGCACCGGCTCAACCGCCTCGGCCAGAATGATCCCGCTCGTGTTCAGCTGAGGCTTGTTGAAGTCGGGAACAGAGAGGTCCCGGCGCAGCAGGCCGATTTTGGCCGGCGGCTGGTTTCTCTTCCCGGTGTTCTTCTCCCTGACGGCGATGAACACCTCGTAGTCGCCACCCGGCACCGCCATCGCGCGCGAAACCTTCCCATCGCCGGTCACATCCAGGAAATGAACGTTGTCCCAGGGATACTCGACCTTGTCGCTCCGTCTGCGATCGTCTTTCTTGTCGGAGGTTGGAGTTGCCGCGCCACCCTTGTTCACGACCCGAACGTACATGGCCACGCTGGGCGCCGACAGCTTGCTCGGATCGAGTTGCACCGTGAAGGGGATGTAAGTCTTGCCGTCCTGACCTTTGACGAAATGGTTCTGGATCCAGGTAACGCTGAGATCCGCTGGTGCCTGCTGCTGCCCCGTGCTCACCCCATCGACCAGCTTGACGAGCGCTTCGATGTCCTGCTGCTCCTGCTTGTTGCGCTTCGGCTGTTTCTGATCGACCTTCTGGGCAACGAGCGTGAGCGATGCGCCGGCCACGATGAAGACCGCAACGAACAGTGCAAGAACCCGGCGGATATACATGTCATCCTCTCTTCTGCGAAGCACTCTTCTACGACGAACCGTCAGACTGCGAAGCCGCCCCGTCCCAAAGGGCCGAACCGATTGATCATAGGCGGCTTGTAGAGGCAAGTCAAACGGAAGAACTTTCCAAAATCGGAGCAGATCGCGTGGAAATCGAGAGAAATCGGGTACGGCGCGCATGTTATCATCGCAGCCCCTCGGGCGCCTCTCGCGGTCGTAAGCCGGGGTCCTCATCGACCCCTGACCCACGATGAAAGCGAGGGGAGACCGCTATGGAAATCAAAGACACCCTGGTGATTCTTCTCGCCGGCGGCGTGGGGGAGCGTCTCGCACCGCTCACCAAGGAGCGCGCGAAGCCCGCTGTGTACTTCGGGGGGCCCTACCGCATCATCGACTTCACGCTCAGCAACTGCATCAACTCGGGTCTTCGGCGGATCTTCATCGCTACGCAGTACAAGTCACTGTCGCTCAACCGGCATATACGCATGGGGTGGAGCGTGGTGTCGGAAGAGCTGGGCGAGTTCGTCGACATCCTGCCGCCCCAGAAGCGCGTGGGCGAGCACTGGTATCTCGGAACGGCGGATGCGGTCTATCAGAATCTCTACTCCCTCGTGCGCGAGGAGCCGGCGCAGGTGCTCATCCTGTCGGGCGACCATGTGTACAAGATGGATTATTCGAAGATGCTGCGCTTCCATCTCGACAAGGGGGCCGACGTCACGCTGGCAGCGCTCGAAGTGCCAATCAGCGACACCCGCCGCTTCGGCATCGTCAGCGTCGATGAGAACGCGCGCGTGATTGATTTTCAGGAGAAGCCCGAGAACCCGGCACCTCTGCCCGGTTCGCCGCAGGTCGCGCTCGCCTCGATGGGCATTTACATGTTCAAGGCGGACGTGCTGGTGAAGGCGCTCGAAGAGGACGCGGCGCGGCAGAGCGACCACGACTTCGGCAAGGACATCATCCCGGTTCTGATCAAGACCGCGCCGGTCTACTCGTACCGGTTTTACGACGAGAACAAGAAGGCGTCGAAGTACTGGCGCGACATCGGCACGCTCGACGCGTACTTCGAAGCCAGCATGGATCTGTGCCACGTGAATCCCGAGTTCAACCTCTACGATCCCGAGTGGCCGCTCCGCACATACCAGCCGCAGGCGCCTCCGGCCAAGTTCGTCTTCGCCGAGGAGGGACGACGGTGCGGCCAGGCGCTCGACTCGATCATCTCCTCGGGGTGCATCATCTCCGGCAGCCGCGTATCGGGCAGCATCCTCTGCCCAAACGTGCGCGTTCACAGCTTCTGCGACATCGAGCAGTCGATCCTGATGCCGGGCGTACGCGTCGGTCGTCACGCGCGTGTAAGACGCGCGATTGTGGATCGCGACGTGCTGATCCCGCGCGGCGCGCTCATCGGGTTCAATTCCGATGAAGATCGCCGCCGTCACACCGTTACTGAGAGCGGCGTGGTCGTCGTCACGGTCGACGATGAACCGCTCATCGGGCCTATCAGCGAAGACGCGCTGCGAATCGAGGCCGACGCCGATCGCCGCGGGGCTGCGCAGACATAGGGCTCACGGCGTAGGTCAAAGGTCAAAGGTCAA
>DASYQV010000331.1:0-7001 GCA_036005125.1 Vicinamibacterales bacterium
AAGGGATGGGGGAATCGCTCGATCGACGACATGTTCCATTTCACGCCGAGGGTCACGTGGCTCACTGAGGAGCAGTTCAAGGAAAAGGTCGCCGAACGCGCGAAGAAGCGGGTCACCAGCACCGCCGCGCAGCCCCAGTAACTGAGTTGGCCGCAGGCCACGATGGACGTACGTAGGCCGCATCGTTAGATGAAAGAAAAAAGAGAGAGAACGACGGAACATCGTGATTCAACTGATTCTCCCGTCACGGGTACACGCGGAGAACGCGGAGACGCGGGGTCCCCACCGCGCACGCTTGCGCGGTGGGGTGCAGATGCCGAGGATGCCGTTCGACTGGCCGCCGAAGGCGCCTGCGCGGCCGGCCTGCTCTGCAGGCCGACCAGTCGAACGGCGCTGAACAACGTCGAATCACCCGATTCCTCTGCGGTCTCCGCGCCTCTGCGGTCTCTGCGTGAGCCGCGACAGTTGAATCAGAGGAATCTCAAGCACTGGCGAATTTCAGCACCCTGTTAGATGGGTCCCCGCGAATGGCAAGCAGTCAAAAGGGGAGAACGATGCGTACCTGGTTCCGGACGTATCGCGGGTTCAAGATTGTTGCGCTCGCAGCGACACTCATTGCCGCGGTTGCCCTGCGCCAGAGCAGCGCGCAGGAGCAGTATACGCACGGCCAGACCGTGGTGCCCGCGTACGAGGGATTCGTAGAGAATCCCGACGGGACGTTGGATCTGGTCTTTGGTTACCTCAATCGGAACTACGAAGAGGTTCTGGACATTCCGATCGGGCCCGCCAATAGCATCGAACCGGGCGGACCCGACCAGGGCCAGCCGACCCATTTCCTCACGAGACGACAACGACACCAGTTTCACATCAAGGTGCCGAAGGATTTCGGCAACAAGGAAGTCGTCTGGACGCTCACGTCTCGCGGGAAGACCGAGAAGGCCTATGGCACGCTGAAGCCCGAGTACATCCTCGACAATCGCGTCATGATGATGAACAACTCGAGCTTCGGCCAGCGCGGCAATGAGGGCGACAATCTGCCTCCCGTCGTAAGGGTGGAGGGCGAGACCCGGCGGACCGTCAAGGTGGGAGAGCCCATCACGTTGACCGCCATCGTCACCGACGATGGCCTGCCGGCGCCTCCTGGCGCTCTCGACCGGCGTCCAGCCGCTGGCGGTGCCGAAGGGGTGGGGAACAGTTCCAACAGGAGGCAATACGGACTGAGGGCAGCGTGGTACGTGTACAGGCGCGCAGGAAGCGTCACGTTCGAGCCCGAACAGCTGATCAGGCCCTACCCACCTGGACGCATCCCGCCGCCGCTTCCGAAAGACGGGCGGGTTTCTGTCAAGGCGACCTTTGGCGCGCCGGGAACGTACGTCGTCCGCGTCATGGGCGATGACATGGGTCTCCACACGACTCAGGACGTGACCATCACCGCCGTTCCCTGACGGCGTCTTGACGCCGATTACTCGCCGCCGGCTCCCCTGAACTGGTCGTCCTCGTCCGCGAAGAGAACGTTGAAGCTCGTAAGCGATCCATAGCAGCCGGTCACGTACGACTGCAGCTTCACCTTCATATCGTCGGGCAGATCCGACGCGTTCACCTGCTGCTCCAGGGTCCGCAGCCGGTTGCGCAACATCACGACCTTGTGAAAGAAGGTCTCAATGGGCCAGCTCTTCTCCTGAAGCCCCGGCGTACCTGGCCGGAGCACGATCGTGCCGCCGCGCCATTTCTCGGCCGGCGCCACCGACGTGAGGCCGCTTTCCTCGCGGATGATGCGGCGTAACAGCAATTCGAGATCGGCTGACGGGTCGTGCTGAACCGACATGGCGGGGGCAATCCTTTCGCGATCGCTGACGAGGGCAAACGCCGCGCGCTCCGGCTGCGCACGGACGGTCTGGCGGCGGCCCGCCGACGCTTCCTGCGACGGCGGGCGCGCGACGACGGCAGGTGACGCGGGCCCTGGCGGCGCGTTCGACGCCGCGGGCTCGATCCTCGGGCCGCCGCGGTAGTTGTGTTCGCTGCCGCAGTAGTCGCAGACGACACGGATCGGTCTGGCCTCGCTGTCGACGACCATCACGGTGTGCGTCCGATCGGTCTTGCAGGCGCGGCAGAAATCTTCGAGCGAGTCGCCGGCCCGGTACGCGCGAGTTGGTGACATGGCGATGTTATGATCCCACGATGCAGCCGTCCGAGAGCATCCTCTTCAGTGGAGGCGCAGCCGGAGCCGAAGCGGAGTTCGGCGCCTGCGCGGAACGTCATGGGGTGGAGGAGGTGAACTTCACGTTCGAGGGGCACAGAATCGTGCGTCACCGCGGCGTCCGCGTGCTGAATCACGAGGAGCTCCTGAACGGGGACGTGAGCCTGGAATACGTGTCGCGCCTCATGCACCGCCGCTACACCGAGGGCCCCACGATCAGAAAGGTACTGCAGACGCTGTGGTATCAGGTGAACAACGGTCAGGAGATTTATGTGATCGGCACGATCCTGGACGACGGAACCGTCCGTGGCGGCACGGGCTGGGGCGCCGAATTCGCAAAGTTGTGCAACAAGCCTCTGCACGTCTTCGATCAGGATCAGGACGGCTGGTTCCGGTGGACCGGCAGTGAGTGGACGCGCTGCACGACGACAGAGTGCCCGGCAATCACGCATCCCCACTTCACGGGGACGGGGACGAGAAACATCCGCGAGAACGCGAAGCGGGCGATCGAGGATCTGTTCACGCGATCGTTCGATTAGCGTGACGCCTGAACGCCGCCTGCAATCGGCTCGACGATGAACCGCTCGACGAAATCGATGATCGTGTGGCGATGCTGGCGGGGCAGGTCGCTGACGGCTGGAGACGATGTGGTGACGATGACGAGATCGAGGTCGGGCACGACGAAGGCGTACTGCCCGCCGTAGCCCCAGGCGAAACACGCGCTGTATCCTGCCAGCTCGCGCACCCACCAGCCGTAGCCGTAGAGCTGATCGCTCCACCGCGACTCGGTCCGCGCGACGAACGAGGCATCCACCCACTCTGCGGGTACGATCTGCCGGCCGTTGGCGCGGCCGCGATTCAGATACAGCTCGCCAAACGACAGCAGCTGCCGCGGCGTCAACAGCATGTCGTTGCCCCCGAAATAGATGCCCTGCGGATCCTGCGGCCAGCGGGCCAACGTGAACCCCATTGGCCCGCCGAGCACGTCCTGTGCGAACTGCCACGTGCTCGTCCGGCTGACCTTTGTGAGGATGGCCGAGAGCACGTGCGTGTTGCCGGTGCTGTAGTCCATGTGCGTGCCGGGCGCGTTGATAAGTTGCCGGTTGAGCACGTAGCGCACCCAGTTCGGACTCTGAACCCACGCACCGTAGTTGACGTTGCTGGTGGGCGCGAGCCCGGACCGCATGGTCAGCAGATCCTCGATCGTGATCTGCCGCTTCGACGCCTCCAGATCCGGGAAGAACGACGCAATCGGTTGCCTGACGCCGGCGATCAGACCGCGGCCGATCGCGATCCCCACGAGCGCCGAGATCACGCTTTTCGAGGCGGACTTGACGTTGGCCGGTTGGCTGGCGCGCGCGCCGTTGAAGTACCGCTCGAGAATCAGGTCGCCGTGCCAGCTCACGAGAAGGCTGTGCAGGCGCGGGAGGTCACCGGCCGCCCGGGCCGCAGCGTCGAGGCTGACGGCCGGAGGCGTGTCGACGCGTTGTCCGTCCGCAGCACGGGCGCCGACGATCGTCGCCAACGCCACGACCAGCATGGTCGACCACCACCATCGCGCGACGGCGACCCGCTTCGACATGCCGCGGATTGTACTCGACCGGCGGGCGCACGCTATGTTGCCGTGGGGACGGTCCGTCGCTGATTCAACTGATTCAACTGTCACGGTTAAACGCAGAGAACGCGCAGATGCGGGGTCCCCACCGCGCACGCTTGCGCGGTGGGGTGCAGATGCGGGGTCCCCACCGCGCACGCTTGCGCGGTGGGGTGCAGATGCGGAGAATCGCCGTTCGACTGGCGCCCGAGGCGCCGAACGGCTCTCGGCGAGCTCGGCGAGCTCGGCGTTTGAAATCGTCCTCGGCGACCTCTGCTCCTTTCGAGTTCAGGGAGGTTCCTGATCTCCCGATCTCCTTGCGAATCCCGATGACCGACGCGGACGGTCGGCCCATTGACTTGCGTCGATCGGGGGGCGTAGCCTTGCCTCAAGTCGATCACCCATTTCAATTCGATGTCATCCGCCATGTTTTCACTGACAAGCCGTCGCGCGCCCCATCGCCTTCCGCCGGGTCCCAGTGGGTATCCGCTGCTCGGCATGATACCTGCGCTCAAGCGGGACCCGATTGGCGTCTACAGAGACGCCGCACGTCGGTTCGGCGAGGTTTCGTACTTCCAGATCGTCAACCGTCGCGGGTACCTCGCAACCAATCCGGACGACGTCAAACACGTGCTTCAGGACAATGCCCGCAACTACAAGAAGAGTCCCCTGTATGAAAAGTTGAAGGTCGTGGTCGGCGAAGGCCTGGTGACCAGCGAGGGAGCGTTCTGGCTGCGTCAGCGGCGGATCGTGCAGCCCGCGTTTCACAAACAGCGCGTGGCCGGCCTCGTTTCGGTGATGGCGGAGGCGGCACGTGAGACGGCGGAGACGTGGGAGACGACCGCGGTCGGCCGCGAGTGGATTGACGTCGCGCGCGAGATGATGCGTCTGACGCGGACGATCATCCTTCGTACGATGTTCGGCACCGATCTGGGCACGTTCGCGGCGGAGGTCGACGGCACCTGGACCGTTGTCAACCAGCATATCGGCGAGAGCTTCTGGTCCCTCGGGCTGACCGAAGGGTGGCCCACACCCGGAAACCTGCGGTTTCGACGCGCGCTCGGGGTGCTGGATCATGCGGTCTTCGCCATCATCGAGCAGCGCCGTCGCGAGGCGCGCGATGCCGGCGATCTGCTGTCGATGCTGCTGTTCGCGCGCGATGAAGACACGGGCGACGTCATGACGGACGAGCAGCTCCGGGACGAGGTGATGACGATCTTCCTTGCCGGTCACGAGACCACGTCACTCGCCCTGACCTGGATCTGGTACCTGCTGTCTCAACATCCCGAGGCGCAGCGGCTCGTGGAAGGCGAGGTCGACGCGTCGCTTCAGGGCCGGACTCCCGGATACGAGGATCTCGCCCGTCTGCCGTACACGCGGATGGTCATCGAGGAGGCGATGCGGCTGTACCCGCCGGCGTGGGGCTTCTCGCGCCAGGCTCTCGGTCCGGACACGATTGGCGGCTATCACCTTCCGAAAGGATGGCTCGTCTTCATCATCCCGGCGGTGATGCACCGGCTTCCGGCGTACTGGCCCGATCCGGATCGCTTCGATCCCCTCCGCTTCACGCCGGAGCAGACGGCTGCGCGGCCGAAGTTCGTATACATCCCCTTCGGCGCCGGGCCGCGACAATGCATCGGGAACCAGTTCGCGTTGATCGAAGCGCAGCTCATTGTCGCCATTCTGGCGCAGCGGTATCGCTTACAACTCCTGCCGGGGCATCCGGTCGAGCCGTGGGCTCTCGTGACGCTGCGGCCGCGCTATGGCATGAAGATGATCGTGGAGCGCCGCCAGGCGCCAGCGTCACGCGAGCCGAGTCTCTCCGTTCGTGCCGCCGCGGGCCTTTAGACGGGGCGCTGGGCCGCTGGGCCGCATCTAAAGATGCGGCCTACGTACGCTTCCAGCGCCACAACCCGCCGTTGCGCCCGCGAGACGGCCGGTCAAACTGAACACCGCTTGTTTCACGCTCGCCTGCTCAGGAAAAGAACACCCCATTCCGTGTCCTTCGTGGCTACCTCCTTGTGGCCTTCGTGCCTACGGCTGCTGCTGCGTGGCGATTGTCTTGCCTCGCTGCGCCTTGCGCTCGGCGACCGCCCGCTCGAAATCAGCATCCTCCATGAACTCGGTATTGATGTGCGCGGCCGCCATGTCGTCGATGCTGCGCTGCCCCCAGCCGACCCAGAGCGTGGGATCCGGATTCCTGCGGCTGGTCGTTGTGTTGTCGTGAATGGCGATCAGGTGAATCGTCGTGCCCTTCGGCAGGAGCGGCGTGGCGTCATCCTGGTACGTGTACATCACGTGCCAGTTGAAATCGAACCGATCGACGCAGCTCAACATCTCGCGGCTGCCATCGAGGTAGATCGCCTCCATGCACATGGCCTTGCCACGCATGTGCATGTGCGGTTGGAAGCCGATGAGCCTTGCCGCCTTCGGCAGCGGGTAGTACACGTCCGTGCGGGTCATCTGCCCCGGAGGAATGTCGATCGTGTCGTTCTCGTGCGGAAACACGTCGGTAATGAAGCGCTTCGGCTTCTCTCCCCTGGGGTAGAACACGAAACCGACGCTGGTCGTCGCGGTGGTCTGCTTCCCGACCGCGTGGTAGTGCATGTTGAAACGGACCTTGGCGCCGCCCCTGATCACGCGTCCGGCACCATCGGGGAAGATGTCGCCGTACTTGCCGACGGCGTACTCACTCAGGTAGCTCCCCTCGTCGATATTGATGACCGGACCACTGAGAACCGTACGCCCCCCGCTTCGCGATTGAGGTGCGCTCTCCTCCTGGAGGAGCGTCGCAATCGCGTGATGGACGACCGGGCGTCCTTCCTTCGACACCCTGGTCTCGACCGCCTTGATGTACCGGTCCTCGGTGAGCCCGGAGTCGACGTTGCGATTGACCCACCAGTCCGGTCCTTCGGCATAGACCGCATCGGACGGCGCCGTGATGACGAGATCGGGCGTGCCGATCGTCCACACGTCGTCGTTGAAGACAAGCGGCCTGGGCATGTCCTTCGGGTCGCCCATCGGGGCGCCCGCGTCGACCCACGCCGCGATGGTGGCAATCTGCTCGTCGGTGAGCGAGATGTCGCCTTTGAGCTTCTGGATGCCGACGGTCTTGTCGTAGTGCCACGGCGGCATCTCGCGCCGCACGACGCGCTCCTTGATCGCGCGCGCCCACGGGCGGGCATCCTGATACGTGAGCAGCGACATCGG
>DASYQV010000332.1:0-6928 GCA_036005125.1 Vicinamibacterales bacterium
CGATTTCCTGATGGGCCCCCCGGGGATCGAACCCGGGACACCCTGATTAAAAGTCAGGTGCTCTACCACTGAGCTAGGGGCCCGACGGAACCGCAAATGTACCACAGCCCAACCGCAGTGGCGTGCGTGCTCGCCCACACGCCTCCGTCCTTCCGGTGCGGTTTGAGACTTTTTCGATGCTTGGGGTGTCAAAAGGATCAGGCGGGTGCGCAGGCAGCCGCCTTGCAACCGCAGCACGTAGGTCCACCGGAAAGTAATGACAAAAACAACCCCAGCTTCGAAAACATTAGCGTTCCGTCCATCGAAGCGCAGCAAGGCGCTGGTGGATTGGCGTGATCCGTCCCACCAAGCGAACGTACTTGATTGGCGACAGCGTGCCCAGCACTACGGGCTCGTGCCCGTCGACGATCAGGCGGACACGCTTGAAGAGGATCACGTCCCGGTTGAGCCCCATCGGCTTCTCGAGGAAGAGGAGCCGGAGGCCTTCAACGAGCAGCGAGTCGGCGAGGAGTTCGACGCGGCGGAGCTCACGCACGAGCCCGCCGACACGTCCCTTCCGCACGACGAGGTCGACCTCGTACGGGTCTACCTGCAGCACATCGGCAAGCGCAAGCTGCTCAAACAGCATGAGGAAGTGGCCATAGGCGAGCGCATCGAGCGTGCGCGAGCGGATCTGGTCAAGCGCTTGGCAGAAGTCCCCGGCGCGCTGCAGTCGCTCGTCTCGCTTGCGGATCGCATCCGGCAGAGGGGCGAGCCGGCGGCCGAGTTGATCCTCCTCCCCGAGGGCGGCGAGCTGCAGCCCGAAACCGTCGCTCCCGTGCTGCGCGCCTTCGCCCGGATCAAGCGGCGCCGCTCCGTGATCGAAAATCTCCGGGCGCAGATGGAGAACCCGCGCGTCAGCGCCAAGACGAGGCAGAGCATCCAGGCGCGGCTCGAACGCGCGCGCGAGGCGCTCGTGGCCGAACTGGCGGCGCAGCCCATTCGTCCGGCGCTGGTCGACGAGATTGTGGTCCAGTTGCGTCAGACCGAAGAGGAATTCCGGAAGCTGGAACATCTGCCGCGCGCCGAACGGGCGGAACGGTGCCGCGAACTGGAAACCCGCATCGGACTTTCCCGCGCCGAATTCCGGCGGCGCTTCGCGAGGGTGGAGGCGGCCGAGGAGGTTGTGCGCGAAACAAAGCGCGAGCTGATGGAGGCGAACCTCCGTCTCGTTGTCTCGATTGCGAAGCGGTACATGAACCGCGGTCTGTCGTTCCTCGACCTGATCCAGGAAGGCAACATCGGGCTCATGAAGGCGGTCGATCGGTTTCAGTTCCGCCGGGGCTTCAAGTTCTCCACGTACGCGACGTGGTGGATCCGGCAGGCGATCACGCGGGCCATCGCGGACTACGGCCGCACGATCCGGCTTCCCGTTCATGTAATCGAGTCGCTGAACCGCCTCGAGAAAGAGCGGAAGGCGATCCGCAGCGAGACCCGCCGGGAGCCGACCGCCGAGGACCTCGCGGACCGTCTCAAGATGCCGGTCGGCAAGGTTCGTCTGCTGCTCGACGCCCAGAAGACGCCCTACTCGCTCGAGATGAAAGTCGGCGAAGAAGAGGGCACCGAGCTCGCAGATCTCCTCCGCGACAAGTCGGTGCAGTCACCGGAGGAGTCGGTCATCGAAAGCGATCTGGCCAACGAGGTCGAACGGGCGATGGCACCCCTTGGCGATCGCGAGCGCGAGGTATTGCGGCTCCGATATGGCCTGGGCACCGACCGCGAGTACACCTTGGAGGAAATCGGACGGCGGTTGTCGGTGACGCGCGAGCGGGTGCGGCAGATCGAGGCGCGCGCGCTTCAGAAACTGCGCGCCGCGCGCCAGCGCGAAGCGGCGATTCTCAGCCGGAAGCACGCCTGAATCCGAGGCATCAGGCATCAGGGCTGTCTCAGGAATCAGGACTGATGCCTTGGACAGCCCTGATGCCTGATTCCTGATGCCTGATGCCTTCGGGAATCCTGGCCGTCGTAGTCGCCTGTCCGACATGTCGCGTTGCATGCTCGGCGGCGTGCCTCATAAGACCCAGCACGGTAGATGGCAGGCCTGCGCGCCCGACCCCCGCGCGTCGAGCAGGCTCTCTCGCGGGGTCTGCCGCACCTGCTCGAGCGCGCGATCGATGCTGGCGCACGCATCCGTCACGATCTCGTCGAACCCGGGAGGCGGATCGGCTGGCGCGCCTTCTGCCCTCAGCGCGGCTTTCTGATCGGCGTTCAACGCGTCGCCACGCGCGTAGGTGAACAGGCGATCGATCGATACTGCCTCCAATGTGCCGCACATGAAACCAGTCACGGGCTCCACCCTTGTCCCAGCGGAGCCTGCGACTGGTTGCCGATGTCTCTTTGGCGCGCTTCGCGCGCCAAAGACCGCTATGCGGATCGACGCAACGGGTACAAAATTCGCGTTCATGAGGCGAGTGTAGTCGGTGACGCGCGTGGCTCGCGCAGGGCGCGGATTCATGGCGAGCCGAACCGACCCGATCCTTGCCCGATCAAGCTCATCTTCTTCCGCGGCCGGGCTCGCGATCGAGCCGAACGAGAACCCCTCAGCTTGTCGCGCCGCCGTCTACTGCTTACACTTTGGCGTAGGCTCATTCGAACAGGCGTTCTGTCGTGGATGAACGAGGTCCCTCAGAGGCCATGAGGCTCCTGGACGGTGAAGAACACTCCGAGCGAATGCTCGAACGCGTGGCGCGACATGCTGTCCCGCGACTTGCCGATTTCTGTCTGATTTTTCTCGTCGAGCACGGCAATCTCCGCTGCGTCGCGGCCGCGCACGTCACCCGCGAGGGCGAGCGTCTGCTCCGCACGCTGAGCCGAATCTATCGAATCACACGCGACGATCCCGTCAGCACGGTGGCGTGCACCGTCCGCACGGGCCGGTCGCAGCTCCGGACCGAGATTGCGGCCGACCAGGGGCGATATGGTCGCGAGCTCGCTCGAGTCTTCGACATCCACCGGCGGCTCGCGGCGCGCTCGGCCGCTGTCGTGCCCGTTCGAGCCGGTCGTGAGATTCTCGGCGCGCTGACCCTCTCCTATTCGCAATCGGGGCGCGTCTATACTCCCGCGGACCTGCCGCTCATCGAGCGCTTCGGGGCGGATATCGGCAGCGCCATCGACAACGTCCGCCTGGCGAACGCCGCTCGGCGGGTCGCGTTCGTCAGCCATCGGGCGCGTCCGGCGCTCAATCGTCTGCGCCGCGCGATCGACCAGTTGCAGGCCGGCGTGAGCCGTCAGGAGCGCGAGCGGCTGCTCGGCGAGGCCGCGCGCCAGGAACGTGCGCTGAGCCGCATCCTCGAGCACTACCTGCGCCTCGATCCGCCGCGCGCTGTCCGTCCGACCCGCTCGCGTGCCCGCCTCTGAGTACCGTCCGCAACTCGCCACGCTCGTCAAACAGCCGCCAGCCGGTGACGAGTGGGTCCACGAGCTCAAATACGACGGCTATCGTATAGGGTGCCGCATCCGTCGCGGCAGCGTCGCGCTCTACAGCCGGAACGGCAAGGAGTGGACGACGCGCTTTCCCGAGATCGTCGACGCGGCGGCGACGTTGCAGACGACTGACGCGCTGATCGACGGCGAAGTGTGCATGGTGCTGTCCGACGGGCGCACCAGCTTTCAGGCGCTGCAGCAGGCGTTTGCCGCCGAGCGCAGCCGCGATTCGCTCACGTACTTCGTCTTCGACCTTCTGCGCCTCGATGGCGAGCGCATCGAGGGCCGGCCCCTCGAGGAACGCAAGGCGCGGCTGAAGAAGCTCGTCGGCGCGAGGCGGATGAAAGGCCGCATTCGATATTCCCAGCACGTCGTTGGCCAGGGCGAGGCGTTCTTCCGTCAGGCCTGCCGCCACGGGCTCGAAGGGATCGTCTCGAAACAGCGTGGTCAACCGTATCGCCCGGGGCGTCATGGCGGCTGGGTGAAGACGAAGTGCAGTCTCGGCCAGGAATTCGTGATTGGCGGCTTCACCGATCCTGAAGGTGCCCGTGTCGGCATTGGCGCGCTGCTCGTCGGCTACTATGATCGCGACGGACACCTGATCTTCTCCGGCAAGGTCGGCACCGGCTTCCCGCATCGCCTCGCGCTCGATCTCCGCAGGAGGCTCGAACGCCTCGAACGGCCCACTCCTCCGTTTGCGACGTCGCCAAAGGGCGTCGGCCGCAGCGTGCATTGGGTGCGGCCGGAACTGGTCGGCGAGGTCGCCTTCACGGAATGGACGTCGGACGGCAAGATCCGGCATCCGGCCTTCAAGGGACTGCGCGCGGACAAGAAGCCGCGCGCGGTGACGCGAGAGCGGCCCGCCGCCTCCGCCCCGGCGTCCGCGGTCACGGAGAAGACGTCATCCCACGACGACGTCGTGTGCGGCGTCCGCATCACGCACGCGGACCGCGTGATCTACCCGGAGCTCGGCCTCACGAAGCTCGATCTCGCGCGCTATTACGAGAGCATCGGCGACTGGATCGTGCCCCACGTGAAGGGCCGGCCGTTGACGCTCGTTCGCTGCCCCGAAGGGCTGCGCGCGGAGTGCTTCTACATGAAGCACGCCAAGGTGTGGGCGCCCGCGCCGCTCGAGCGAGTACGCATTCAGGAGAAGAAGAAGCTCGGGGAATATCTCATCGCCTCCGATATTGCCGGAGTCGTCGGTCTCGTGCAGATGGGCGTCCTCGAAATCCACACCTGGAACAGCGTCATCGATAACGTCGAGCATCCCAACCGACTCGTGTTCGACCTCGATCCTGGCCAGCAGGTGCCGTGGACTCGCGTCATCCGCAGCGCGCGCATCGTCCGCGACGCGCTGGGCGCGCTGGGGCTCGAGAGCTTTGTCAAGACCACCGGCGGCGCGGGCCTGCACGTCGTCGTGCCGCTCGTACCACATGCGGACTGGGCGGCGTGCCTTGCATTCGCGCGTGCAGTAGCCGAGAGAATCGAACGCGCAGATCCCGATACGTACACGACAACGTTCGCCAAGGCTGGCCGCACGAAGAAGATCCTCATCGATTACCTGAGAAACAATCGGACCAATACCTCGATTGCGGCGTATTCCACCCGCGCCCGCCCACGCGCACCCGTCAGCGTTCCACTGACCTGGGCCGAGTTGCGGACCTCCCTCGATCCGGCGCCTTTCACCATGCGCACCGTTCCCCGCCGCCTTGCGCGGTTGCGCGTCGATCCGTGGCGCGACTACTGGACCTCGCGCCAGAAGCTGACGAGGCAGATGCTGAACGCGGTCGAGGTCGAGCTCTAATCGCAGCTCCGCTTGAATCAGTCTGTCGAGTTCGCGTGGGCTCACAGGGTACGGCTCGTGCACCAGCTTCGCGGAGGAGAGTACACATGGCCGAGCAGCACCGCCACGAATACAGCAAAGCTCCAGAGAATCCACCGGAAAGCGTGGTGAATTCCCGCGTGCGGCGTGCTGCGCTGTGGACGTATCTGGGCCCAATCGTCGGCGCCATCGCCGTGATCGCCTTCATGATCTTCTATCTCGCCACGCGACCGCCGGACCGCCAGACGAACGACGACAACGTGTGGACCGTAACAGGGACAACCGGGTCTCAGCCGGGAGGACACTCACCCGATCCCGTCCCTGCAACCCCGGAAAAGGAAATCGAGCAACGCGGCGTGGTCCGGGATCTCTCTGAACCTCCTCTGCCGAACCTGACGCCGGAGCTCATGCTGACCGACCTGGGCGATCTCCTGGGTGCCAAACGGGAACAGATGTTCGGCCGCCGCGTCGACGTGCGGGACGTCGAAGTCGTCGAGGTCAAGGACGCTGCGAATTTCGTGGTCAAGCACGGCGACGCGAAGGTGGCCGTCGTGGCCCCCGACGGATCGTCCGGAATACGGAGAGGTCAGCGAGTGAACATCGTCGGGACCG
This sequence comes from Vicinamibacterales bacterium, assembly GCA_036005125.1. GTDB lineage: Bacteria > Acidobacteriota > Vicinamibacteria > Vicinamibacterales > UBA2999 > DASYQV01. The sequence continues at coordinate 5,900 of DASYQV010000332.1, forward strand.
TAGAACGTGACGCGTCCCGAGGCATTCGTATCCAGGCTTCACGAGTGGATGTGCACGACTGAGCCCGAGGCTCACTGAGTTGACGGGACGTGCGATCAGGCCGCCACGGTTTCGTGCGGCGTCTCGCTGAGGGTGACCGTTGCGCCCGTCATGAGCGCCTGCCACAACCCGAAAGCTCCTGGGTCCGCGTCCCATGCTGAGAGCCTCGGGGCACGCCGACCCGCGAGCTCCGCGACGGTCGCGTGTGGAACGAGCACGTACGCCGCGGTGCCGTCGCCCGGCAGCACGCACGCGATGTCGGTGCCGCGCGAGAGAATCGGGAGGTTGGGGCTGGGACGCTCGGCCACGTCGCGCAGCGCGCTGGTGAGATCCAACGCCAGATACTGGCGCTCCCGGCCGGCCTTCTCCTTGACGATGCAGAACGAGGCGGGGAGATCGATGGCCTGGGGGGCGTCGGGATCAATCCAGGCGTAGGCGGCGCCCGCTTTGAGAACCGCGAGCAGCACCACGACAAGCTCTGGCGATCGAGGCATGCGGACGAGCGCGACCGAACCGCGGACGAGGCCGCTCGCGATCAGGTGGCGCGCGAGCGCGTTTGCCTGCTGATTGAGCTGCCGGTAACTCAGCGTCCGGCCGACGCCCGCGAAAGCAGAGCCGTCCGGGCGGGTCGCGGTTTGTCGCTCGATTGCCCGATGGATGGCCTCGTTTGCCACGTTTCCCTCTTGGATACCCACAGCCGCGGTTGTCCGGCAGCCGCGTGGGAGAGACTCCAGCAAACGCTCGGCCATTCGTTCGGGGTGACGTTCGGACTGTGAACTGCTGGGGTGAATGGCAACAGTACAGGTAATAGAGGGTGCAAACCGCGGGCGAGGCGCGCGGAGCGCGCCAAAAAGATACTGGTCTAACCAGCCGAGGGGCTCTGCCTGGGATATCAAGGGGCAGAGCCCCTTGGCTGGTTGATCTCACCCGCTTATTCTTGTCCCGGTTCTTTGAGCATATCTTCGATCACGTGCAGCAAAGCATCCGGTG
>DASYQV010000333.1:0-6349 GCA_036005125.1 Vicinamibacterales bacterium
TGAAGGTCACCGGCGAGTTCTGGGCGCAGACGACGGAGGGGGATGGCAACTTCCGGATGTTCAGCTTCCTCGAGCGCGAAGGTGCGCAGGTGATGGTCGAGCCGATTGGCACGTGGATCATGTACATGCTGTGGCTCGCGAAGGCCCAGAAGATCCACCGTAAGGACCTCGACTATCCGACGCCGAAGTGGCACAACGTGCGCGGCTGGGCGATGCGGGAGCTGAAGTTCCGCAGCAAGGTCGCCGGCTTCTCATTCGGCGACTGGTTCTGGAATCACCAGTACCGCCGGGTGATCCGCCACCTTGGCGGCCTCGCCCATCCCCTCGTGAAGCTCGAAGAACTCGCCGGGCATGCGGCGCCGTACTACAACGTCTTCGCGCGCGGCGGCGAGGGCCACATGGAGGTGGCTAAAAACATTTACTACACCGTCAACAAGAAAGCTCACATGGTATTGAGCCTCAAACCGTTCGGCTGCATGCCTTCGTCACAGTCCGACGGGGTACAGTCGGCGGTGATGAATCATTTCAAGGACATGATCTTCCTGCCGATCGAGACCTCGGGCGAAGGCGAGATCAACGCGCATAGCCGTGTGCAGATGGCGCTCGGCGAGGCCAAGGCCAAGGCCAAGACGGAATTCAGCCAGGCGCTCGAATCGACCGGGAAGCGGCTCGAAGACATCCGCGACTTCGTCGCGGAGCATCCGGAGCTGCGGCACCCGTTCTACAAGGTGCCGCATCGCGCCGGGGTGACCGGCACGGCGGCGAACTTCGCGCTGCACGTGAGCGACCTGATGGATCGGCGGCGCGGATTCTTCAGCTTCGCTCGTTCGGCGAGGCACGTCGATCTGGCGGCGGCGAGGTAACGCGATGACACCGCAGCTTCTCGTTGGAATCGACGTCGGCTCGACGACGGTCAAGGCAGTGGCCGTCGACGCGGCCACCGACAGCATCGTCTGGTCCGATTATCAACGTCACGAGACGAAGCAGCCCGAGAAGACGCTGGAGTTTCTCGGTCGTCTGGAGGCGGAGCTCGGCATCTGTGCCGATAACTGCCGCGCCTTCATCACCGGCTCGGGCGGCAGCACGATCGCGCCGCTCATCGGCGCGAAGTTCGTGCAGGAGGTGACTGCCGTCTCGCTCGCGGTGGAGAAACTCCATCCGGAAGTCCATTCGGTGATCGAGCTCGGAGGCCAGGACGCCAAGATCATCGTCTTCAAGCCGGATCCGGAGACCGGGCGCAAGAAGAAGATCCCGTCGATGAACGACAAGTGCGCGGGCGGCACCGGCGCGGTCATCGACAAGATCAACGCGAAGCTCAAGATCCCGCCGAGCGAGCTCTGCATGCAGGGGTACCACGGCATCAAGCTGCACAAGGTCGCCGGCAAGTGCGGCGTCTTCGCGGAAACCGACATCAACGGCCTGCAGAAGGAGGGGACGCCGTCGGACGAGCTGATGGCGTCGCTCTTCGACGCCATCGTCCTGCAGAACCTCACCGTGCTCACGCGCGGCCACACGTTGCGGCCGCACGTGCTGCTGCTCGGCGGGCCCAACACCTTCATCCGCGGGATGCGGGAGGCCTGGCAGCACAACATTCCGAAGATGTGGGCGGAACGGGGCGTCGAGATTCCCGATGGGGAATCACCGGAAACCCTAATCAAGACGCCGGAGAACGCGCAGTACTTCGCGGCGCTCGGCGCGATCGAGTTCGGCAAGGACGAGGACCCGTCCGTGGGGCGGTATCTCGGCGCGTCCGCGCTCGAACACTACATCAACGTGGGCCGGCTCGAGGAGAAAGCGGCCGCCGGCAGCTCCGGTCTGAGCGCGTCGGATGAAGAGCTCGAGGCGTTCAGGCGTCAGTACCGTCCCAAGAAATTCACCCCTGCGACGTTCCGGCGCGGCGAGACGGTCCAGGCGTTCATCGGCCTCGACGGCGGGTCCACGTCGACCAAGGGCGTTCTGCTCTCGACCGACGGCGACGTGCTCTGCAAGGCCTACCAGCTCTCGAAGGGCAATCCGATCCAGGACACGATCGACATCTTCGACGAGCTGCGGGCGCAAGTCGAGCCGGCCGGGGCATCGCTCGAGGTCCTCGGCGTCGGCACGACAGGCTACGCAAAGGACATTCTCAAGGACGTCCTCGCTGCGGATGCCGCGCTCGTGGAGACGGTCGCGCATACCGAGTCCGCGATCAAGTACTACGAGGACCCGCACGTGATCGTCGACGTCGGCGGGCAGGACATCAAGCTGATCGTGCTCAAGGACGGCCGCGTCAAGGACTTCAAGCTGAACACGCAGTGCTCGGCGGGCAACGGCTATTTCCTGCAGTCGACGGCGGAGATGTTCGGGATCCCGGTGAAGGAGTTCGCGGACCGCGCCTTCGCCGCCACATCGATGCCGATCTTCGGCTACGGCTGCGCGGTCTTCATGCAGTCGGACATCGTGAACTTCCAGCGCCAGGGATGGGCCGCGGAGGAGATCCTGGCCGGCCTGGCGGCGGTGCTGCCGAAGAACATCTTCCTGTACGTGGCGAGCATTCCCAACCTGGCGAAGCTTGGAAGCCGCTTCGTGCTCCAGGGAGGCACGCAGCACAACCTGGCGGCGGTGAAGGCGGAGGTGGACTTCATCCGCTCCAATTTCCGCGGCGCCGACGTGCAGCCGGAGATCATCGTTCACGAGCACTGCGGCGAATCGGGCGCGATCGGCGCTGCCGTTGAAGCCCGGCGGCTCTGGCGGAACGGCCACCGGACCCGCTTCATCGGCCTCGAGGCCGTGCGGCGCGTCACGTATCGAACCACGCGGAACGAATCGACGCGCTGCAACTTCTGCAAGAACAACTGTCTTCGCACCTTCATCGACATCAAGATGGGGCCGCCGGTAGCGGTGGCCGAGGCGCCGGCGCCCGGGGCCCCCAGAAGGTCGGGCACGGTCGACAACGACCTTCGGGGGACCCCGCCCGCCGCGCCGCTCAAGTTCATCTCGAAGGTGCCGAAGGCCGACGATGAACAGCGGCTGATCATCGCGACCTGCGAGAAGGGGTCCGTCGAGGACGTCGACGCGATGCGCGGGATCAAGAAGGGTGTCGACGCGGTGAAGAAGTCGAACCCGAACTTCGTCGAGATCGCGGCCAAGGAGGTCTGGAACGTGCGCAGGCCCGAGCGCGTGGCCGACCCGATCCCGACCCGCGCGTGGACGCGCGCGGCGCGCCGGCGGATCGAGCTGATGCAGCGGCGCGAGACGCTGCGGATCGGCATGCCCCGCGTGCTGAACATGTACGTCTACGCGCCGTTCTTCAGCGCGTACTTCGAGTCGCTCGGCGTGTCGGGCGGCCATCTCGTCTACTCCGACTTCACGAGCGGCGAGCTGTATCGCGAAGGCTCCGGACGCGGCGCGATCGATCCATGCTTCCCAGCCAAGATCGGCATCGCGCACGTGCACAACCTGCTGACGAAGCACGCCAAGAAAAAGCTCGACGTGATCTTCTTCCCGATGGTCGACGTGCTGCACACGCCGCTCGTCCACCTGCAGGGTTCGAATGCCTGTCCCACCGTGACCGTGACCCCTGAAACGGTCAAGGCGGCGTTCACGAAGGAGTCGAACGTCTTCGCGGAGCAGGGCGTGACGTATCTCGATCCGCTGGTGAACTTCGCGGATCGCAAGCTGCTCTGCCAGCAGCTCTTCGCCGCGCTCGAGCCCTTGCTGGGGCTTTCGGAGGAGGAAAACACGCGCGCGGTCGAGATCGGCTTCCGCGAGCTCGCGGCGTACGAATCCGACATCCGCCGGCGTGCCCGCGAGGTCATCGACCAGCTGGAGCGTGAGAACCGGATCGGCATCGTGCTGCTCGCGCGGCCATATCACCACGATCCGGGGCTGAACCACGAGATCCTCGAGGAGTTCCAGAAGCTCGGGTATCCGGTGTTCTCACAGAGCACGTTGCCTTTCGACGAGGACCTGCTGGAGCGGCTCTTTGGCGACGAGGTGCGCGCCGGCGCGATTCGCAGCCCGCTCGAGATTCAGGACGTCTGGAAGAACAGCTATTCCGCGAGCACCAATCACAAGGTCTGGGCCGCGAAATTCACCGCCCGGCACCCGAACCTGGTCGCCTTGGAGCTCTCGAGCTTCAAGTGCGGCCACGATGCGCCCATCTACACGGCGATCGAATCGATCATCGAGCGATCGGGCACGCCGTACTTCTCCTTCAAGGACATCGATGAGAACAAGCCGACCGGGTCGATCAAGATCCGCGTCGAGACCATTCACTACTTCCTCAAACGATACGCGGAGGTGATGAACCGGCCGTCGCGAGAGGAGATCGAGCGCCAGATTGCCGAGTACGAGCGGACGCTTCGCGAGCAACTTCTGCACGAGGCGGAACTGGCGGAGCTTGCGTCACGCCAGCGTGAGCAGGTGAAGACCCGGCGCTTCCTGCCGATGGTGGCGCCGCCCGAGGTCGAGATTCGCGAACTGAGTGCGTAAGTCGATCTGATCCCGCAGCCCGTTTGAGTCGGTCATCGGTATTCACAGGGAGATCTGGGAGATTAGGGAGAAAATTTAACTCCCTGACCTCCCTGAACTCCCTGTAAATCCCCTATTCAAAGTGAGCTCCGGTCTAGAGCGGGGATGAAGGGAGGATGGTATGCCCGTTCAACTACCAGTCACGCATTCACCGCAGTCAGGCAACGGAGATTCCGTTCAGTCGTTTCCGGCTGTTCTCCACCTGCGGCGCGAAGTCGCTCCTGCGGTCGGCCGGCCTGACGCGATGCCGCGGATTGGCGAGAAAGGGCTGCCCGAGCCGGAATTCCCGCAGCGGCCGGAGTTGCTCACCAACGATCCCTGGCCGGGCGACGGCGTGCGGCACTGGACGCCCGGTCAGATTTACCACGCGATGCGCGGGTGGGCGTTCCCGTACGTGAAGTCCCGGATCCTGCCCGGCGACTTCCATCCGATCGTGGCGTACCTGTTCACCGAGTACAAGTGCAACCTCGACTGCCATTACTGCTACTCGTTCGACAACCGCGTCAAGGGCATGACCGAGGAGACGGCGCGCGCGTCGATCGACTGGCTCCACTCGACGACCTGCCGGGTGCTGGCGTTGATGGGTGGCGAGCCGCTCCTGCGGCCGACGTTCGTCCACAAGATCGTCTCGTACGCCGCGAAGAAAGGCTTCTGGATCTACATTCCCACGAATGGCCGCCTGTTGAAGCCCGATGTCATCGATCGCCTTGCCGACGCGGGTGTCGCCACCTTCAATCTCGCCGTCGATGCGGTGGACGAGAAGCCGGGACTGCCGAAGGCGCTGAACCCGATCCGGTCGTATTTCGATTATCTCGTGAAGAAGCAGTATCGATACGGTTACACCGTCTTCCTCAATATCAACATCTGCCGGAACAACCTCGACGATGTGAAGCAGCTCACCGAGATCGCGCACGACAATAAGATTTCAACCGACTATCACATCAACGAGATGCCGCTGCTCGAGCAGAGTCACTTCAAGCATCTCGACGACTGCAACCCGACCTACATCACGCCCGAGGACCACGAGAAGGTCGACGAGGTGCTCGACTGGCTGATTGCCAGGCAGAAGGCCGGCTACGGGATGACGAACTCGGTGGAGCGGCTGGCGCAGATGAAGGACTTCATGCGCGGCCACCTCGAGCCGTGGAACTGCCGCGCCGGACAGAACACCGTGATCATCCGCGTCGACGGCACGCTCGCGCCCTGTTTTCCGATGTACTCGGCAACGCACAACTGGGGCGTCGTCGGCACGCCGAAATTCGAGACCGACCGGTTGCGCACCATGAAGAAGGGCTGTGAGCCGCACTGCTTCTCCACCCTCAACCACATCGTCGGGTGGAGCTACAACGATCGCCGTGTGATTCACTGGCTTCTGAAGCAGGCGAGACACGGGTTCCAGGGCATCAAGGGGAATTTTGAATAGAAGTGGAAAGTTAAGAAGTGGAAAGTCGAGAAGTAAGACGCCCGTGCCCCGCTGAACGGCTCGGGCCCGGGTCCACTTTTACTTTCCACTTTCCACTTTGCAATCACCACCGCGCCAACTTCAGCAGATCCAGGCCCTCCTTGAAGTGACCACGGCGCACCGAGCCCTCGCATAAGATCTCGAATCCAGCCTGCGTCACGCCGTTCGAAAACCACACGTCCTCTCCGACGACGCGGCCTCCGCTCCATGACAGCGGACATGAGCAGATGTCGCCAACCAACGAGACAAAGGTCTCATCCGCGAAGGCCGCCCTGCGCGCGATCGCCGCGCGATGACAGACATCCTTCAGCGCCGGGCGAGACTTCCTCACGACCAAACCAGCGATCTTGCCTTCCAGTCGATATCTTTCCGGCC
>DASYQV010000334.1:0-8155 GCA_036005125.1 Vicinamibacterales bacterium
GACCGACTCGCACTTCCGGACGCACATTACGGGGCTGCTGCGATCCAGCAGCCTCTCGATTGCCGTGACCGAAGAGCGGCACATTGGATCCGGCGCCGCGCCCGATATCGCGATCGCCGACATTCGCAGCGGATCGGCTGGCGCCGAACGCACGATCGAGCGCCTGCGCGCCACGTGGCCGTCGGCCGCAATCTTCGCCGTCGCCGCGACGAACGAACCGGAGCAGATCCTCCAGGCGATGCGCGCGGGAGCGAACGAATTCCTGGCGTGGTCCTCGCACGACGAGCGGACCGCCTCGCTCGACGAGAACTTCCGCACGGCGCTGGCACGGACCACCGAACGCATCCGGGCGGCGAAAGGCACGGACGGGCGGACGAGCCTGACGATGTCGTTCTTCGGCGCCAAGGGAGGCGTCGGCACGACGACGCTCGCGGTGAACAGCGCCATCGATATCGCGCGGCTGTCGAAGCGGCCGACGCTCATCATCGATCTGCATCAGTTCGTCGGCGAGGTGGCGCTGTTCCTCGGCGTGCGCCCGCGCTTCACGGTCGTCGATGCCATCGACAATCTGCACCGGCTCGACGCGGAATTCCTGCGCGAGCTGGTCACCCGGCACAAGAGCGGACTCGACATCCTGGCCGGGACAGAGCTGGTCGACCGGCCCGGTCCGCAGGATGCGCCTGCGCTCGAGCAGCTCCTGCAGGCGCTGTCGCGCTTTTATGAGTTCATCATCATCGACGCAGGCCCGGTGATCGGCGCGTGCGCCCAGGTTGCGGTGTACGTGGCGGAAGCCATCTACGTGGTGGCCAATCCCGACGTGCCCTCGATCCGCAACACACAGCGGCTCGTCGATCGGATCTGTCAACTCGGCGCCGAACGGGAGCGCGTGCGCGTGCTGCTGAACAGGACGTCGGAGCAGCACGTCATCGCGCCGAAGCAGATCGAAACGGCGCTCGGACAGGCCGTCCATCAGGCCTTTTCGAGCGACTACGGCACCGTGTCGGCGGCGCTCAACTCTGGCGTGCCGCTGACGCTCAGCAATCATTCGGAGCTCGCCGAGCAGTTCAGCCGCTTCACCCGCGGAATCCTGAACACGCCCGAGCCCGAGCAGCCGGCCGAACGCGGTCGCCGCCGCGCGCATTTTCTCGGATTGTTCTAGAAACCTAGGAGGAAGGAGGAAGGAGGAAGGAGGAAGAGTGCACGAGCATTTTCTACGTTCTGTCTTATCGAAGAAGAAAGAAGACAGAGTTGCACGTATCGCTCTATCTCCTGCCTCCTGACTCCTAACTCCTGATTAAAGCCATGGCCATCGCGACCAACACTGCCACCACGCCGATGACGGCCGCCGCCGGCAAGGCGGATCTCCGCCGCGCCCAGTACCTGGAGATCCGCGGCGTCGTGCATCGCAAGCTGCTGACGCGGCTGAATCTGGAGAAGCTCGCCACCGCGGAGCGGAGCCGGGTCGAGGCGGAAATACGGCCGCTCGTCTCGACGTTGATTTCGGAGTCCGGCACGCCGCTCTCGCTCAGCGAGCGCGAGGCGATCGTCGGCGACGTGCTCGACGAAGTGTTCGGGTTCGGCCCGCTCGAGCCGCTGCTGCGCGACTCGACGGTCAGCGACATCCTGGTCAACACGTTCAATCACGTATTCGTGGAACGTCGCGGCAAGCTCGAACGCGTCCCCGCGGCATTTCAGGACGACCAGCACCTGCTGCGCGTCATCGACCGTATCGTGAGCGGCGTCGGCCGGCGCATCGACGACAGCTCGCCGATGGTCGACGCGCGTCTCCCGGATGGCTCGCGTGTCAACGCCGTCATCCCACCGCTGGCCGTCGACGGGCCGATCCTGTCAATCCGCCGCTTTCCCTCCGAGCGGTTGAAGGCGGAGGACCTGGTGGGATTCAAGGCGCTGACGACCAACATGCTCGAGTTCCTGCGCCACTGCGTGCGCGCCCGGTTGAACTGCCTGATCAGCGGAGGAACCGGCGCCGGAAAGACGACGCTCCTGAACGTACTCTCCTCGTTCATCCAGGGTGACGAGCGGATCGTCACGATCGAGGACGCGGCCGAACTGCAGCTCCACCAGGAGCACGTGGTCAGGCTCGAGACCCGGCCGCCGAACGTCGAAGGCAAGGGCGCCATCCGCCAGCGTCAGCTCGTCGTCAACGCCCTCCGTATGCGACCCGACCGCATTGTCGTCGGCGAGGTCCGCAGCGAGGAGGCGCTCGACATGCTCCAGGCCATGAACACCGGCCACGACGGGTCGCTGACGACGGTCCACGCCAACACGCCGCGCGACGCGCTGTCGCGGCTCGAGACGATGATCGCGATGGCGAACGTCAACCTGCCCGACAAGGCCATGCGGCAGCAGATTGCCGCGGCCATTCAGATCGTCGTGCAGCAGGCCCGCATGAGCGACGGCACGAGAAAGGTCACGAGCGTGGCCGAGATCACCGGCATGGAAGGGGACGTGATCACGATGCAGGAAATCTTCAGGTTCGACAAGGTCGGCGTCGGACCGGACGGCCGCGTGCTCGGACGATTCGTCGCCACGGGCGTGCGACCGAAGGTGTGCGAGCGGCTGCGTACCGGCGGCGTCGTGCTTCCGCCGGACATGTTCGACGGCGTCGTTGAGGTGCGGTGATGGCGATCGCATTCCTCGTCACGCTCGTCTTCCTCCTGTCGACCGCCGCCGTCATCGGCGTTTATCTGGTCCTGGCCGGCAGGTCACAGGCCGCGCTTCGCAAGACCGTCGAGGGCCGGCTCCAGGAGGTCAGCGGAGCTGCCTCTCAAGATCACCATGGCGAGGCCGACTCGCTGATCCGTTCGAAGGCGACCGGTCCCATGCCGTCGCTCGATGACGTGGCCAAGCGCGCCATCCGTGGAATGGATCTGGAGCGGTGGCTCGCGCAATCGGGCCTCGGCCTGAGCATCAGCGGCCTGTTGCTCATCTCATTCGTCGTCGGCCTGCTGGTCGCCGTGATGGCCGTCGGTTTCAGTCATCTGTTCTGGGCCGGGCTGCCGGCGTTCGCGCTTGGCGCCTCCCTGCCATTCCTGTTCGTCCGCTACAGGCGAGGCGCCCGGCTGCACAAGTTCGAGGAGCACTTCCCGGAGGCGCTCGACCTGATGTCGCGGGCGATCCGCGCGGGCCACGCGTTTGGCGCGGGCATGAAGATGGTGGCCGACGAGCTCAGCGAGCCGGTCGGTCCCGAGTTCCGCAAGGCGTTCGAAGAGCAGAATTTCGGCCTCTCCATGAAGGAGTCGCTGAACAACCTGGCCGAACGGATGCCGCTCATCGACGTGCGGTTCTTCGTGACGGCCGTGCTGATTCAGCGCGAGACGGGCGGCAACCTGTCGGAAATCCTCGACAACCTCGCGAACGTGGTGCGCGAGCGTTTCAAGATTCAGCGGCAGGTGCGCGTCCACACGGCCCACGGGCGCTTCACCGGCTACGTGCTGCTGGGTCTTCCGGGCTTCCTGGCCCTTGCACTGTCGTTCATCAATCCAGAGCACATGGAGATGCTGTTCAAGGATCCGATCGGGCAGATGATGATCGCCGCGACGATCGTGATGCAGGTGATCGGCTGGATCTGGATCAAACAGGTCATCAAAATCGAGGTGTAACGTGCTGACCTTACTGCCGCTCCTGGCATTCGCGTTCGGAACGCTCGGCGTCACCGCGATTGCGTACCTGCTGCTCGGAACGAAATCGGTCGCCATCGATCAACGTCTGCGTGAGGTGGTGGCCAACCAGCCGCCGCTGCCGCAGGAGGATCAAGCCGAATCCCGCCAGATTGCCGACTTCCTCAGCCGGCTGGGCGAGCGCGTGCCGAAGTCTCCGGGCGAGCTCTCGAAGCTCCGGCTGCGGCTCGTGCAGGCGGGCTACCGCCGACCCGATGCGCTCGCGATCTTCCTCGGGCTCCGGTTCGCCTGCGCGATCGGCGTGTTCGCCCTCCTGGCGACGCCGGTGCTCATGAAGCCCAATTTCGCGCTTGCGGCGGTTGGTCTGGGAATCGGCTATGTGCTGCCCGCGATGATTCTCGCGCGGCGCGCCAAGGCGCGACAGCATCGCATCCGTCTGTCGCTGGCCGACGCGCTCGATCTCATGGTGGTCAGCGTGGAAGCCGGACTCGGGCTCGACCAGGCACTGGGGCGCGTCGGTCAGGAGCTCGCCTTCGCGCACCCGGATCTCTCCGGAGAGCTGCGGCTCGTGACGCTGGAACTGCTCGCCGGGACGGCACGGCAGGATGCGCTCCGCAACCTGGCCGATCGCACGGGCGTCGACGACCTCCGTTCACTCGTGGCGATGCTGGTCCAGACGGACAAGTTCGGCACGAGCGTCGCGACCTCTCTGCGCGTCTTTTCCGAGACGCTTCGGACGAAGCGACGGCAGCGCGCCGAGGAGGCTGCCGCGAAGACGGGCGTGAAGATGGTCTTTCCGCTGGTCGTCTGCATTTTTCCGGCGATCTGGATCGTGACGATCGGCCCGGCGGCAATCAAGTTCATCCGGGTACTGGGTCCGATGAACATCGGGCACTGACAAGAGGTACGTAGGCCGCATCTTTAGATGCGGCTCAGCGTGGATACGCCGGGTCTACAGACCCGGCCTACGTACGCGAAAGCGAATTATCGAAGGTCAACATGGCAAGGAATGGTCCGACACGGCTCGTGGCGCGCAACGTCGATACTGGCGAGGTGGTGGCAACCCGCGTCACGGTGGCCACGCGAATGGTCGAACGCGGCATCGGTCTTCTGAACCGGCACCGGTTCGAGCCGGGCGAAGCGCTCCTCATCACGCCGTGCCGCGGCGTCCACACCTGGGGCATGCGCTTCGCGATCGATGTTGTCGCGCTCGACGCCTCGGGCATCGTGGTCGATGCGGTGTCCTCGCTCGGGCCGTGGCGGATTCGCCTGCCGCGGCGAGGCGGCGACCGCGTCCTCGAGCTGCCCGAGGGAAGCCTCGTGCGAACCGGGACTCAACGTGGTCACCGGATTGTGCTCGACCTCGTCAAGGCGTGGGAAATGACGCCGAAAGGTCTGCAGGCAGCATGACCGCGACGCTCGTTCAGGAGCTGACGGCAGACAGGGTCATCGCGCCGCAGAAACCAGGCAGCCTCGAAGAAACCGGGCTGGCGCCGGACTCCGTCGCGTCGCTCGTTCTCAAATGGCTGCATCGTGGCGAAGCCCGCGGGACGGAGCTCGCCGATGCCGTCCGGCTGCCGTACGGCATTCTCGAGCCGATCATCGCGCACATGCGTGTCGAGCAGCTCGTCGAGGTCAAAAGCGCCGCCGGCACAGGCACCGCGGGCTACAGGTACTCATTGACCGACAAGGGCCGCGATCGCGCGGGGCGCTGCCTGCATGAATGCGCGTACGTCGGGCCCGCTCCGGTGCCGCTCGATCAGTACCTCCGGCACATGTCGATGCTCGCGTCCGAGCGGCCGCACATCAATCCGCAGCGCGTTGCCGCAGGCTTCTCGCACCTCATCGTCGAGCCCGACATGCTCGGCCAGCTGGGTCCGGCCATCGACTCCGGGCGCGCCGTGTTTCTCTACGGCCCCCCGGGAAACGGCAAGAGCGTGATGGGTGACGGCATCGGCCGCGTGCTGGGCGGCGACATCTACATTCCGCACGCGATCGACGTGGACGGACAGATCATCGCGATGTTCGACCCCGTGACGCATCAGGCGCGCCAACGAGAGGACGAGGGCGCGCTGATCAGGACCGACGACGCGATCGACGGCCGTTGGACCCGCATCCGCCGGCCGGTGATCACCGTGGGCGGCGAGCTGACGCTCGAGATGCTCGACCTGCAGTTCAATCCGCTTTCAGCGTTCTACGAGGCGCCCGTTCAGCTCAAAGCCAACGGGGGCGTGCTGGTGGTCGACGACTTCGGCCGGCAGCGGGTGCCGGCGCGCGATCTGCTCAACCGCTGGGTCGTGCCGCTCGAGTCACGCGTCGACTATCTCAACCTGCACACCGGCCGGAAGTTCCAGGTTCCGTTCAACGTGATGGTCGTCTTCGCGACCAACCTCGAACCGAAGTCGCTGGCCGACGAGGCGTTCCTGCGCCGCATCCCGTACAAGATTCTCGCGAAGAATCCCACCGACGAGCAGTTCGCGCGGATCTTCGAGATGAACTGCCGGCGCTGCGGCGTGGCGTTCAACCCGGCGCACGTCGAGCACCTGCGCAGCCGGTATTACGTCGCGCGCAACCTGCAGATGCGCGCGTGCCATCCGCGCGACCTGATCGATCAGATCGTCAGCCTCTGCCGGTACCAGCAGCGGCCCGCCGAGATCACGCCCGAGCTCCTCGATACCGTGTGTCAGAGCTATTTTCTGGACGACGCGGAGAACGCGCAGTCAGGAGCGACGAGCGCGCGCTGATCGACAGCACGATCGGCGCACGCCGACCCGCCCGCCGCGGCGCGCGTGGCAACGGCGAGAACCAGGGGTAGACGGTCACATATGATGATCGAGACCCGCGTGCTGACCGGCGGAGCACCTGCGGAGGGCCCGCCGGAACCGGCTCGGGATCCTTCCGTCACGGTGTCAGCCGCGTCTCCGTCGGTTCACACTGTCGATGTTCGCCCGGTTCCCGCGCCTGACGAGCGTCCCGCGCTTCCGCACATCGCGCACCACCGCTCGGTTCCATCCAGTTTTATCAACGATCTTTCGGTCGCCGGCTTGCGACGTTAGCCGCCACCCGAAGCGGCTAGGGCGGATGCGTTCGAGAGTCACCGGCCAGCGAACGATCAAAGCGCGACGCTAACCGGGCCGCACCTGACGCGGCCGCGCGACGAACGCGCTGACTCGAAACAACCGCCGGCCGCCGCGGGTGAGCCGCATTCCGTTAGCCGGACTCGGAAAGCAGGCTTGGCAACTCTATCGAAGGGATGGCATGGCTACTTCAAGCATGGCAACGGAAGCGGCGGCGGCCAAGAACGTTCGGGTCACTGATCGCGCACTGATTGTCGAGTTGCGGGACGGTCGCGTCGTGTCGGTTCCGCTTTCGTGGTATCCACGTCTCGCCGAGGGCTCAGCGCGTGAGCGCCGGCGGTGGGAACTGTTGGGTCCCGGCATCGGCATTCATTGGCCCGATCTCGACGAGGACATTTCGGTTGAAGGACTCCTGCAAGGCCTGCCATCGGGCGAGAGCCCTGCGTCACTTGACAATTGGCGGGCCACTCGCAAAAGACCGGCTCCTAACACCGCGCTGCGGCCGACGAGTAGCGCGCGCAAGCCTCGGCCGAAATCAAAAAAACGCGCCCGCGCGGCTCGCGGCTGAGCGCGAACGTTCCATTCAGACCCGCCTGTGAAACGACGCGCAGTCAGGAGCGACGAGCGCGCGCTAGCATCAATCCGACCGGATTATTCGTAGGCCGGGGCTTTCGATGTCCGCCGGGAACCGGCTGCCTCGGCGCCAACCAGGGGCGCCAGCCGCCACCGACCATAGGCGACGAATCCGGCCAGCAGTCCCACGATCAGCGGAATCACCGCGAGCGCGCCCTGGCCGCCTATGAGCGTGATACTGACGGCGCCGACCATGATGATGACCAGCCCCGTGGCCGCCAGCAGTGTCAAGCCAGTTCGAACCTTCAGTAGACCCGGGAGGATCAGGCCGATTGCGCCAAGGACCTCGCATACGCCGATGAACCGCAGGAACAGCCCCGGGATCTCGACCGGTCCCTGCATCGAGGCGATCGGCAGCACGAGCTTGGGCACACCGGCACCCAGAAAGATCAGCGCCAGCAGTCCCTGAACGATCCACAGGCGGCGGTTCATAGTCATCGTTGTATTCTCCTCCACTGCTCGTCGAGCGGCCATCGCCGGAATCGACATGCGTCCCTTTCACGACATTGAAACACGTCCACAATAATATTGTCGGCCTGTCGATCCCGTCACCATCCGTTCGACCAGGGGCTGGAAAGGAACCCGACGTGAGCTCGACGCCCTCCCCGGCACCGGTCGCGTGCCGGAAATCGAGCTGAGCCAGATGTTAGGAAGATTTCCCTGACGTGCCGCCGGATGCGGCGGGCATTGAAGAGTCGCTCAAACCGGCCCGCGGAGGCCGCGAGAAGTGAAAGGGAGCCATGGAGCTGAGTCCGTATCTGAACTTCAACGGGCAGTGCGCCGCAGCATTCAAGTTCTACGAAC
>DASYQV010000335.1:0-40967 GCA_036005125.1 Vicinamibacterales bacterium
CCAAGAACTCGACAGCCTATCGCGATTTGTTCGCTTCCTCCAGCCCCTTGAACCGCAGACGAGCAGGAGGGGTGAGGTTCTTCGCGGGCGTAATGTGTTTTACGCGATTGGGTGCACGGCCTGTCATCGCCCGATTCTGCGAACCGGCGACCTCCTGGCGGCGCCATTTGGTAACCGCGAGTTCGCCGCATTCACTGATCTCCTCGTTCACGACATGGGTGCAGGGCTAAATGACGGGGTCCGTGAAGGGGACGTTACCGAGAGCGAGTTTCGTACGCCTCCGTTGTGCGGTGTCGGTCGCACGGGACCGCCGTATCTGCACGACGGCAGAGCGTCGACACTTACCGATGCAATTCGTGCGCATGGTGGCGAGGCGGAATCAGCCGCAAAGCGATTCGAGACGCTGTCCGCCTCGGACCAGCCAGGCCGTGATCGCATTTCTCAAGTCGCTGTAACGTCTCCGATTCTGTCGAGTGCGCGCCATCGTACATTAGGGCCCACGGCTCACGGCGATGTTCTTGGCTGGCCCGTGTCATTTACGTTCGCTTCATGTGAAATGTCGATATTGGAAGTGAATGTCTGATTCCGGCTCGCATAATTCGGGTTTTGCGGTGTCGCGCCGCTTGCCTGATGCGGTGCGTGTCACCGCTGATAGCTCCTATGGACCTTCAACGACTGTCATCAAAGGGCCATTTCGTTGCGCCTTGCGTGTAAGCCATGAAACGCGATGTTCCTTGGCTTTGGCGGGCTGAGCAACCACGGTTAACCAATTGCGACAGTCGGTTTACTTCCAGCACGGGGCGAGGGTTGCTGCCGTCGGTGCCGGTGGAGCGCTTCGGGTGATTGCGTCCTCAAGCGCATCGGTCGCAGCACCCAACTATTCAGCCTCGTCTCAATGATTTATCTTCGGGCGAGACAGCCAAACTCGGGAGACGTCGCTACGACATAGTCCCTCGTCAAACGAGCGCGGTCGTTGCTGGGATAACGCTTAGAAGCATTCAGCACTGATGCCTCGCCGCTCGCACTTAGCGCACTTCTGCACGAGCTCGCTCATCGTCCTCAACGCATGCGCCGGCTCGGCGCCGGATCGATTTATGCGTGCTCGCGCTTCGGTTCTGGCAATCACCCATGTTCGAATCATCGACGGCACGGGACGTCCCGCCGCGGAGGATCAGACGATCGTGTTGGACGATGGACGCATCCGCGCTGTAGGACCCGCCGGACAGGTGGCGATTCCATCAACCGCTGAAGTTCTGGATCGAAACGGCTTCACGGCGATTCCGGGACTCGTTGGGATGCACGAACATCTGTTTTACGAGCTCGAGACAGCGTCGGGGAGTGCCATCACGCCGGCGCAGGCGAGTTTCTCGCGACTATACTTGGCCGGCGGCGTAACGACGATGCGCACGGCCGGCACGGTGGACTTCGAAGGTGATCGAAAAATCAAGGAGGCCATTGACGCGGGCGACGCCGTCGGCCCCGCAATCCACCTGACCGGCCCGTATTTGGGTGCCTCGACCGCGGATCCCGATCCGGATGGCGTGGCTCGAGTGGTGGACGCTCAAGCGGAACAGGGAGCGACGTCTTTCAAGGCGTATACGAGTCTTCGACGCTCTGAGCTTCGTGCCGCGGTCGATGCTGCACACCGGCGCGGCCTTCGAATCACTGGCCATGTCTGCGCGGTCGGCTACCGCGACGCTGCTGCATTGGGCATCGACAATCTGGAGCATGGATTGGTCCTCGATACGGAGTTCTACTCCGGCAAGCAGCCAGACGTGTGTCCGAACCAGCTCGCGGTGTTCCGCGAGATGGTGAACATGGATCTGAACGACACGGCGATTCAGCAAATGATGTTCGAGCTCCGCAGTCGGGGAGTCGCCGTGACATCCACGCTTACGGTTCTTGAAAGTTATACGGGCCGGAGCATCGTCTTCGACCCTCGCGTCCCGCTACTCCTGGCATCACGGCTTCGAGGTCTGTACGACGATGCCAAGCAGCGCCGGTCGGACCCTGATAGCGCTGACGCGCGCCTGTGGTTGGCGGTACTCAAGCTCGAAATGGAGTTCGAGCGGCGGTTTGTCGCATTGGGCGGCCGCCTGATGGCCGGAGCCGATCCCACCGGGTGGGGCGGAGTCCTGGCCGGTCTCGCGGATCAGCGAGAGCTGGAATTGCTGGTCGAAGCCGGCCTTACGGCCGAGGAGGCCGTGAAGGTGGCGACCCTGAACGGCGCGGAATACCTGCAAGAAGCCGACACGATCGGGACCATTGAAGTAGGCAAGCAGGCCGATCTGGTGCTCATCCGCGGCAACCCGGCGGCGGACATCAGCGCAGTTCGGAACGTTAAGCTCGTATTCAGGAAGGGAATCGGGTACGACGCGCATGAATTGATTGCCGCTACCTGCGGCACCGTCGGCCGGTATGACGTGTGGAGAATCCTTCCGTGGAGTGTCGCATTCTTGGTCCTCCTCGGTGCGCTAATATGGCGAGTTGTCGCGCGGCGCAGGCGGCTCGGCCTTACATAAATCACGACTCAGTGGGAATGGCGACATGGCGAGGAGACGTCCTCGCGCACCTGATCGCGATCGGGAACGTCAACGCCCGCTCTTGATTCTGAAGGAAAGAACGAAGCCGTTTCGTCAACGCACCCGCATGCGTCCTCCAGCTCGCCAAGCGGGGGATTCGATGCGATAGAACTCTGGTCGCCACTTGGCTTGAACAGGGTGAAATGGCGGCGTTTGGCCATCATCGACCACGGCCAAGGCTGTCGGTTCTCGCCGAAACCACCTGTTTTCGCGCATGTTGATACGCTCCGTCCAACAGCCGCCCGAGAAATTGCGCCACATCAAAAACGCCAGCTTCGCAGGATCATTTGACACGTGCGGGTTCCGAAAATTCTGACCATCTCCTTTCCGAAAATTCTGGCCACCTGCCGGTAGCCCTATCGGGCCAGAAGATCGTCGGAGATTCCGTCTCCGACGAGGGAAAGGATGATCGACATGCTCAAGTGCCACGAGATTCAGGTCCTCCGCCGCGCGGGTCACACCTGGAAGGAGATCGCGGGGACTCAGCGGCGTGTCCGTGCGGACGGTGCGGCGCATTGCCGCTGAAACCGCCGTCACCACGATCGATAACGCCGCCGAACGTGCGCAGCGGCACGTGGGGCGGCCATCCAAAGCCGAGGCCTATCACGATCTGCTGTCGTGAGGGGAGGGGCTGCTGAGGGGCTGAGAACGCGTGTTATGCTAACCGCGAGATGGCCCTAATGTTTCCTATCGTCTCTGCTCGGACGTGGATGGCGTCTACTCAGCCGATCCGCGCGTCGTGGCAGCGGCACACCGTATTGGCACGCTCTCCTATGAGGAGACGCAGGAGATGGCCGAGTCGGGCGCCAGGGTGCTCAACGCGCAAGCCGTGGAGTTCGCGAAAGAGAAGGGCATCGCGATTTATGCTCGGGCAACGAGTGGTCCCGTGCCGGGTCCCGACCCATCGTCGGACGGAACGGTTGTCCGACGCAACGCGCCTCGGCTGCCGGGCACGGTGGTCGGCGTGGCAAGCGAACGCGACGTGCTGGTGCTCGAAGGCGAGGCGTCCACGGAAGAGCTCCTCTCGTTTCTCGACGAGCGCGCCGTCGCCGGCAAGCAACTTCACGTGGCGCACTACGACACGGGAGCACCGCGGACGACGCTTGTAGTCTCGCGAGAAAACCTGCACGACGAGCCGCGCGTGCGCGAAGGGCTGACGGCGAAGTTCGGCGTGCGGGCACGGTTGCTGGATGGGCTGGCCGCGGTGAGCGCGATCGGCGCCGGTATCAATGCGACCTACGCGAACGTGCGAATCGGTACCGAGGCATTGGGCCGTATCGGCGTGACGCCGGCAGGCGTCGCCACCTCGTCGTTTCGAATCACCTGGATGATCCCGAGAGACCGCGTTCCCGAGGCGGTGCGCGCCCTCCATCACCGGTTCATCGAGGTTCCACGTCCGCTGCTACCGTAAGCGCGTCGGTTCCGACGAAAGGGCGCACGCAGCTCACGCGGGGTCTGCGCCCCGTCAAGCCGCCCCGCGTAGACGAAAGCCATCGACAACTCGAGGCGGCTCGAGGTGGGTCCCCAAGCCAGCGCGAGGCTGCGCGATCGTCCAGAATCGCGCGCGCCGCGCCCGTGCATCAGGCAGCTCTGACGTTCTCCGCGCGGGGCCCTTTCGGGCTGTTGCCGATGTCGAAGCTGACCTGCTGACCTTCCCTCAGGTCATCGAAACGAGTGTCCACACAGGCGGACTGGTGAAAGAAGTACTCAGAGGCGCGGCCATCTGAGATGAACCCGAACCCTTTGTCTCGTACCAAGCGCTTGATCGTGCCGGTCGCAGCCATACATTTCACTCCTGAATGGGATGGCAAGCATCACCCGCTCCATGTGTCGCGGGTATCCACGTCGGGCGCAGCTCAGCTGCGCTGCCAGGTTTTTGCAGGCAAGAAGGGCTGTGTTCCGGACGTCGAGTCGCAGCCTCAGCCGTGGGCCGACATCGGATCGGAGTCAACAAACCTTACATTGCGAACCGATCGTGTCACGCGGCCCATCAGCGTCTGCGCTGACGCGCCCTCACCGAGACTGCGGCGCGATTCGATATGTGAAACGGGATGGGTGAAGCGCGGTACACACACGCGGCGAACGTTGAAGTTGAACGGTTCGCGTACTTACGAACCGGGCGCGGGTCCGAGGACCCGCGGCCCTGACAGGTCTTCTAATGGATTACGAGCGCGGTGACGCGGTCTGTGACCGCGAGCCCAGCGCGCCGACCAGCGACATCACTGCCCGGCCAGCGCGGCCGACGGCGGCCATCGCCGTCTCGGTGCGCGTCTTCGGCAACATGTCGACGTCGGCCGACCGCCGCCGATCCACCTCTGTCGCGTATCGATAATCGTAGCGGTATTCGGTTTGACTCGCGACGATCACGGCCATCTCCCGGATGACCGGCTCCGTCCGGCGATCCCCTTGCGGGAACAGGCGGCAGAATTCGTCGACGGCGTCATTCCCATCCAGACCAATCGCCGCGGCATAGGCCCGGATGTAAGCGCGTGCATACAATCCGCGTGGCCAGTTGCTCAAATCGTTGCGTTCGAGCTCCTGGAGCAGTTCCAGCTTCACGCGCGTCTCCTGTGCGATGTCCTTGAGGGGGATGCGGTTCCGCTCGCGGCGACGACGGAGACGAGTGACGAAGGCTTCCTGCTCGGTCATGACGGTCCCCCGGGTGGGTATGGCGAATGCCCTCGCCTTCTATTGAGGCGATCCTTCCGGCGTATACGTGAATCGGATACGTCGGGCGCCCCTTTAGCGGCGGCCGGGGCTCCAAACCCGGCGTGGGGGCAAAGGCAATTCCCACGCCTCAGTCAACGATGGGAGAAGGGAGACCGTACGCTAACAGGCTCCACGACTTACAGACATGATCAAAACTGTAAGTGTGCGCACATGTTGCAAATTCGCACCCGACGATCACAGAACCGTGGCCGACTGGCGACAGTGACCCCCACACAGGGCCGCCGCCGGCCGGCCGCCGGGCAACGCCCTGAGTGGCTGGGAGCCAGAGGGATGGGGAGCGCAAAAACTGCCAACCTTGATACGGCTCGTACTCAGGGTCTGACCCTGGTCTGACCCCGTTCTGACCCCGTCAGAGAGACGGCACCTGGCCGTCCAGGACCGCGGTGAGGTGCGAGGGGGCGAACTGCAGGCCGACGTAGAACGGTCCGAACTCTGCGAACTTCGCGCTCGCCTCGTCGAACCGCATCTCGTAAATCAGCTTCTTGAAAACGAGCGGGTCCTCGGCAAACAGGTCGACGCCCCATTCCCAGTCGTCGAACCCAATCGATCCCGAGATCACCTGCGTCACCTTGCCCGCGTAGTGGCGCCCGATCATGCCGTGCTCGCGCATCATGGCCGCGCGCCGCTCGAACGCCTCGCTGTACCAGTTGACCGTTTCGCCGCGACGCTTGTTCATCGGATAGAAACAGACATGGCGCGCCTTCGGAATCTCGAGAAACAAGCGGCTCATCACCCGCTGCCGCTGCGTCTCCATCTCCTTGTCGAACGCCTGGTCGAACTCGTCGCTGCCCGGCTTGTACCTTTCCCCGAGCTGTTCGTGGATCTTCGCGGTCATCTCGTACATCCCGAGCTCGACGATCGACACATACGAGCTGGCCGGCTCCAGGCAGTCGCGCAGCCGCGTGCGCGACAGCGCAAGCTGCGCCTGGGCAAGCTGGTCGAAACCCCGACGGAAGCAGACGAACATCAGATCTGCTTTGTGCCCGAGCGTCTGGACGAAGGCCGTCGACCCGGCATCGGGGACCGACAGCGCGCGGACCGCCTCGTCGGCGACGCGGTTCCGGTCGGCCGCATCGAGGTCGCGCACTTGGTCCCACCGGATGCGATACATCAGGTGGAGAACGCTCCAGCCTTCCAGGGTCTCCGGAACGAACGGGTTGTGCATGGAGGGATCTTACTCCGGAGCTCACTGGGTTGACGTAGGCCACATCTTCAGATGGGCACGCGCCGGGTTTAAAGACCCGGCTTGCGAGTCTCAAGTCAACTACCCTCTCGGCTCTGTCAGCGGGTCTCCCGGACGTGGTGAGATCCAGCGCGATCTCGCGGTTCGCGCGCTGACGGAATCAGGAGGGGCGTCTGGCTCTCGAGGGCCACACGCGCGCGTAGCAGCTCGAACTCGGGCTGCGTGCCGGCCGCGAAGGCCGCCTTCACCTGGCGAAGCGTGGCTTCTGCCTGCTTGATCGTCGCTTCGGCTATCGCGACGACGCGATCGGCGAGCGCGGCGTCGTAATACGCCTGCGTAACGTCGAAGAGCAGCTGTGCGCGCGTCGACGTCAGCGCGAGCTCGGAAGCCGTCTGGCCGGTCGCTGCGATCTCGGCTTGGGCCGCCAGACGTCCGTCGGAGTACAGGCTCTGCGAGAACACGAAGTTCACGCGCCATGTTTCCTGCGGCCGAACGGCAGGCTTCTGAGGCCGTCGTCGCCACTGCCGCGGGCGAAGGGGTTGCCGATCGCCCCGCAGTTGATCGCCCGCTCGATTTCCGACAGACGATCGGCCAGCGGCGCGCCCGGGTTCGGCGCAAACGGGGCGCACGCGGGGGTCGCGCCAACGTCGAAGATGCCCTCGAACTCCGATGCGAGCGCGCGATCGTAGCTCGCGCTCGCACTGAGTTGCGGCAGGCGTCCAGTGCGAGCGCGCACCTGCTCGCCGTGCGCGCGTTCGACCCCCACGCGCGCAATCGCGACGGCCTCACCGCGCGCTTCCGCCAGCGTAAGCGCCTGCTCGAGCGTGATGGGTCCGGTTGAAATGGCGGCAGTCTGCGCCGATGCCGTCGCGGCGGCCCAGCACATCAGCCAGGCCAACAGCGCGGACCTGATGCGGCCATACTGTCGTCTCTGCATTTCCGTCCTGTTCCGCCTGAGGCAGGCCACCGCGACGCCGATCAATGCTGCGCGTACACATCCAGACAGACACCGTTGAGCGACGTGCGCCGCCGATACGCGCAGGCGCGGCCGGAGTCCGGCGCCGCTCGAAAATGTCGAGCAAGGGCCCGGTAGAGCAGCCTCGCAAGGCCGGTGCTGCGGCCGGACGCGCCTCAGAAAAGCAAGGCTCAACGATGAGCGAGCCACCGGAATGCGGTCGTTCACATTCATTCGAGCAACCGCTTGCGCGGGCGCGACGAACCTCTTATCGTTGGCGCGCTCCCTTGCGGCCGATGAACACGCGGGTTGACTCGGCCTCACGCGTTGATCCGGCGGTCGCCGAGACGTCTGTCGTTCGTCGCCTCGCGGTTGCACGAGCCGTTGGCTGAGTCATCAACGCGGCCGACGGCTGGCGCGCGCATGCTCTCTGAATGTCACGCTTGACGTCGTCCAACGCGCGGCCAATACGAATTCTCTGTGTCGACGACCACGCGATCGTCCTCGCGGGTCTCGTGGCCCTGCTGGACGCCGAGCCCGACATGACCGTCGTCGGCAGCGCCACGACTGCCCAGCAGAGCATTGAAGAGTTCCGCCGGCTGCGCCCCGATGTCACGCTGATGGATTTGCGGCTTCCCGACATGAGCGGCGTCGACGCGATTGCGGCCATCCGTCACGAGTGGCCCGATGCGCGACTCATCGTGCTGACGACCTTCGGGAGCGATGTCGAGGTGCAACGCGCCCTCGACGCGGGGGCCCGGGGATATCTGCTCAAGAGCATGGTCCAGCGCGAGCTGCTCGACGCGATACGGAGCGTCCACAAGGGCAGGCCGTGCACTCCCTCGAGCATCGCTGCCAGGATCGCCGAGTATCAGGCGCGGGAAGTGCTCACATCACGAGAGCTCGATGTGCTGCGGCGTGTGGCCGATGGCGGTCGCAACGCCGAGATTGCGACCCAACTCGGCATTAAGGAGGAGACGGTCAAGGCGCATCTCCGTACGATCCTGTCCAAGCTCAACGCGCGCAGCCGCGCACACGCCGTGACCATCGCCATCAAGCACGGCTTTATCGCGTCGTAGCCCGTGACGTCGACTGTTCACCGTTTCGAAAGGGCTCCCCCGTTCGAGGGATGCGCCGTCGGCGTGAGTTGCACATGATATAACGACGTCACTTAGAGAATAGCGACGTCTACGTATGAATCGCATGACCCGCGCCGCGCCCCTTCGCGCGCACGGCGAGATGGGGGCGTTGCTCCGCACGTTCGACTGGTCCTCAACCGAACTCGGCCCGCCTGCCTCGTGGCCCGCATCCCTGACGCTCGCGAGCAGCATCTGCCTCGCCTCACGATTTCCAATGGCGCTGTTCTGGGGACGCGGGGCGTACACGCTGATTTACAACGACGCGTATCGCTCGGTGCTCGGCTCCAGCAAGCATCCGCGATCGTTCGGACAGTCCGCGCGCTACGGGTGGCGCGAGATCTGGGACACCGTCGGGCCGATCATCGACGGGGTCTTCGAGACAGGCGAGCCCACCTGGTCCGAGGACCTACCTATCTCCATCAATCGGCGCCTGCCGGCCGAGGACGTGTACCTCACCTTCTCGTGCAGCCCGATCTACGAAGACAGAGACCGGATCGGGGGCGTCCTTGCGGCGTGCACGGACACGACAGATCGCGTGTTGTACGGACGACGCCTTGGAGTCCTGCAGGAACTCGGCGGGCGCGTTCCGGAAGGGCGAACCGCGGTCCATGTCTGTCAGATAGCGCAGCAGACACTCGAACTCGCCACACATTCCATCGCGTTCTCCCTCTTCTATCTGGTCGAGCGTGACCGCGCGTGGCTCGTGGCGGCCTCGCCCGATGTCGCGCCGCACGCCGCGCCCGAGATGATCGACCTGACGGCTCGCGGCGCCTCACCGTGGCGGCTGGCCCCCGTCGTGTCGACCGGAGCGGCGCAAGTTGTCGAAGACGTGTTCGAGCGAGCGGCAGCATTGCCCGGCATGATCCGGCCGGAGCCCGCGCGCTCCGCGGTCGTGTTGCCGCTCAGCGTCCCCGGCAAACGCGAGGTGACGGGCGTGATGGTCGCAGGTATCCCGCCGCGCGTGGTCGTCGATGCCGGCTATCGGGGGTTCCTGGACCTGGTTGCCGGGCACGTTGCCACGGCAATGGCCAGCGCGCGCACCCACCACAACAACGAGCACGGGGGCACGAGGTCGCTGGCCGAGCTCGATCGCGCCAGGACGGTCTTCTTCAGGAACATCAGCCGGGAGTTCCGGACGCCGTTGAACCTGGTGCTCGGGCCCGCCGAGGATGCACTGGCCGATACCGATGACGAGCTCCCGCCGCCACAGCGGGAGCGCATCGAGACCATGCACCGCGGCGCTCAGCGACTGCTCAAGCTCGTAAACACCCTGTACGATTTCTCCCGGCTCGAGACCGGACGCATCGAAGCGTGCTACGGACCTGCGGATCTGGGGTCGCTCACGTCCGAGGTCGCAAGCGTCTTCCGTTCGGTTGTCGAGCGCGCCGGCCTTCGATTCGTGGTGGAGTGCGCGCCGCTCCCGGAGCTGGCCTACGTGGATCGCGGCATGTGGGAACACATCGTGTTGAGCCTCGTGTCCAATGCCTTCAAGTTCACGTTCAAGGGAGAGATCGCAGTACGCCTCACGCTCGACGGCAATCGCGTGCGTCTCCGGGTCAGCGACACGGGGACCGGCATCAGGGCCGACGAGCTGCCCAACCTGTTCGACCGGTTCCACGAGATCACAGATCGCCGGGGACGGACGTACGAGGGCACCAGGCTGGGACTCAGCCTGGTGCACGAGATGGCCAAACTGCACGGCGGCCATGTCGAAGTAAAGAGCGAGCCCGGGAGTGGAAGCACGTTCACGGTGACGATCCCGACCGGACGCGATCATCTTCCCGCCGCCTGCATCCGGGCATCATACACACCACCCATCGAAGTTCCGGCGCGCGCATACGCGGCCGAGGCCGCGCACTGGGTGCTCGAGCAGGTCAACGCGAGTCAACAGCCGTCGGAAGCCGCCGACAATGGCCGTCACGGGGAAATCCGCGAGGAGGGGCCTGCGCGCGCCAACGTGCTCGTCGTTGACGACAATACGGCCGTCTGTACGTATCTCGCACGGGTACTCGGAAGCGAGTACGACGTCCGCACGGCGACCAATTCCGCCGACGCGATCCATATGGCCCGCGAGCGCACGCCGAGCCTGCTGCTTGCCGACGTCATGCTGCCGCGGATGGACGGGATCGAGCTGTTACGGGTGTTTCGAAACGATCCGCGCATGTGCATGGTGCCCGTGGTGCTGATGTCGGCGCTCGTGGAAGAGGAAGCACGCGCGCATGGGCTCGAGAACGGCGCCGATGATTACCTGATGAAGCCGTTCACCTCGCGCGAGCTCCAGGCCCGGGTCGCCGCCCAGCTCCACATGGCGCGAATCCGCGAAGCGGCGATCCGCCGGGAGCGCGAGCTCCGGACTTCGCTGGAGGCGTTTCTCGCAACGCTCTCGCACGAGCTGCGATCCCCTCTGCAGGCGGCGTGGGCCGCGGTCGGCGTGTTGCGGAACCGCGTGCCGCACGAACGGTTCCTCGACGTCCTCGACCGGCAGATGGCCTACCTGCGCCGGCTCGTGGACGACCTGCTCGATGTGTCCCGGATCGCGCACGGCAAGATCCAGTTACAGCAGAAACGCCACGATTGCCGCCAACTCGCTGCCGAGGCCGCCGACATCGTGCGCGCCGCTGCCGCCGAGCGGCATATCGAGTTGTCGGTCGAAACGCCCGACGAGGAGCTTGCGGTGACCGGCGACGGCGTACGCCTGGTGGAGGTGCTCACCAATCTCCTGCACAACGCGATCAAATACACGGGCGAGGGCGGTCATGTACTGCTGCGCGCGATGCGATCGGAAGCTTCGGTGGAGATTCGTGTGTTGGACTCGGGACAAGGAATTCCGAGGGAAGTGCTGCCGAGAATCTTCGAGCTGTTCGGGCAGGGCGTCGACGGCGTTCAGGGCGGGCTCGGGATTGGTCTCGCCGTTGCCGCGCAGCTCGTGCAGCTCCACGGAGGCACCGTCGAGGCGCACAGCGATGGCCCGGACCGCGGCAGCGAGTTCGTCGTGAAGCTGCCTGCCGTCGCGTGAGTTGCCGCAGGCCGGATCTTTGAATACGCCTACACCCCCGGCACGAGCTGTGCCTCGATCTGCGCCAGGAGCTCCTCTGCGGCACCCTGAACCGCAACGTCCACCACAGACGATGCGGGTGTGGGCTCGAGGTTGATCTCCGCCGTGAACGCGCCGCGTCGTCGTGCGTCGTGCACGAACGCGGCCGCGGGATAGACGATTGCCGACGTGCCCACGGTCAGGAAGACGTCGCAGGCGGTCGCGGCGTGCGCGGCAGCGACGTCGGCCGGATCGAGCGATTCCCCGAACCACACGACCGCGGGCCGCGCCAGCCCGCCGCATGACGGACAGCGCGGCGGGCGCTCGGGCAGCGGCACCCGCTCGTCGCGCCACCTACGGGGCGCGGACGGACACCGCCTCCAGCACGAGAGCTCCCAAATCGAGCCGTGCAGGCGCACGAGCCCACGCGTGCCGGCGCGCACGTGCAGGTCGTCGACATTCTGCGTGACGACGCGACAGCCCGTATGCCGGTAGCTCCACGCCGCGAGCACCTCGTGCGCGCGGTTTGGCGCGCACGACGCAATCCGCTCGCGCCGCCACTCGTACCACTCCCACACGAGCGACGGGTCGCGGGCGAACGCCTGAGGGGTGGCAAGCTCCTCGGGTCGGTATTGTCGCCACAGACCTCCGGGCCCGCGAAATGTCGGCACGCCGCTCGCTGCAGAGACGCCCGCCCCGGTCATAACGGTGATGCGCCGCGCGTCGCGTATGCGGTCCGTCAGCTCACGCAGGGTTTCACTCATGTGTCCTCTCACAGGCCTGGCTGACAGCGGCCCGCGCGAATCAGTACGATCGAGGCGCGCCGTGCTAGCATCGGCCCCGACGGAGCGGTGAGATGCCCAAGGGAGACAAGCCCTACCATACGCCTCGACTCATCACACGCCGCGAATTCGTCGCCAGCGGCGCGGCCGGGACAGGGCTCGCGGCCGGCATTTCGCCTGTTTTCGGCCAGGCGCCGGCCATCCGGGCGGGCGGCGTCAAGGCGGTCGTCATCGCGTCGGGCAACGGGAATCGCTTCAAGAACGACGGACCGGTAACGGCCGTCGAAAAGGCGTTCCGGATGATCACCCGCGGCGAGGACGTGCTCGACGCGGTGATCGCCGGCGTCAACGTGTGCGAGCTCGATCCGGAGGACACGAGCGTCGGCTACGGCAGCCTCCCGAACGCGAACGGCGTCGTCCAGCTCGACGCCAGCTGCATGCACGGGCCGACGCGGCGGGCCGGCGCCGTCGCCTGTCTCGAGGGGGTGCGCACGCCCTCGCTCGTCGCGAAAGCTGTGGCCGACGTCACCGACCATCATCTGATCGTCGGCCGCGACGCGCAGGTCTTCGCGCGGACGATGGGCTTCACGATCGAGGAGGACCTGAACACCGACCGCTCCCGGGCGCGGTGGCTCGAATGGAAGCGTCGCACGGATCCCGAACATTACCTCGATCCGAAAAAGCGCGCGCAGGCGTGGTACGACGCCGGACTGCAGATGGTCCGCGAAGGCCTGATCGATCCCGAGCATTACCACGGCACCATCAACATGAACGCCATTACGGTGAAAGGCGAGCTGTGCGGTGTTACCTCGACGAGCGGCCTCGCGTGGAAGATTCCAGGCCGGGTCGGCGACTCGCCGATTCTCGGGGCAGGACTGTACGTGGACAACGCCGTCGGAGCGGCAGGTTCGACCGGCCGCGGCGAGGCCAACCTGTACAACCTCTGCTCGTTCCTGATCGTCGAGCACATGCGGCGGGGGATGGCGCCCAAGGACGCGGGCCTCGACGCGCTGCAGCGGGTCAAGGCCAGCACGACCGAGAAGCGGCTGCTCAATTCCACAGGCAAGCCGAACTTCGCCCTGAACTTCTACATCGTCAACGCGAGGGGAGAATTTGCAGGCGTGTCAATGTACGCGACAACATATGCTGTCTGCACGGAGAATGGCGCTCAGACGCTGAACACGGAGGCCCTGCTGGAGGGGAAGCCGACAGATTGAGACCTGTCGTTCTCCGTTCAGCGTTCTCGCTTCCTGGACGCTATGCGGCTTGCAACGTGATTTTGTACCCGTTGCGCCGGATCCGCATAGCGGTCCTAGGCGCGCGAAGCGCGCCAAAGAGATACTGGCAACCAGTCACGGGCTCCGCTGGGATATCAAGGGCGGAGCCCGTGACTGGTTCGTGTTCCCCGTTCGGCGTTGGGTTCTCGGTTCTTGGTTCGGTGTTCGAGATGGGGAGCCGGTTATGACATTTTCAACAGCCGTCTACATCGAAGCGCCGCCCGCGCTGGTCTTCGATGCGCTGTCGAACCTCGAGGAGGCGAAGGAATGGAAGCCCAACTTCGTGTCCATCGAGATGCTCACACCGGGCCCCGTCGGGGCGGGGACCGAATGGCTCGAGACGCGCCGGACGTTCGGCAAGCAGTCAACCGAACACTTCCGCGTCACGCGCTGGCAACCGCCCTCCCGGCTTGACATCCGTGGCGACGGCATGCGGGGCACCACGGGCCGCGGCGAGTACCTGTTCACCTACGAGCTGATGCCCGAACGCAGCGGCACGATCGTGGAGCTCGTGGGCGAGATTCGGCTGGGCGGATTCCGGGATGTGATCGGCCGGCTCTTCGTCGGCTCGTTCAAGAAGGCTCGCCACAAGGATCTCGAAGCGCTGAAGACCCACCTCGAGTTGCGGGTTCCAGCCGGTCGGGGCTCGCGGGCTTGATGGAGACGCAGCATTTGACCATTGGCTATATTGCCGATGATCACATTCAGAGGCGCCGCTCGGCCCGCTTCAGGAAATTCCCTCCGCCCGCGCGGCCGGTGAACGTTCCGTTGTCGATGATCACACGGCCGCGCGACAGCACGGTTTCGCTGACGCCGGTGACCTGCCGTCCCTCGTACGGGTTGTAGTCCACCTTCATGTGGAGCGTCCGCGCTGACAGCGTACTCGCACGGATCGGATCGAAGATGACAATGTCGGCATCGGAGCCCGGAGCAATGGTTCCCTTGCGAGGAAACAGGCCGAAGATTTTCGCGGGCGAGGTCGACGTCAGCTCGACGAAGCGGTTGAGCGAGATGCGGCCGGTCCGAACGCCTCCGTCGTAGACGAGGCTCATGCGCGTCTCGATGCCGGGAGCGCCGTTGGGAATCTTCGAGAAGTCATCCCTGCCGAGCGTCTTCTGCTCCTTCATGCAGAACGGGCAGTGGTCGGTCGAGATGGCCTGGAGATCGTTGAAGGCCAGGCCGCGCCACAGCCGATCCTGTCCTTCCTTCGGGCGGAGCGGCGGGCTCATCACATATTTGGCGCCGTCGAAGCCGGGCTCCTCGTAGTTGTCGTACGAGAGGAACAGGTACTGCGGGCACGTCTCGGCGTAGGCCGGCAGTCCGCGATCGCGCGCCTCGGTCACCATCTCGAGCGCCTCGGCAGCGGAAAGGTGCACGATGTAGATGGGAACGTCGGCGATCTCGGCCATGGCGATCGCGCGGTGCGTCGCTTCGGCCTCCGCGCGTGCCGGCCGCGTGAGCGCGTGATACTTCGGCGCGGTGTGCCCCTCGGCCAGCGCTTTCCTGACCAGCACGTCGATGACGCCGCCATTTTCGGCGTGCATGCAGATCGTCCCGCCGTTCTTTCCCGTGCGGAGCAGCGCGCGGAAAATCGTCGCGTCGTCCAGCATGAACACGCCTGGGTACGCCATGAACAGCTTGAACGACGTCACCCCCTGCCGTACCAGATCGTCCATCTCGCACTCAACCTGGTCGGTCAACTCCGTGATGATCATGTGAAAGCCGTAATCGATCGTCGCGCGCCCCTCGGCCTTGCGCATCCACGTTTCCCACGCATGGTGCAGCGTCTGACCTTTGTATTGGATGGCGAAATCAACGATCGATGTGGTGCCGCCGAATGCCGCGGCGATCGTCCCCGATTCGAAATCATCGGCAGAGGTCGTGCCCCCGAACGGCATGTCGAGATGGGTGTGGCAGTCGATGCCGCCGGGAAGCACGTATTTGCCCGACGCGTCGATCACGCGGTCGGCCGCGATGTCGAGCGAGACGCCGATGGTCGTGATGCGCTCGTCCTCGACGAGCACGTCGCCGACGTACTGGTCCGTGGCGGTCACGATTGTTCCGCCTTTGATCAGGATCCTCATGGCAGCATCTCGGCCATCGCGGTGTACGTTTCCGGACGCCGGTCGCGATAGAACTGCCAGACGCGGCGGACTTCTTCAATCATGTCGAGGTTCATCTCCGCGGCGACGAGCTCGTCCTTGTCTTCCGAGGCCACCGCAAGAAGATTGCCCCGGGGGTCCACGAAATACGACGAGCCGTAAAAGCGGCCGATGTTCCAGGGCGCCTCGGAGCCCACGCGATTGCTGCATGCCATGAAATAGCCGTTGGCAACCGCGTGCGCCGGTTGTTCGAGCTTCCACAGATACTGCGAGAGTCCCGCCACGGTGGCCGATGGATTGAACACGATCTCGGCGCCATTGAGGCCGAGCAGCCGCGCGCCTTCCGGGAAGTGGCGGTCGTAGCAGATGTAGACGCCGATGGTGGCGTAGCGCGTCTTGAACACCGGATATCCGAGGTTGCCCGGCTTGAAATAGTACTTTTCCCAGAACCCCGACGTGTGGGGAATGTGGTTCTTGCGATACTTGCCCAGATACTGCCCGTCGGCATCGAAGACCGCCGCCGTGTTGTAGTACACGCCCGCCTGCTCGCGTTCGTACACGGGCACGACCATCACCATCGCGTACTGCTTGGCAAACTTCGCCATCCGTTCCGTCGTCGGCCCCGGCACCGGCTCCGCCATGTCGTACCAGTGCGGATCCTGAGCCGGGCAGAAGTACGGGCCGTTGAATACTTCCTGGAGGCCGAGAATCTGCACGCCGCGCTTCCCCGCCTCCTCGACGAACGGGACGTGCGCGTCGAAGGCCGCCTGCTTCACCTTCTCAATCGGCGCGGCGGGATCGGTGATGGGCGCGGCGCATTGAACCAGGCCGCCGAGAACATTCCGTGGCATAGAGATTCCTTCCTGTCGGGCTCGCCCGCGAATGGCGCGACATTATAGGGTATAGGTATAGTCCGAGGAGGAAACCCATGACCGCGCGACTCGGCGTCGTCTTTACCGGCATTTCTTTCGATAATCCATTCCTGCTCTCGTCAGCTCCACCGACCGAGTCGGACGGCAACATCATGCGGGCGTTCGACGCTGGCTGGGGCGGCGTCGTGACGAAGACCATCGGCCTGCATCCGGTGGTCAACGTCGCCGGCCCCAAGACCAAGTTCCTCCGGGCCACTCCGGAGTCGCCCCACCTGTCGATGCAGAAGCGGCCGGGCACCGCTCTTCACTCCTCGTGGAACTGGGAGCTCATCTCCGACAAGACGTTCGACTGGTGGGTTCCACGTATCGAGCGGATCAAGAAGGCTTACCCCCACAAGGTGCTGATTGCCTCGATCATGGCGGGCTCGGGCAGCGACCGTGAGCTGCGTCACTGGCAGGAGCTTGCAACCGGATGTCAGGAAGCGGGCGCCGATGCTTTCGAGCTCAACCTGTCCTGTCCGCACATGGACCGTGCGGACATGGGGTCGAATATCGGGAAGGATCAGCAGCTCATCTCGGTTGTTACGCAGGCGGTCAAAGAGGTGGCGCGCGTCCCGATCTGGGCGAAGCTCACGCCGTCCACCACCGACGTCGTCATGGAGGCGCGCGCGGCGTTCCAGGGCGGCGCCGATGCCGTCGTCTCGTCGAACACGTTTCCGTCGTTGCCGCTCATCGATGCGGAGACGCTCGAGTTCGAGATGAACGTGGACGGCTATGTCTCGTACGGAGGTCTCGGCGGACCGGCGATCCTGCCGCTGTCGCTTGCGAAGATCGGTCAACTGACGACCGCATTCCCTGACGGCAGCTTCTCGGGAATCGGGGGCATTTCCACGTTCGCGCACGCGCTGAATTACTTTCTGCTCGGATGCGGCACGGTGCAGGTCTGCACGGCAGCCATGCTGGATCACGCCATCGGGCCGAACGTGATTCGTGAGCTGAACCAGGGCCTGCGCGCGTTCCTCGATCGTCATGCCGAGCGCGGCTGGCATTCGCTCGACGACTTCCGCGGTTCGCGGCGCGACCGTATCGTCACGCATTCGCGGATCCGGAGGCCGGATGACAAGGAGTATCGGGGCGGCTACGACGCCGAGGGCTACGCCGCACCCGCCGAAGTTGCCAGCGTACGTCGTACGTAGGCCCCATCTTTCGTACGTAGGCCGCATCTTTAGATGCGGCGCTGACCAATGCCACGCACCACGACGACGGACCTGAGCGCAAGCACGCTCTGGAATCCCGATCTCGCGCCGACGCCGCCGGAGCGGCGCACCTGGACCACCTACAACATCGCGGCGCTCTGGATCGGGATGAGCGTCGTGATCACCACCTACACGCTCGCCTCCGGGATCATGCAGCAAGGCATGAACTGGTGGCAGGCGATGCTGACCATCCTCCTCGGCAACACGATCGTGCTGGTACCGATGATCCTCAACGCGCACGCCGGCACGAAGTACGGCGTGTCGTTCCCCGTCCTGTGCCGCGCGAGCTTTGGCGTCCGAGGCGCGAACGTGCCGGCCACTCTGCGCGCGATCGTGGCATGTGGCTGGTTCGGCATTCAAACGTGGATCGGCGGCCTCGCGCTCGACGCGCTGTTCCGGGCCGCGTGGCCCGGATGGGCAGACATTCCGGCGCCGACCGCGATATCGTTCCTGATCTTCTGGGCGATTCAGGTCTACATCATCCTCAAGGGGACCGAAGGCATCCGCATCCTCGAGAGCTGGTCGGCACCGCTGCTGCTCGGCGGCGGAGCCGCGCTCCTGCTGTGGGCCCACCGGAATGGCGGCGGGCTCGGCCACATCCTGACCGAGTCGGTGCGGCTGCAGCAGGGACGCACGGCGTTCTGGGATATCTTTCCCGCCGCGCTGACGGCCAATGTCGGCTACTGGGCCACGCTCAGCCTGAACATTCCCGATTTCACGCGGTACGCGCGCAGCCAGCGATCGCAGGCGCTCGGGCAGGCGCTCGGGCTGCCGACGACGATGACGGCGTTTGCGTTCATCGGCGTGGCGGTGACGAGTGCCACGGTGGTGCTGTTCGGCGAGGCGATCTGGGATCCGGTGGTGCTCATCACGCGCATCGGCGGTGCGCTGGTGATTATCGTTGCCGCCGTGATCGTGCTGGCCGCGCAGCTTACGACGAACATGGCAGCCAACGTCGTCTCCCCTGCGAACGACTTCTCGAGCCTTGCACCGCGGCGAATCAGCTATGTGACCGGCGCCCTCATTACCGCCGTCATCGGCGTCGTGATGATGCCGTGGCGGCTGTACGCCGATGCGGCTGCCTATATCTTCACGTGGCTGATCGGGTATTCGAGCCTGATGGGCGCGATTGGCGGTGTCCTGATCGCTGACTATTGGATCCTGCGGCACCGCGAGTTGTCGGTGCCGGACCTCTTCGACCGCCGCGGGAGATACGCGTATTCCAACGGCATCAACTGGCGGGCCATGGCTGCCCTTGCCATCGCCATCGCGCCCGTGGTCCCGGGATTCGTTCGCGCCGCTCTCACGCCGGGCGGGCAGGTCGCCTCACCGACCATCTGGGACAGCCTGTACACCTACGCGTGGTTCGTGACGTTCGCGATCAGCTTCGTCGTATACCTGGCTTTGATGCGCGCGACGCGCCGGTAGGCTCCCTGCCTACCACCTACTGCCTACCGCCTACTGCCTACTGCCTACTGCCTACTGCCTACTGGTTTACGACTTGAGCAGGATGGCGCGCGTGTAGAGAACCTGAAAGCCAAGCCGCTCGTGAGTCCGCTGTGAGGTGCTGCCGGGCGCGGTCGTGGCAATCGCCATCTCCGCCTCGCCGCGCGCCGCCTCGAGCACGAACCGCGTCACCGCCGTCTGCACGCCGCGTCGTCGGAACTGCGGCAGCGTCGAGGCGCCGAAGATGCCGAGGATGCAGTCGTGAGTCCATGTGGCGAGGCCGCCAGCGGGTTTTCCGTCCACCCACGCGAGGTAGTGTCGAATCGACGGGTGCACGAACTGTCGCATCATGGCGATCAGCTGATCGATTGTGTAGGACTCGGGCGGCGCGCCCGGATCCTGATCGGCGGCTGCAAAGCCCTCGGCGGTCACGCGAATCCAGGTGTCGGCCTCGTCGGCTCTGGCCAGCGTGACGCGAACGCCCGCGTCCTGATGCCGGCTGGGTCCGGCCGCCGGAGTCAACTCCACGCCGAGCTCGTTCTCGAATCCCTGCAGCACGAATCCGCGCTCGCACAACCGCCGGGCCACGTCGGCGTGCGCGAGGGGGCACAGCTCCACCTGCGCCAGCGAATCTCGCGCGGCGTAAAACGCTTCGAGTCGATCCAGCTCGGAATCGCTGACCGGACCGTGAAGGCCGAGTCCCAGGACTTTATTGAGCGGCGAGCCCGCACGGCTGAAGAGCGCCCGGCCGCCGCCAACGTCGAGCGAGGCCACGCGGCCGTACGTCCCCTGCGCTCCGGCGAGCGCGCAGAAATCAATCTCCGCGCGCTCGACGCGGCGGGCAAGGTCAATCGTGGCGTGCAGCATTGGTCGTGCGCATCTGCGCGGTCTGCTGTCACTCCGTTATGCGGCTCGCAACGCGAATCTTGTCCACGTTGTTGTTGGACCGCATAACGGACAAGGCGCGCGAGCGCGCCGAAAAAGACACAGTCTAACCAGTCAACGCGCTGCCTGGGCATCAGCGGCGGAGCGTTGACTGGTTAGTATCGCAGGTTCACGAGACCGGCGCGCGCGAGGTGATATGGTAAGCCTGTGTTGCGCATCCGATCGCTTGCCGCTGCGCGGCTGATCCGCCTTCAGCGCGCGTACGGCCACGCAAACCGCGGCGACGAGCTGATGGCGGAGAAGAACGTTCAGGCTGGGATGAGCGAGTACGAGGCAGCGAGCCGCCTTGCACCCGAGATCGTCGAGTTGCCGTTCGGGCACGCGGTGGCGTTGGCGTCGATCGGGCGGGAAACCCAGGCTGCGCCCGTCTTCACGACCGTTTTCGCCGCCGAGCCGATCTGGGCCGAGGTGCCCCGACGGTTGCCGGCGGCGGGTCTCTTTCCCAAGGACCAGCAATTGATGCAGCGCGTCCAGGCGCTGAAGCCGCGGCCTTGAAGATCGCGACCTGGAACGTCAACGGAATCCGCGCGCGCGACGCGCAGTTGCAGGAGTTCATCGCGCGCGAGGAGCCGGACGTTCTCTGTCTGCAGGAGATCAAGGCGACATTCGATCAGCTCCCGGTGTGGCTGTGCGAGATCGAAGGGTACTGGTGCTACTGGCACGGCGGGAAGGGCTATTCGGGCGTCGCGCTGCACGTACGCCGGGAGAGCTTCGGCGAACGGCCGGTCTTTCATCATCCAGAGTTCGACTACGAGAACCGCATCGTGACGGCACGTCTCCAGCCCACCGCGGGCGGTGAGGACTCCGGTCTCCAGACCGCGCCGACCACGGGCGATGGGGACCCCGGTCTCCACCCCACCGCTCGCGCCACGCGCGATGGGGGTCCCGGTGTTCCGCCTGTGACCGTCGCCTCGATCTATGTGCCGAACGGCGGCCGGGACTTCGAGGGGAAGATGCGCTTCCTCGAGTCGCTGGTGCAACTGGCCGCGGAGTACGAGTCGAGCGGGTCGACGCTGGTGTTGTGCGGCGACCTCAACGTCGCGCGCACCGACGTGGACGTGCATCCGAAGGAGCGGAAGCCGCGCGCGATTGGACAACTTCCGGAGGAGCGGGCGCTCATCGAACGCATCATCGGTCACGGACTGGTCGACGTGCACCGGACGCTCGACCCCGACAACGAGAATCTGTTCACCTGGTGGGCGCCGTGGCGGAATCTGCGGCAGCGGAACATCGGCTGGCGGCTCGATTACGTCCTGGCGAGCCGAACCCTCGCAGAGCGCGCGGTGTCGTGCATCGTGCAGCGCGAGACCGGCACGAGCGACCACGGCCCCGTGATCGCAATATTTGCCACGTAGGGTCAGAACGGGGTCAGAACGGGGTCAGAACGGGGTCTGACCCTGGTGATGACCCGACTCAAGGCCTTGAGTCGGGTCATATCATGGTTTCGACCCGATCACCCCTCGGCGGTCGACCAACGCTCGGCCAGCGCTTCACCAGTAGCGACGTGGTTCAACAGATAGTCCGCGGACCGGAACGCCTCGCGCAGCAGCCCTGCATCCAGCCGACGGCCGGCCACGCCGCATTCACGCGCCGCCTCGACCCGGACCAGCGCCAACCCGGCCTCGAGGCCGCGGACGATCGTCGCGAGCCCGCGGCCCTGATAGGCGCTCCACGTGGCGAACGCCTTCGCCGCCAGGTACCGATTCACCGGCGCGCGGAACTCATCCCAGACGGGTCGCACCAGCCGCGAGAATGCCGGACCGAGACCCCGCTCGTCGCGCGGTGACTGCAGGTCGTCCGGGATCGCCGCCCACACCTCACGATATCGTTCGAGGCTGGCGTCCAGCGTCGCGTGCGCAGAAGCCTCGACCATCGTCGCTGGAAGTTCCACGACCGTCCCCGCCAGCGACCGCCCACCCGGCCGCCACGCTCGCATGAGTCGGGCGTCGCGGGCCAGCGTGGCAACCACCGATTCCGGCGATCGGGTCACATCGCGGCATCGGGCCACCATGTGGCGCTCCCACGCCGAATACCCGTCGAGGTCCATCAGCATCCTCGGGTGCAGGAGCGGCGGCCACGCATCCTTGTGGACAATCAGGCCTTCGTACTCCGTGGCCGGGAAGGCCGCCGGCTCCGAGACAATCTCGAGCGGCACATCCTCACGAAACAGCATCGAGGCAGCCGTCGGACAGAAGTGCGAGAGGGCGACGAACGTGCCGCGCGCGTCGCACAAGGCGATGCGAGGAAAGTGACGGCACGTCGCCGGCAGCGCACGCTCTCCCAAATCGCGGTGCACGACACACAACCTGGATCCACGTTCGAAGAACACGCACACGCCGACGTCCGTGCGTTCGAGCATTGCGGCGGCATCCTCCCGAACGCCCGGCTCGGTAATGAAGGCCGCTGATCGATCGTCTACGTCGGGCGACATTCGCAGCGTCCCCGCCGCAAGCGCGTCCGAGAGCGTCCTGTAGATCGGGAGCTCGACCGGCACGTCCCAGTCGGCCGAGCAACACGCGCCGGAGTGGCGACAGCGATAATCCGCGTGAATACTGAGTGAGTACGTCGTCACCTCATCGATGGTAACGCCGCGGCCACTCGTGGGCACATCTCGACGCTACGGTGCGCGCGCGACCCCGGCTGTTCCGGGCTTCGACGCGGTCGGGGCAGGTCTTGACTTTGCACCACCTTGCAGCGATGCGCGCACAACTCCTCCTCGCAATGGTGTCCCTGTCGAGCCCGGTCCCTGCGTTGACGGCTCAGCCCGCCGACACGCCGGCGCCCGTCGTGAGCGAAACGCTGGCGAGCCAGATAATGCTCGATCGCATCGGGTTCTCGCCCGGCGAGATTGACGGACGCAGCGGGCCGAATCTCAAACGCGCACTCCTCGCGTTCCAGCAGGCGCATGAGCTCCCCGCAAGCGGGCAGCTCGATCCCGCCACCTGGGATGCGCTGAGCAAGCGCGCCGGCACTCAACCGCCGCTGGTCAAGTACGAGCTGGTCGAAGCGGATCTCGCGGGACCTTTTGTCGACCGCATTCCGGCCGACTTGATGGAACAGGCCCGGCTGCCCGCGCTCGGCTATACGTCACCGCTCGAAGCGCTTGGCGAGAAGTTCCACTCCAGCCCGGCGTTGCTCCGTACGCTGAATCCCGGTGCGTCATTCGCGAGGGCAGGCGAACAAATCGTCGTACCCAGCATCGCCGTTCCGGATCCGACCGCGCCAATCGCGGGCCGCCGGCCGACCGCGACAATCGAGGTTTCGAAAGAAACCAGCGCCCTGACAATCCGCGACGAGCAGGGCCTGGTCCTCTTTCACGCGCCGGTCACGTCGGGAAGCGAACACGATCCGCTGCCCATCGGCTCCTGGAAAGTAAAGGGCGTGCGGCGAATGCCTGACTTCCACTACAACCCGGCTCTGTTCTGGGACGCGAACCCGTCGGATGCGAAAGCGCGCATCGCGCCGGGCCCGAACAACCCTGTCGGAACGATCTGGATCGATCTGACCAAGGAGCATTACGGGATTCACGGCACGCCGGAACCGGGAAGAATCGGCCACGCACAATCGCACGGCTGCGTTCGGTTGACCAATTGGGACGCGGCGCGCGTGGCGGAATGGGCGCGCCCGGGAACGCAGGTGATATTCAAATGAAGCGCTTCGAACGACGGCGGATGGAGCGCCTCCGGCGCGCGGTCATCACCATCGGCCTGAGCTACGCGCTCGGCGCGCTCACCGACGTTGCGCTGACGTGGCGGCTCCACGAATTCGAGGCGTCTACTCAGAGTGCCGCGCGCGGAGAACAGCGGACGGCGCACGACCCGGCGGAACCGCGCGGCGTCGAACGGCCCGGCGAACACGGCGATCCGCCACCGGTTGGTACGACCGGCTCAGTGGCCATGAGCAACGCCATCGGAACGCTGCGTCAACGTCACCTCGAGATTCCAGTCGAAGGCGTCCGGCCCGAGGAACTTCGGGATACGTACTCCGAGGTGCGCGGCTCGCACGCGCACGAGGCCATCGACATCATGGCGCCGCGGCGTACGCCGGTCGTCGCTGTCGATGACGGACGGATCGAGAAGCTCTTCACGAGCAAGGCCGGCGGATTGACCATCTACCAGTTCGATCCGTCCGGCACGTTCTCGTATTACTACGCCCACCTCGATTCGTACGGGGACGGGATTCGCGAAGGTGCGCAGGTCCGCCGCGGAGACGTGATCGCGTACGTCGGCACCTCGGGCAACGCCGCGCCGAATGCGCCGCATCTGCACTTTGCGATATTCCGCCTGACCCCCGAGCGCCAGTGGTGGAAGGGGGAACCGATCAACCCGTATCCGATTCTCAAAGCAGAATGAGCTGACCAGTTAAGAGCTCTGCCTGATATCCGGCAGATCCCGTGCTGGTCAGCCCCGTCTCTTTTGGCGCGCTGCGCGCGCCTAGTCCGTTATGCGGTGCAAATAACGGTACATAATTCTCGTGGGAGCCGCATAACGGACTCAGACGTGTATCGCGCCTGGCTCGTGTTTCTCGTGCGAGCCTACATCCGTGCGCTCGCGTACGTCTCGCCGCAGGCAACTGGGCGCTTCGCGCTGCGCCTGTTCAGCACGCCTCGACGGCATCATCGACCTGCGTGGGAACGACAGATAGCGGACAGCGGTGAGCGGGTCACCCTCGGACCCGGGCTCGCGGCGCGCGCGTGGGGATCGGGTCCCGTCGTCCTGCTCCTGCACGGTTGGGAAGGACGCGGCACGCAGCTTGGCCGATTCGTGGCGCCGTTTGCGGCCGCCGGCTTCCGCGTGATCGCGGTGGATGGCCCGGCTCACGGCGAGTCCCCCGGGACGCGGACCGACATGATCGAGCATACGGAAGCGGTGCGCCGGATAGGGCGTGAACTGGGTCCCCTTGCGGGAATAGTCGCGCACTCCTTTGGCGGCGCCGCGACCACGCTTGCGATCGAGCGCGGGCTCGACGTCCGCTCGGTGGTGCTGATCTCGTCGCCCACCTCCGTGCAGGACGTCATCGGCCGGTTCGCCGTCCTGGTCGGGCTCCGCGATCAGAGTCTGGCCGCGTTTCGCGCGGCGCTCGAGCAGCAGACCGGCGTCCCCTTGCGAGACATCGAGATCTACGAGCGCGTTTCGGCGCTTCAGGTACCCGCGCTCATCGTCCACGACCGCGACGATCGCGAAGTTCCG
Source organism: Vicinamibacterales bacterium (assembly GCA_036005125.1). GTDB lineage: Bacteria > Acidobacteriota > Vicinamibacteria > Vicinamibacterales > UBA2999 > DASYQV01. The sequence continues at coordinate 25,493 of DASYQV010000335.1, forward strand.
TTCCATGATGCGGAACGGCTGACGGCGCGGTGGCCTGGCGCGCATTTCTATCCGACCGAGGGGCTCGGCCACCGGCGAATTCTCAAAGACGAAGACGTCATCCGCAGGGCTGTCGAGTTCGTCGCCAACGTCGCGCTTTCAGCACGAGCGTAACCCTCGGCGGAGCTCGGCCGGGCGTTCGAATCAGGCTGCTGGCAGCCGCTTTGCGACTCTTACACAAGTATTACAGACGCCTTCCGGACGACCTGTTATCGTGCAGGGTCGTTCCAACGTTTCAACCGCGCAAAGGACAACTGTCTGATGACGATGCCGTCGCTCATGTACGGGCGTAAGTACCAGAAGGGTTTGAACACGATCACGGTGATCGCGATGACCGCGTTCCACATCGGAGCGGTCGCGGCGTTCTTCGTCATCGACGGCGGCGCCATCGTCGCGGCCATCGCCCTCTGGCTGATCTCGGGCAGTCTGGGGATCGGGATGGGGTATCACCGACTGCTGACCCACCGCGGCTACAAGGCTCGCAAGTGGGTCGAGTATGTCCTGACGATCTGCGGAACGCTCGCCCTCGAGGGCGGGCCGATCTTCTGGGTCGCGACACACCGTATCCATCATCAGAAGTCGGACCGCGAAGGCGATCCGCACACGCCACGCGAGGGAACGTTCTGGGCGCACATGGGATGGATCATGACCGGCCAGGGGTTGCACCACGACGCGCAGATCCTGGCCCGCTATGCGCCTGATCTCTGCCGCGATCGGTTTTATGTCTGGCTGTCGACCTGGCACTGGGTGCCGCAGGTGATCGTCGGCGTCGGGCTCCTCGTATTTGGAGGCATCCCCTACGTCCTCTGGGCCACCTTCCTGCGTACGACGTTCTGTCTGCATTCGACGTGGCTCGTGAACTCCGCGACGCATCTCTGGGGCTCGCGCCGGTTCAAGACGCGCGACGACTCGACAAACAACTGGTGGGTGGCGCTCCTCACTTTCGGTGAGGGCTGGCACAACAACCATCACGCGCACCCCGTGTCCGCGCGCCACGGCCTCGCCTGGTACGAGTTCGATATGAACTGGCTCGGCATCAAGACGCTGGAGCTCTTCGGTCTGGTCTGGGATGTCAAGGCTGCCAAAATTGCGCAGGACGTGCCCCACGAGGAGAACGAAAGAATCGTCGTCGGAGGACAGGCTGTGGCCTGACGTAGGTCAAAAGTCAAAGGTCAAAGGTTAGGTTAAAGGTCCAGGTCCAGGTTCAGGTCTCTCTAGGCGTAGGTTCAGGTCAAAGGTCGAGTCAAAGGATTAGGTCAAAGAGCTAGGTATCAAAGGTCCGCCGTCTAGCGGGCCTTTGTGTTTTCTGGCGGCGGTGACCGAGACCTTTGACCTGAACCTTTGACCTGAACCTTTGACCTGGCCCTTACGGTAACCCTAACCTTTAACCTTTGACCTTTGACCTTTGACCTAAAATGAGGCCCAGATGACGCGGCGTAAGGCGATCGCATTCTTCGTGGCGTTCTGCGTGCTGCTCGTGGCGGCGGCCGTGTCGCTCAATATCGGCTGGATCGTCATCAACGCCCGCAGCATTACGCCGCTCATCCTCGGCGTCGCGACATTCGCGCTGATCATCACGGGCATCATCGTCTACACCGTGTTCCTCGTCATGGAAATCAAACGGAACGAGGATCACGACACGTTCATCAACGCGGTCACGCACGAGCTGAAGACGCCGATTGCGTCGATCAAGCTGTATCTCGAGACGTTGCAGTCCCGCGCGCTCACCGAGGAGCAGCGGCGTCATTTTTACGGGGTGATGCTCGCCGATGCCGACCGTCTGCACCGGACGGTCGACCAGGTGCTCAAGGCCGGGATCGTGCGCGAGAAGCGGAAGGCAGGCCCGCGTTCGCCCGTAGACATCGGAGCGATCGCGCGCGAATGCGTCGACCTTGCGGTCGTGCGGCATCACCTGCCACCAAGCGCCGTTGCGCTGGACACTCAGGCCGATCAACGGCTGATGGTCCTTGGCGAGGCGGACGACCTCCGCACCGTGATCTCGAACCTGGTCGACAATGCGGTCAAGTACTCGGGCGAGAGCGTCCGCGTCACCGTCGCGCTGGCGGCGCCGACGCCGGAAACGGTGTGGGTGCGCGTGCAGGACCGCGGGATCGGCATCCCACATAAACAGCTCAAACGCATCTTCAACCGCTTCTACCGCGTCCAGACGCGCGGTCTCAAGCAGGTCAAGGGCACAGGTCTCGGCCTCTACATCGTGCGCACCATTGCCAAGGCGCACGGTGGCCGGGTCTTCGCGCAAAGCGAAGGCGAAGGACGAGGCGCCACGTTCACGGTCGAACTCCCGCGTCTTGCCCGCGTATGAGCCGTGTCCTCATTGTCGAAGACGAGCAACATCTGGCGGACGGGCTCCGGTTCAACCTCGAAGCGGAAGGGCACCAGGCCATCATCGTCTGCGATGGCGTCCAGGCACTCGATCGGCTCCTCACCGAGCGCGATCACTACGATGCGGTGATCCTCGACGTCATGCTGCCCGGCAAGGACGGCTTCGAGGTCGCCTCGTCCTTGCGCGCGGCGGGCCAGTACGTCCCAATCCTGATGCTGACGGCACGCGGGCGGCCGGAAGACGTGCTCCGCGGGTTCGAATCGGGCGCCGATGACTATCTCCCGAAGCCGTTCGAGCTCGCGATTTTCCTTGCGCGACTGCGAGGGTTGCTCCGTCGCCGGCGGTGGAGCCAGCAGGAGGTGGCCGCTGCGCCGGCGCCCGCCAACGGCGCGGTGCCTGACGTCTTCTCCTTTGCCGGGCGGACTCTCGATTTCAGCACCATGGAGATCAGGGCCCGAGACGGGTCGCACCCACTCACCCTGATGGAGTGCCAGCTGTTGCGGTATCTCGTAAAGAACGCCGGCAAGCCGGTTTCGCGCAAAGCGATCCTGGAAGACGTGTGGGACCTGCACGAGAGCACCGATACGCGTGCGATCGACAACTTCATCGTGCGGCTGCGGCGCTACCTGGAGGACAACCCGGCATCGCCCAGATTCCTGCTGACCGTCCGCGGCGTCGGCTACAAGTTCGTCCCCACTGTGTAATGTAGCCCCGGGTCATTTAGACCCGCGGTTCAGTGCGACATCGCGTGCAACAGCACGTTGATGCCGACCGCGTAGCCGGCGGGCGAGAACTGATAGAAGAACCCTGGATCCTCGGCTTCCCGCTCCCACGAGTCGCCGATGTCGGTGTTGTGCGACATGAGTACGACCACGGCGCCCTGTCGATCGCGGATGGCGCGGAAGTGCACCTCGGCACTATCGGCACCGCGTTCAGAAGTCGTCGAGCCGCCAACCGCGCGCCAGAACTGGATATTCGTAATCTGCGGAATTTTTCGCACTTCGAAAAGGGCGCGCAGCATCGGGTCGTCGAGCTTCATGTCGGTGATCGGATACTCCGAGGGCGGCAGCACCTTCGCGATCTCGCGCGACCACTGCTCCCAGGCGGCCGTTCCCCAGAAGTCGTCGACCCACAGGAAGCCGCCCTTCAAGAGATACGCGCGCAGCCGTTCGGCCTCGACCGGACTGAGCCCGATCGTTCCGACGTCGGATGCGATAGTGAACGGGCAGTTGAACAGAGCGTCATCCGTCATCCGGACGACGTAGTGGTGCGGGACCCGTCGCTCATCGAGGCTCACGGGCGTCTTCGTCAGCTCCGAAAGCCGGATCGTGAGGTTGATCTCGGCATACGGATAGTCGGTCTCCCAGCCGATGCCCATGGCTTCCGCTCGCACGCTGCGATACATCAGCCGGCAAGGGATGAAGTTCGCATCCGGCATCATGGCGGGGGCAAAGATCGGCGCCATCGTGCCCTCACGGTAGCTCCACCGTCCGCGCTGCGCATAAGCCGCGCCCACCACCAGCATGACGGCCAAGGCAATGACGATGGTCCGCAGTGCGAGCAGTCGCATCTTCATGACGCCGGGCGCATCCACTCGGAGATGATATATCCCCTGGCAGAGAAAGCAGCCGTGTTACCGGGAAGCGGTCAGTTCGAATGAGGCCCAGCGGCGTTCATGGTCGAGCAGCCAGCGCTTTCGCTCCAAGCCACCGCCGTAGCCCGTGAGAGTTCCATCGGCGCCGACGACCCGATGACACGGGACGATGATGGCAATCGGGTTGGCGCCGTTGGCCAGCCCCACCGCACGAGCGCCGTTCCGGAGACCCAGCCGGCCTGCAATCGCGCCGTACGACGTCGTCTGGCCGGCAGAGATTTCGAGGAGACATGCCCATACACGACGTTCGAACTCCGTCCCATGCATGGCGAGCGGCAGTGCCGCCGCGTCGGCGCTTCGACCGGCGAAGTAGTCGTCGAGCCAGGCGCGTGCGCGATCGAGGATTGCGTTTGGTGTGTCGTCGATCCTGTGAGGCGGGAACCTCCGCAGAAGGCGCGCGTCGAGCCGGCGCTCGCGATGGGGATGCGCAAACTCGAGCGCCGCGAGCGCGGAATCCGACGCCAACGCGATCATCGGTCCGACCGGCGTCTCGAATACGCATCGACAGAAGACGTCCATGTAAATCGGGGTGCCTCAAGGAGCCGTGACAGCGTGGGAATGTCTATTGTGTGCGGTTTCACGATCGACGATCTATCGAGCCGTGACGATATTGCTTGCCGACGAGCTGGTTGAGTCGTGAACCGGTACGCGACGTGCTGATGCTTCCGCCGCTCCCCTGGGTGCGGAGGCGGGCATGAGGGTGAAACTCAAGCGAGTCGGCGAGCAGGTGATTGTGATTACGGGCGCCTCGAGTGGAATCGGTCTGGCGACTGCCGAGATGGCGGCCGAAGCAGGCGCATGCGTGGTGTTGAGCTCGCGGCACGAGATGGAATTGCGTAAGGCGGTCGACCGCATCCGCATCCGGGGCGGGCGAGCCGTCTACGTGGTGGCTGACGTGGCCGACGCCGACGCGGTGCAGGAAATCGCGAACCGCGCGATCGAGGAGTTCGGCAGCTTCGACACCTGGGTCAATAACGCCGGGATTTCCATCTACGGCAGGACGACCGAGGTGCCGCTCGAAGACAAGCGGCGCTTGTTCGATGTGAACTTCTGGGGCGTCGTCCACGGATGCCGCGCGGCGGTCCCGCACCTGCGACGCCGCGGCGGCGCGATCATCAACATCGGCTCGATTGTGTCCGACCGCGCCGTACCGCTGCAGGGCGTCTACAGCGCGTCGAAGCATGCGGTAAAGGGCTACACGGACGCGTTGCGGATGGAGCTCGAGTACGACGGGGTGCCAATCTCCGTGTCGCTGGTCAAGCCGGCTGCGATCAACACACCGTTCCTCGAGCACGCGCGCACGTACATGGAGGCCGAGCCCGAGTTTCCACCGCCGATCTATACGCCTGAGGAAGTGGCGCGTGCGATTCTGCGCTGTGCGGAGAAGCCGACGCGTGATATCACGGTGGGCGGCAGCGGGAAGATGATCACGGCGATGGGTACGGTTGCGCCGCGGCTGACGGACCTCTACATGAAGGCCACGATGTTCAAGCAACAGCAGAAAGATGAGCCGCCGCACGGACCGGACTCGTTATACGAGCCCCAGCAGGATGGGCGTCGTCGAGGATCGTCGGAACGGTACACGATGCGCCGAAGCGCGTATACTCGCGCCGCGCTGTCCGATGTCGGCCGCGTTCTGCCATTCATTGCCGCGGGCGCCGTGGTGGCGGCGAGCCTGCGCGCCAGGCGCAAAGCCTCGTGAGGGGGTCAGACCGGGGTCAGACCGGGGTCAGACCGGGGTCAGACCGGGGTCTGACCCTGGTGATGGGTCGACTCAAGGTACGCAGGAATTGCCAGGGACTCCGCTTCTGCTGGTCGCCAGGGCTTGATGCGGGAGCACGTGTCACTTCCGGCTTTGCGGAACGACCTCGGTTGCGCGCAGGAAGACGCCGGCGTCCTTCACCGCTCGGGCGGTCGACTGATCCACGCTCCAGAGGCGCGCGGCCTCTCCGGAATCGGGCGCCGGTTCAACGGTGCCCACCAGCCTCACACGCACGCCAGGCTCTAACGCGTGTACCGGCAGTTGCGCCGTCTTCTCGACGACGACGAACACCGGCTTGCCGTCGACCTCGCCCGCCCAGAACGTCGACCTGCTCGTCAGCTGGCGCACGGGCACGTTCTCGAGCGATGCGCGACGTCCGACGGCATTTGCCGCGAGCACGTCCGCGAGGTGGGTGAGCGGCTCGAGCGCTCCACCCTTGCCGCCAGTGGTGCCGGCGGCGCCGGGCTCACTGGGGACGGGCGCACCGACCCGCCACAACGCGACCAGCGCCAGCACGGCGACAATCAATCCCGGAACGCCGAGCCGCGTGACCGCACGCCGCCGCCCTCCAGGCCTCATCTGTTCCGCCATGGCTCTTCTCTCACACTGACCTCAGCCGGTGCAGGAAGCGTGCCGGTAGAATGAGCGACATGCCCGCCACCGAAACGATTGAAGCCGAAGGGCACCTCATCGACTCCGGTCACCTCAGCGCGATTTTCGACAAAGTGATCGAGCTCCGCGCGAGCTACGAGGTGATCCGTTTCGATATCGGCCGCACCAACGATGAGGTCTCCCGCATTCAGATGCGTCTCACCGCACCCGACGAACCGACACTCGAGGAACTGCTCCAGCAGCTGACCCCATTCGGTGCTCACCCGGTGCGGGAGCGAGATGCCGTACTGAAGCCGGCAGAGAGGGATCGATGCGTCGCCGACGACTTCTACTCGACCACCAACCACCGGACACACGTCCGGCTCGACGGCCGGTGGATCGAAGTCGAGCGCCAGCGGATGGACGGGATCATTGTCATCGACGACGGCCGCGCGATATGTCGCAAGCTGCGCGACGTGCGAGCCGGCGACCGGGTCGTCTGCGGACATGACGGCGTCCGCGTCAGCCCGGAGTTCCGTGAGCGCGATCGGCTCGGGTTCGCGTTCATGAGCAACGACGTGTCGTCGGAACGCCGCGTCGAAGCGATCGTCACGCGCGTCGCCACGATGATGGAAGACGTCAAGCAGCAGGGCGGACGAATCGCCGTCGTCGCCGGGCCGGTGGTGGTGCACACGGGCGGGGTGGAGCATTTCTCCGCCCTTATCCGCCACGGCTACGTCGATGTCGTGCTGGCGGGCAACGCGCTCGCGGTCCACGACGTCGAATATGCGCTGAGCGGCACGTCCCTCGGCATCGACCTCGCGGCAGGGGCGCCCGTCGAGCAGGGCCATCGCAACCACATGGCGGCAATCAACACGATCAATCGCACCGGCAGCATCCGCGCCGCGGTCGATCAGGGCGTGCTCCGCTCCGGGATCATGTACGAGTGCGTTACGAACGGCGTCGAGTACGTCCTCGCCGGGAGTATCCGAGACGATGGCCCACTACCGGACACGATCATGGATCTCGAGGAGGCGCAGGACCAGTATGCGGACGCGCTCTCGAACAACGTGCAGCTGGTGCTGATGCTCTCGTCCATGCTGCACAGCATTGGCGTCGGCAACATGCTGCCGTCGTGGGTGCGCGTGGTGTGCGTCGACATCAACCCGGCGGTCGTGACCAAACTGAGCGATCGAGGCTCCATGCAGACCGTGGGTGTCGTGACCGATGTGGGGCTGTTCCTGCATCATCTGGCGATGCGGCTGACGCGGGGAGCGACTGAATGAGCCGGAGGTTGATGGCCTTGGGAGTTGCCGTCATCGTGACGGCGCTCGTGCTCGTGTTCGGCGTGCTGCGCCGGCAGCCGCCACCCGCCACCGTCCGCGTCACGCCGCCGCCCGTCGCTCGCGTGGATGCTCCAGCGCCGCGACCGGCTCCTGAAACGCCCGCGCCGGCGCGACCGGCGGCGCCGCCCACGGCGCGGCCCGGCTCCGCGCCACCGCCTCCACCTCCACCTCCGGCGCCCAATTCGGCGGCGCCGGTCGACACGGGTACGGTGCTCACGGTGGCGAGCGACGTACCGGGCGCATCCGTATTCCTCGATCGCGAATACGTCGGAACGACGCCGCTGACGGTTCGCGGCCTGACGCCGGGTTCGAAGCAGCTGAACGTGACGGCCGAGGGGCAGGAAGGCTACGCGGAGCGGATCAAACTGACCGAGGGTCCCAACACGGTGAACGTGGAGTTCGGGAAAGTACGGCTCGACGCATCGATTCCCGTCGTCCATCGGCACGGCGTCGGATCGTGCGAGGGAACGCTGGAGGCAACACTGAAAGGCCTGGCGTACCGGACGTCGAACAAAGGCGATGCTTTCGCGATTCCGTTCGCGGATCTCGAACAGTTCGACGTGGATTACCTGAAAAAGAACCTGCGCGTGAAGCAACGCGGCGGCAAGACGTGGAACTTCACCGACCGCCGTGACACGGCCGACGGGCTCTTCGTGTTTCACCGCGATGTGCAGAAAGCCCGCGAACGCCTCGCGGCCGCGCAGTAACGAGGGCCACGACGCTCGTTTTATTCTTGATTTGTGATTCTTGATTCTTGATTCAGAAACCAAATCATGAATCGTGAATCACGAATCATGAATGAAACAGTGGCCTTCGTGGCCGCCCTCACACCACCACGCGGGCGGCCGGTGCACGGTCCTTGATGGCGTTCGATACGCGCACGAGCGCGAGCTCGAGTCCCGCGCGCGTGCGCGGCGTGCCGATGCACAACCGGACGGCCGACGGCGGGCGCTCGCCGGCCGTGAACTCGCGCGACGCGTTGACGATGACACCGCGCGAGCGGGCGTGAGCGGTAAACGTGTCGGAATCCCATTTGGCCGGCAGGTGCAGCCAGATGTGCGGGCTCGAGGCGTGTGTCTGCAGGCGTCCATCCACGATCAGGCGCCGCGCCATCTGCTGACGCGCAGCGACCTCGCGCTGCTTCCACTCCGCGATGCGCGCGGCCGTTCCGTCCTCGATCCAGCTGCTCATGATGTCGGCGCCAATCGGCGAGGTGTTGACCATCGTTGCCCAGAGCGCCGAGATGATCGGCTCCAGCAGCGGCGCCGGCGGGACCACGCAGCCAACGCGCGGCCCTGGGAAGAGGCTCTTCGACAGGCTCGTAATGAACACCGTCCGCTCCGGAAGAATCGTTGCGAGCGGCTCGCGCTCTGGTGAGAGAAAACCGTAGGTGTCGTCCTCGATCACGAGCAGCCGGTGTCTGGCAGCAATCGTCGCGAGCTGTCGGCGGCGACGCTCGGGCATCACGGCGGACGTCGGGTTCTGAAGACGGGGCATGCAGTACAGCACCCGCGCCCTTGACGCGCGAATCGCAGTCTCCAACGCGTCCGGCCTCAGCCCCTCCGCGTCGATGGCCACGCCGCGAAGCCGGAGGTGCAGATGCTGCGCGAGCAGCCGGGCGCCCGAATACGTGAGCTCTTCGACGAGCAGCGTGTCGCCGGGCTGAGTGAGCGCGCTCAGCGCCACCGCCATCCCGTGCTGTGCGCCGGCGGTAAGAACGATGCGATCCGGATCAACCTGGAAGCCACATCTCGCGAGCCAGACCGACATCGCCTGCCGGTGCCGCAGGTGGCCTCGCGTCGGCACATATCCGAGCAACTGCGTCCAGGGCAGCACTCGACGCGCGAACATGTTCCTTTCGAGGACCGCGACTTCCTTGTCCGGCATCAGTACGTTGATGCTCAGGTCGACCGGCCCGCCGTCGCGCGCGTCCTCGGTCTGGTCGGTACCGCGGATGAAGGTGCCACGGCCGACGTGGCCCGCGATGAGGCCGCGGCGCGTGGCTTCCTGATAGGCGCGCGTCACCGTCGTCACCGTCACGCCGAGATGGTCGGCCAGATCGCGATGCGGCGGCAGCCTCGCGCCCGCGCGCAGCGTGCCCCTCTGCACGTCCTCATCAATCGCGTCCGCAATCGCGCGGTACACGGGTCCCCGCCGCGTCCCCAGGTCCGGCAGCCACATTGTCATGGTGTCAATATTGATATTGCGTGCATTGCGATGCAAGTGTATTACGTCGATTGTGTGACAGCAATGCCCGTCCCGTCGCAGCCGCAGGTTGCCCGCGGCACCTGCCCGGAGGAAGACCGATGCCGATCAAGCTCTGCACCGTCGATGCCTTTGCGACCACCGCGTTCGCAGGAAATCCAGCCGCCGTGTGCCTGCTCGAGGAACCGCGCGCTGAACGATGGATGCAGCAGGTGGCCGCCGAGATGAATCTCTCGGAGACGGCATTCGTCGAGCGCCGCGACGCGCCTTCGCTCTCAGATGGTTCACGCCCAGGACCGAAGTCGGTCTGTGCGGACACGCGACGCTCGCGAGCGCGCACGTACTCTGGGAAACCGGCTGGCTTGATGTCCAGACTCCGGCCCGTTTCAACAGTCGGAGCGGTACGCTCGTCGCCGAGCACCGGGCCGACGTCATCGAGCTGGACGTGCCGGCGATCCCGGTGACCGATGCGAAGGCGCCCGCGCCGGTCATCGCCGCGCTCGGCGTCCGGCCTGTATACGTCGGCGAAACGCCGAAACGCGACCTCGAGGACCACGACCTGCTCGTCCACGTGGACTCCGAGGCGATTGTTCGAGGCCTGACTCCCGATTTCGACATCCTGCGGCAGCATCACGTTGGCGTGATCGTCACGGCGCGCGCGACGATGCCGGGAGTTCACTTCGTGTCACGCTATTTCGCGCCGTGGTGGGGCATCGACGAGGACCCGGTGACCGGCGTGGCGCACTGCTCGCTGGCGGGCTACTGGGCACCTCGGCTCGGCCGTCAAGCGCTTGTCGGCTTTCAAGCATCGCGGCGCGGCGGCGTCGTCCACACGTGCGTCACAGGAGACCGGGTCCGTGTGTCGGGCCCGGCAGTCACCGTGGTGCGGGGATGGCTCACGTGCTAGCATCGGGCTAATCCTCGACGTCCCGTTCGTTCAGACTCCCCCAACGGGCGCATGCTATGCTGGCTCTTAGGGTTCGCGCAAAAACAAATTCACAGATTGGGTGAGATCGTGTAGTTCCACTTCGGGAGGATATCACCGGGTCGGAGGCGAAGTGCGTGAAGCTGTTCCGGCGTGGGCTCCACGCCGGTCGGATAGTGGCGGCGATCCAGGTGCGCGGTGACCGACAGACCCGACTGGGTTTTGGTGGAGCGGATGAAGCGAAGGATCTTCTGGTAGCTGTCGAGTGGCTCACCCGCCCAGTTTTTGGAGATCTCAGAGAAAAGGCGATGCTCGATGGGGTTCCACTTGGAAGCGCCCGTGGGATAGTGGGCCACGGTGAGGGTGAGGCCAAGGGCATCGGCGAGTTGGGCCTGGAGTTCGGTTTTCCAGGCGCGACACCGGCAGCCATTGCTGCCGCCCGTGTCGCCAAGCAGCAGGAGGCGGCGAGCGTGGGCATATCGCACACAGCCTTCGTGGTGCCACCAGCGCGCAATCGCGCGAGCCGCAAAGGCTGGCGTGTCGTGCGAGACGCCGACGGTGACGCGGCCTCGATTGGCCAGCAGATCGTAAATGCCGTGCGGAATGGCGACGCCGACCGCATCTGAGCGGAAGTCGTGATCGTTGACCCGACGCGGTGAGCGATCCCATCGCGTCCCCGGGTTTTTGAAGTTGCCCACCAGTTCGCGCTTTTTGGTGTCGACGCTGAGGATGGGCAGGTCGCGACGCTGGAAGTGATCGCGCAGGTCGCTGATGTAGAGGAACTGCTGATTGCGATCCGGACTGGCGTCGGTCGGGAGCTGTTTGTGGTTGACCCGGAGCGCATAGCCCATGTGCCGGAGCAGCCGCCCGACGGTGTTGGGACTGACGGCGATGCCAAAGTCGCCGAGCGCGAGGGCCACTTTGGCGGTGGTGCGGCGGGACCATTTCACGCCGGTGATCGGATCCCCGGCGGTGTCGTATTCCAACAGAAACTCGATCAGAGTGACGATGTCGGCCGTTTTTTTTCCGCGGGTGGCCGCCCGCCGCCCACGCGGCGCACTCGTCCGGGCGCGACATCGTGATCCAGGAGCTGTTGCCGACCGCGCGCCACGGTATGCGCATCGAGATTGAGGAACGCGGCCAGGATCGTATCGCCACCCAGGCCGAGTTTGATCGATTCCAAGCCGGCAAACAGGCGCCGTTGCTGTTCGTCGAGCAGGCTGTAGAACAAGAGAATGGCCGCTTTGAGCTCATCGGGGGAGACGTGGAGCGCGGAGGCGTCCGCGACCAACGGGACGGCGTGGGCCGTGCGGCGGACCCGGATCTGATCTTTCGACCGTCGAGCCTCGGCGGCGGTGTAGAGGAAACGCCCCGCGACCGCGGCGCGGCGCACGCGACCCTGGCGCACCAAGTCGTGGAGCGGATCGTGGACGTTGACATGCAGCCGGTCGGCGAGTTCATCGGCGAACCAACCGTGCAGCGATTGGGCGATCCACGCCTCCAGGGTCGCCATGAGCGTCCCGTGGCGCGAGAACCACACCGCCTCGTGGGACCACAGACCGTCCTCGTCAAAGCGCGCGATCGTTCGGAGCGTATAGAACCGACCGCGGTGGGTGTAGCTGGAGAGATAGCCCAGGGGCTTGAGTTTGCGGAAGACGGTGAGATTGGCGGATGTGCCCAGCGCGTGTTTCAGCGCCGGCAGGTCGGCAATCTTGTGGCGTTGCAGGTACGTGCGGAGGCTCTGGGGATCGAATGCCGTGGGGCGCATAATGTTAGAGTTCCGACTTGAAGCCCTCCATGGTCGGAACTATAACACAACAGGCCGCGTGGCTCGCCGGATCGATTGCCGCTCGCCAAACCCATATTCACGGGCGTTTGAGCGGCCCGTTGCGTTGCGCCCTCGCGCTGACGCGGGCTTTGGTTATGACCGAGATCCGAGAATAGATGAGCACTTGTTTTTGCGTGAACCCTTAGCCCGTTATGCGGCCACAGACGCGAATTTTGTACTCGTTGTGGGACCGCATAACGGGGTAGGCGCGCGGAGCGCGCCAAGAGATACTGTGCGAACCAGGCGAGGGCTCTGCGGGGATATCAAGGGCAGAGCCCTTGACTGGTTAGAGGATGTGGAGCGGTCACGATATGGGTAAGCGAATCTTTCTGTTTCTCGCCACGAACCTGGCCGTTGTCATCACGCTGTCGATCGTCCTGAGCGTGCTGGGCGTCGGCAGGTACGTGGGGCCTGGCGGGCTGGACTACGGCGCCCTTGCGATCTTCTGCTTCGTCTGGGGCATGGGCGGCGCGTTCATCTCGCTGCAGATGTCGCGATGGATCGCGAAGCAGGCGACCGGCGTGCAGCTCGTGGACGGCCGCACCGGCCGCCAGGAGCCGGACTGGTTGTACAACACGGTCGCCCGCCTTACGCAAGAGGCGAACTTGCCCATGCCGGAGGTCGGCATCTACGACTCGCCGGAAGTGAACGCGTTCGCGACGGGTCCGAGCAAGAGCCGCAGCCTCGTGGCGGTCTCGAGCGGTCTGCTGCGCGCGATGCGACCCGACGAGGTCGAAGGCGTGCTTGCGCACGAGGTCACCCACATCAGCAACGGCGACATGGTGACGATGACGCTGCTGCAGGGCGTGATCAACGCGTTCGTGATGTTCTTCGCACGCCTGATCGCGTTCGCCGTCCGCAGCTCGAGCGACTCGCGCAACTCCTACATGCTCAGCTACGTGGTGATGATCGTGCTGGAGATCGGCCTCGGTATCCTCGGCTCGCTGATCACCGCCTGGTTCTCACGGTACCGCGAGTTCCGCGCGGACGCTGGCGGCGCGGCGTTGGCGGGTCAGCCGCAGATGCTTGCGGCACTGCGACGGCTCCTGACGTATCAAGAGGCCGTGGATACGTCGCACCAGGCGCTCGCTACGCTGAAGATCAACGGGTCGCGCGGCTGGATGGTGTTCTTCTCGACGCACCCACCCCTCGAGGAGCGGATCGCGGCGCTCGAGAATCTCCGATAAACCAAACCGCGGGTCTAACGGTTAAGCAGTTGACGTCGGCAATTCCTGCGTACCTTGAGTCGACCCATCACCGGGGTCAGACCCTGGTCTGACCCCGGTCTGACCCTAATGCCCGCGGCTACGGCTGGGCGTTGACGCTGATCGCGAAATTGCGTTCGGCGTCCAAGTCGCCTTGATTCACCCGGGTCTGCTCAGGTCGAGAGGCCAGCGTCTCATTCGACCGCAGCTCCACCTCCAACCGATAGGTTCCTTCCGGAACCTTGATGGTGTAGCCGCCGTTGGTCGCGGTAGACACCTCATACTGCCTGCCGGTCGCGATATCGGTCACCGTCACCTTTCGACCTGAAAGCGGAGCGTTGCTGCCCGAGGCGCGGACTATTCCTGAGATGGTGCCTCCTGTCGCGGGGGGCTTGGGACCCGTGTCCACGATTGGACCGGGGTGACAGGCAAGACCAAGCGCGACCGTCAGCGCTGCGGCCATGACGCGCAGTTGCATCGTTCGGCTCCTCAGCCGGTGACTGTGCAAGCAGAACGCCACCATTCGTGCTGAGCCGGGCGCGTCGACTGAAGCCGTGCGTGCTGAGCCGGGCCGCGCGAGGGGTGAAGCTCAGTGCCAGCTTCCCGATTAGGGCGGGTGGCCGCGTGAGGCGGGATCCGAACCGATGCCATGGCGGCGCGGATCGAATCCGCGCCGAACGTCTCGACCGGTGCGCGACGAGCTTCGGCTATTCGCTGGGCGCGTCTTTGCGACGCTCGATGAGCCAGTTCGCGCTCACCTCGCCCACGTCGATGCTGCGATTCGGCGGCGCAGATCCGATCAAGCGACGAAGCAGATACGTAGCGCTGGCGACGAGTCCCAGCGCGATGATGACGAAGGACGCATTCATGGAACGATCAAACCAGCAACACACCGAGGGGATGATTCGAGTATGAGGTGCCGCCGGTCGCACTTCAAGCTGAGCGGGCCTGTGGTGCGGCATCGGCGTTAAGCTACACGACGTGGCACACAGCACGCTCGTCTCGACCGAGACGCTCGCCGGACATCTCGACGATCCCACATGGGTGGTGATCGATTGCCGGTACGATCTGAACAACGAGAATCGGGGCGAGGAACAATATCGCGCCTCGCACGTTCCCGGCGCCGTGTATGCCAGCCTGTCACGCGATCTCTCCGGACAGACGGACGGCCGTAATGGCCGTCATCCGCTCCCGGGTCCTGACGCGATGAATGCGACGTTCGGCCGCTTGGGAATCGGGCCGGACACCCAGGTGATTGTCTACGACCAGGACAACGGCAGTTTCGCCAGCCGGCTTTGGTGGATGCTGCGCTACATGGGCCACGACGCCGTGGCGGTGCTGGACGGCGGCTTCGCGAAATGGGTACGCGAGGCGCGGCCCACGCGTACCGGCATCGAGTCGCGCGCGCCCGCGCCGTTTGCGGGGAAGCCTCGCACCGCGATGCGCCTGACCGCGAATCAGGTGTGGACCCGTCTCGACGATCCCACGATGACGCTCGTCGATGCGCGCGCTCCCGAACGGTTCGAGGGCCGGACCGAATCGCTCGATCGCGTGGCCGGCCACATTCCCGGCGCGC
>DASYQV010000336.1:0-9617 GCA_036005125.1 Vicinamibacterales bacterium
GGGAGCTGAGCACGCCGAGGCTCAATTCACGGCGATTCTCGAACGAGTGCTCAGGGCTTACCACCGGGACGAAGGCCACGGGGACGCCAATTGGATCGGAGAGAGCATCCTCGATGGGGAGCTGGTACCGGTCACGCGCGAGGCCTTCCTCACCGCCGACGACATGCCTCCCGATCACGAGGTGCTGCAGGTCCTCGACGAAGGGATGCATCTTCTCGGAGAGGGCTACCACGTCATCGCGCTCGCGGAGCCCGCGAACCGATTCATGGTCAAGTATGCGAAGAGCCGGGAAGGCACACCGCCACTCGCGCCGTCCTGGGAGCAGCCGCCCCGCGAGCAATGGGCGCACGATCACGGCATACAGCCGGACGGCTGCCTCCATCCGACGATCTGGCAGCACATACGTTCGCTCGAAGTGTACGGGCCGCTTGCGGTACCGAACCGGGTCTACCTCGCCGACAGCGCATACCGGCTTCTGAACGACGACGAGCGGCGGGCGCTCGAGCGGTTCCGATCGATCGGAATCGTGCGTTCCCTGGGCAGCGGGCCCCGGACACTCCGTGTTCACTACCCCGATGACTTCCCGGACGAGAAGCGGGCACCCGACGCCGTGGAGGTCTCCGTTCTGGTGATCCAGCCCATCGTGACCCCTCTGGACGTGGCGATCGAACGCGAGGTCCGCGCCGGCAACCTCGACGCGGCGCGGAATCTGAAAGCTCGCTACACGGACTTCGTGCACGAGCTATGGCGGTACGGTATCTCGCATCTCGACTTCTCCATTCTGAACGTCGGACTCACCGGCTCTGGAGAGGCCGAACGGCTCCAGGTGTTCGACCCGCACATGGGCCTGATCGATATCGCGGGTGGCGGCCGGGAGGTTCAGGACCCCATGGCGGCGCCCGCGCCTGGGCATCGATCGCCGGAGGACCTCCTGCGATCGGCGCGGGACGGCAGCCGGTGGGCATTGTGGCGCATCCAGCAGAACGTCGCGGCCTCGACCGACGTCCCGCAGGAACACGCCGACGGCGCCGCCGAGATCGTGCGGGAGTTCCACATCGCCTCCCAGGGGATCGCAGAGGAACACGGGGCTTTCAGTCTCGGGCGCTTCGAGCGGACCTGGGGGCAACGAGGAGCCCACGACATCAACACCGTCCTTCAGGCTCAACGCTGTACGCTGCTCGAGCACCCGATCAGCGGATTGCTCCGTTCCATACTCGAAGCGGTGACGCCCGACGCGATCTACGACCGCGCACTTTCCGTCCTGGGGATGCACGACGAGGAGCCGCTCCTGCAGTTTCGAGCGGCCCTGAAGGTCTATCAAGATCGGCCGCTGGTCCTGATCACGAATGTTTCGGACGACGTGCCGAGACTGGTGAAGCATTGGGGCCGGCTGCGGCTCCCGCCGGAAGTGGACGTCCAGGACGACCCGGCTATCCACTACCACCTCCGCGACCTCTTCACGGGGGAAGTGTACGTCCGCTCCGGTGAGGATCTCGCCCGACGTGGCTTCGTCTTCGGCCTCGCACCCTATGAGCTCCACGTCCTTCAGGTGGAAGACGTCGTCGTGCAGGACGTGGCGGTCGAAACGGCTCTCGCCGCGCATCGTGATGTCTCGGAGTTTCTCAAGGACTGCACGAAGAGGATGGGCGTCGTCGGGGACATTCACGGCGAGTTGCAGGCGCTGAAAGAGGTTCTTCGCGCGCTCGGCTTCATCGATTCGTGCGACTGCTGGTCCGCGCGCGACGGGACGCTCGTGTTCACCGGAGACGTGGGCCACGGAAGACATCTGCAGGAGGTCTTCGACTTCATCCATCGCCTCGCCAGTCAGGCGCACCGGCTCGGGGGACGGATCGTGTGGACGCTGGGCAACCACGATCTCTATATGGATCGGGAGGGCGGTCAGGGCGGAGAGGATTCCCTCGGGTACCGACTCTGGCCGAAAATCAGGGAGGCGGCGCTGCATCCTGAGCGACACCTCGGGTTGGTCGTGCAAGCTGCCTACTTCGACCACGACAAGCTGTTCGTCCATGCAGGCCTCCTTCCGAACATCGTCGACGTCGCGATGCGCGAACAGGGCGCGCGCGGAGCCCTGGAGATCGCCTTGTATGTGAACCAGGTGTTTCGCCACGCGCTCGTGGAAAGAGAGAGGATCAGGGCTCGCGACCTGCCGCACGAGATCTTCCACATCGGGACGAGCCACGCGAAGGAGCGACGTCTGCCGGGCGAGATCGGGTACGAGCCCGCCGGCATTTTCACGCCCGACCTTCGCGAGGTGGACCATTACCGGTACCACGACACGCTCCTGCCGCAGGTCATCGGCCATACCGCGAGCAAGAACGGCGAGATCCGGTATTCCCCCGGCTCGTGGCTTCAACGCGACTACATCGCCATCGACGTGGGCCGGCAGCACGGGACCGGCAACGGCGGCCTGCTCCTGACCGATTTCGGCTGGGTGGCGGTCACGCCAGGCAGACCCGCGCGGCTCGTCGAAGTGGCGCCGCTGTTTGTCAGGCTCGCCCGCGAGGCTGCAGCGGGTGGGAAGTCAACGGAAGACGAAGGGAAGGCAGACCTCAAGCGGATGCTCACGACGTATTTCCGAAGGGCGAAGTCCGAGAGGAGATCGATCGAAGAGATCCAGCGGTCCTTCTTCGCGGATCTGTCCCCGGAGCAGGTCGGCGCGCTGGAATGGTTCCTCGGCACGATCAGGCAGACCGGACGGTGCGTTGTCGTCACCGACCTCGACGAGATGCTCACGGCGTTCTCCGGGGGCGACATCGAGCACAGCACGATCGAAGTGCTCGCGGACTATCTCGCCGCGGGCGGCGCCCTCGTGTTCAACACGGCAGCACCCTTCGACTGGTTCTATTACCGCCTGCTGAGGCCCCTCATCATCGAGCTCGGGCCCCGTTCGCGCTTGCTGGCCAGCGTGCTGCTGGTCCTCTCCGGCGGCAACGAGATCTACGTCTTCGAGGACGGCGCGTACCGGCTGGTGTCCGGGAACACCGGCAAGGACACGTCCGAGGGCTTCGATGCGCTGCTGAGACTCTCGAGAGAGAGACGCTTCCCCTCGCTTCCGGACCTCCATCCCGAAAGCGTGATCTACATCGGGGATTCCGCTTCCGCTCCGGCCGGGATCGATCACGCGATGGCCGGCAGAGTGGGCCTCGTCGTCAATGTCGGCGGCGGCTTGCTCGAGATGCCGGGGCGGTCCATCATCAACCTGCATCGCGGGTATCTGCGAACGATCGACGTGATCATCGCCGCGACCGCCGCTTTAAAGGAGTCCGGACGAGCGAAGGTTACGGAGTCCCTGCCCGATGTCGTCGACCCGGTTCTCTGGACCTTCGAGCGGAAGCACTTCCCCCGGGACCGCCGCCTTCGCGTCCGCGTCGGTGCCAGCGGCTACGTTCACGCGGGCGCCGAGTGTACGGACGGGACGTGGGACCCGGTCTACAACGTGCCGCTCACCCCTCTGCCGGCCGGAGGTTACGAGGCCGTTCTTCCCTCCGGAGTCGATCGGTTCACGTTCTTCTGGACAGAGACCCCGTGGCTACCCGGTCATCCGGGACACTGGGAGCGCTGGATAACAGGGGGCAGAGTGTTCAAGGCGGCAGGTGCGCCACCGGGGAGTTGACGCACGCTGGTCGGCCGGCTCGCATGTCGGTTTCTCGGATTCAAGTGACGTCGAGACGGCAAGAGTCGTTTCGCTCCCTTCAGAGTACCAAGGACGACCGGGCTCCGATGAAGCGTGCTGGAGCGGTGGTCGCGGAAGGCTGTCGTTATTTTCCGCTCGAGCCATCTGTACCAAGGCGGCTCGCGGCCGCGTTTCTTGTCCGTCGCGGCGCCTCCTTCCTGCCGAGTACTTTCGGCGCTTTCGCCTCTGAGCGGCACAAGTGTTCGCTTGTGTCACTGTCGCCTGACCGTCCGAAGGGGTTCCGCCCCTAGTACGCACTCGACCGTCGCGCCGCCTCAACACTGCACAATCCAGCCGATCCTTGGAGACGTGACGATGGCACCCACCTTGCCCTTGAAAAGGTGCGTCAGTCGCCGCAGCCGGTCGGCTAGAGCAGGAGGCGGTGCTCGCGTGGACGACTTCGATATCGCACAAAACAAGATTGGCGAGTCAGCGCAACGAGTGGTCGATCGGGCCGTCGAGGAATTCCGGCGACGCGATCATGCGCTGCTGACCAACGAGCATATTTTTCTCGCGTTCGCGCAAGTCGAATGGGACATGTTTTCCCAGGTGATGCGCGACCTCGAGTTGAACCCTCACGAAATTCTCCAGGCACTGGAGGAACACCTTCAGGCGCTGCCAACGTTCCCGGGCCGCGGGCTGCACGTCGCACCGGCCCCCAAGCTGGTGGTCAGGCTGGCATTTCATCAGGCAAGCCGCGCGGGTCGGCAGAGGATTGAATCTTCCGACCTGTTCTCGGCCATCTTCGAAGAGAGCCAGGGGGTCCCGGTCTCCATCATCCGCCGTCATGGCGTTGAGCCGGAGGTGCTCGTGTCGCGAATCGCCACCCGGATGCGGGACAACGAACTGCGGGAAGAGCGCCTGCGCAAGCGCCTCGAGCTGCCGCCGTTCCTCAAGCACTTTGCCACGAACCTGAACCTGCTGGCGCAGCAGGACAAGATTGCGCCGGTGTACGGACGCGACGCCGAGATCCAGCAGGTGCTCGAGATCCTGTGTCATCGCGAGCGCTCCAACTCGGTGATGCTCATCGGCGAACCCGGCGTCGGCAAGACCGCCATCGTCGAAGGTCTCGCGCGACGCATCGAGTTCGAGCCCGAGTCGGTGCCGGTGCGGCTGCGCGACTGCCAGGTCGTCAACCTCCAGATGAACACGATGGTCGCCGGCACGATGCTTCGTGGCATGTTCGAAGAACGGATCCAGAACGTCATCCGGGAGATCAAGGAACGGCCGAACCTGATTCTGTTCGTCGACGAGGCGCACACGATGGTCGGCGCCGGCTCGGCTCTTGGCGCGCCTTCGGATGCCGCGAACGTGTTCAAGTCGGTGCTCGCCCGCGGCGAGGTCCGCATGATCGGCGCGACCACCCTCAGCGAGTACAAGGAATACATCCAGGAGGACGAGGCGCTCGCTCGCCGCTTCCGGACGGTGCAGGTCCTCGAACCGTCGATCGAGGAGACGCGGCGGATCCTCTACAACCTGCGGCCCCGGCTCGAGCGCAACTACTCGGTCCGCCTGATGGACGAGGCGATCGAGACGGCGCTCGAGATGTCGCCGCGCTACCAGCGCCATCTGCACCTGCCCGACAAGGTGATCGGCTGGCTCGACACCGCGGCCGTCCGCGCGGAGATCGATCGCCGATGGGAGGTGCAGAGCTCCGACGTCGTCGAGGTCATCTCGCAGTCCGCGCAGATCCCGAAGGACATGGTGTTCCGCGACGTCGGCGATCGGTTCAAGGACGTCGAAGAGCGCCTCGGCCGCCGCGTCGTCGGCCAGAAGAAGGCCGTCGAAGCGCTGGCGCACCGGCTCGTCCTCAACAAAGGCCCGCTCAAGGATGGATTCGATCGGCCCGACGGCGTGCTGCTCTTCCTCGGACCGACGGGGGTTGGCAAGACCGAGCTCGCGAAAGCCGTGGCCGAGTTCCTGTTCGGCGACGAGAAGAAGATGATCCGCATCGACATGTCCGAGTACCAGGACGGCGGCGTGTCGGCGGACAAGCTGATTGGCATGCCTCGAGGCATCGTCGGCAGCGAGCGCGGGGGCATCCTGACGAACCAGTTGAAGGACAACCCGTGCTCGGTCGTCCTGCTCGACGAGATCGAAAAGGCGAGCCCGAGCCTGCTGAATCTCTTCCTGCAGGCCTTCGACGAGGGCTGGCTGACCGACGGGCGCGGCAAGCGCGTGTATCTGTCCGACGCGATCGTGATCATGACGTCCAACGTCGGATCGGAGTACTTCCGCAAGCTGACAAGCCCGCTGGGCTTCCGTTCCGGCCAGGTCGGCATGGAGCAGGTGCAGGGCGAGATCAACCGCGAGCTCGAACGGAAGTTCCCGCCCGAGTTCCGCAACCGCATCGATCAGGTCGTGCTGTTCCAGCCGCTCACGAAGGACCAGGTGCGCGAGATCTCGCTCAAGTACATCAAGCAGATCACCGCCACACTCAGGCGTTGGAGCAAGACGCTGGTGATCGAGCCCGAGGCGCTCGAGAAACTGGTGCAAGAGGGGTACAGTGTGGCGTTTGGTGCCCGGTTCCTGAAGCGCGTCATCGACGATCGCATTAAGCTGCCGATCAGCCAGCGCTGGAAGGAGAGCTGCGACTTCCAGGCCACCGTTCAGGACGATCAGGTCGTCATCGAGGCGCTCGGCACGCGCCTCGTCGCCAGCAACGATCCGAGCGCGATTGCGGTTCAGGCGATCCCGACGCCTGAAGGCCTTCCCCTACGAGCACCCGCGTGATAGCGGGACGCCTTTAACCGCTCCTGCTGACCGCGTACTGTTCGAAAACTGGTCCGACGCCGCTATGCGTCGTCACGGGAGTAGTAGCCAGTCAAGGGAGCCCTTGACTGGTTAGACCAGCATCTTTCGGCGCGCTTCGCGCGCCTAGTCCGTTATGCGGTCCCACAACGGGTACAAATTTGCGTTGGCAGCCGCATAACGGACTAAGGCTCTTCCCGCTGATTGCTGGCTGGTGATCAGCGATTCGTCCGATCACCGATTACCGACGGTCACTACCACCGCAGAGCGCCAGTCGCCAGCGCCGCGACCGTCATGATCACCGTCACCGCAAACGCGTATGGGATCGTCCGGCGCTGGTGGTCGGCGAGATCGACGCCCGCCAGGCCCACGAGCAGGAACGTGGCCGGTGTCAGCGGACTGACCGGAAATCCGGTGGTCATCTGTCCCAGCAGGGCGGCTCGCGCCGTCTCGATGGCCGAACCGCCCGCCGCCTCGGACGAACGGGCCAGCACCGGCAGCAGGCCGAAATAGAAAGAGTCCGGATCGAACGCGAGGCTGAGCGGCATCGACGTCAGGCCGACAAGAACTGGAAGATGTCGAAGCACGGCGTCCGGCAGGACGCGCACTAAATCCGCGGACACTGCGCCGAGCATGCCGGACTTCGTGAGGATGCCGGTGAACACGCCGGCCGCGAACACGGTCGTGACCATCATCATCGCCGCGCTGCCGTGCACGGTCAGGCGCTCGCGCTGTGCGTGTGCGTCAGGGTAGTTGACGAGGAGCGCGATTGCGGATGCCACGATGAACACGACGGCGAGCGGCAGCACCTCGCCGAAGAGTGCGGCGAGCGTGACCACGGTCAGCACGGCATTCAAGTACCACCGGCCGGTCAGTCTGGTTGCGGCCGCGGCAGGGCTCGTCTCGGTCCGCATTTCCGCATCCGCGTCGGCGCCGTCCTCTGCGTTGCGCAGCGACCGCAGACGCTTGCGTTCCCACATCCCGATGTGTGCGGACAGCGCGAACACGGCCGCCAGCCCCGCCAGCATCGGCAGCAGGAGCGGGATGAACAGCTCGGTCAACCCCACCTGCAGCGCCACCGCGGCGCGGTTCGTGGGTCCGCCCCATGGCAGCATGTTCATCGTCCCCGCTGCCAGCGCGGTCGTGCATGTGAGCGAGAGAGGGCTCATGCCGGCCCGTTGGTACAGCGGCAACATCGCGGGGACCGTCACCATGAACGTGCTCGCGCCGGCGCCGTCCAGATGCGCCACCGCCGCGACGGCGGCCGTTCCTACTGCGATCCTCACCGGGTCGCGGTGCGCCACGCGGAGCAGCTGGCGGATCAGCGGATCGAACAGCCCTGCATCGTTCATCACTCCGAAGTAGACGACGGCGAACGCCAGCAGCGCGGCGATGGGCGTGACGCCACGAATGCCCTCCATCGCGAAGGCGCCGATCTGCGTCCCGAAGCCGCCGGCAAGCGCCGCCACGATCGGCACGAGCGTCAGCGCCACGAGCACCGACGTCACCCTGAAGAGGATGAGCGCGAGGAGAGTGACGACGGTCAGGATGCCGAGGGCTGTGAGCATCGCGGCTCTACCACTCCGACGGACTGCGCCGCGCCAGTGACCTGCGGACTTCCTCCGTGTGCTCACCGAGAGCCGGGGGTGGCTCCAACGCGGGTGCACCAACGCCCGACAGTTTGATCGGGTTGCCGGGAACCTTCACGGCCCGCTCGCCGGTCTGGATGTCGACGAGCATCTGGCGGGCGGCGAGCTGCCCGTCGGCGAGGACCTCGTCGATCGTCCGCACGCGGCCGCACGGCACGCCTGCCTCGGTGAGCCGGTCAACCAATGCATCCACGGTGTGCCCGGCGAACAGCGCGCCGATCGCCGCGTTGAGCGCCGGCCTGTTGGCCAGCCGGGCGCTGTTGGTGGCGAAACGGGGATCGTGCTCCAGCGTCTCGGCACCCACGGCGGCGCAGAAGCGGGACCACAGCCGCGGGTTGGCAACCGCCACCACCACGTACCCGTCGCGTGCCGGATACGGCTCGTACGGCGCCAGCGAGGGGTGCTCGTTGCCGAGCCGGCCCGGACTGCGCCCGGTCGCGGCGACGATGCCGGCAGGCAATCCGAGTACGGACACCGCGGAATCCAGAAGTGCGATATCGAGGAACTGCCCCTTGTTCGTTTTCGATCGGCTGATGTGCGCAAGGAGAATGCCCTGCACGGCGTAGAGCGCGGCCAGGCAGTCGGTAATCGCGACGCCAACCTTCGTCGGCCCCGTCTCGGAGAACCCGGTCACGTCCATGAGACCCGATTCTGCCTGGATCACCAGGTCGTAGCCGGGCAGATCGCGGCGCGGCCCGGTCGCGCCATATCCAGAGATCGAGCAGTAAATCAGCCGCTCGTTCATCGTCCGCACGCGGTCGGGCCCGAAGCCGAGCCGCTCGAGCGTTCCCGGCCGGAAGTTCTCGACGAGCACGTCGGCGGACTGGATTAACTCCTGGAGGACCGCCTTGCCTTCGCCGGACTTGAGGTCGAGGGCGATGCTCTTCTTGTTCCTGTTGGCGCTGAGGAAGTACGTGCTCCAGCCTCCGACGAACGGTGGCCACTCGCGCGTGTCGTCGCCGTGTGCTGGATCCTCGATCTTGATCACCTCCGCGCCCATGTCGCCGAGCAGCATCGTGCACAGGGGACCGGCCAGCACGCGTGTGAAGTCGAGCACCCGAAGCCCGGCGAGCGGCAGTGGGGATTCACGGGGCTGTGTCATCGGGGAGAGACTGTACCACGCGCCCCTCACGAGTCGTATGGCGGCCGACGCAGATGCACCGCCGCGGACGACTCGGCAGCTTCTTCAGGAGGTTGTCAGGGTACACTGCCTGCTACCTAGTGCAGGGCTCGTTCGTCGGGGAGGCCGCGCGTCGTGATAGATTGCGCGGCGTCACGGCCCACGTGACCGAACCATGCCCGGAAGGCAATCCTCGACCGACCGCGCCCTCGCGCCGCCGTACGTTGTGAACATTCGTGATCTGCAGCGACTCGCACGTCGCCGCCTGCCGCGTGCCGTGTTCGACTATATTGACGGCGGCGCCGACGATGAGGTCACCCTGCGCGAGAACTGCCGCGCCTTCGAAGCAGTCACATTGCGACCGCGGCAGGCAGTGGCGGTGCGCGAAGTCGATCTGCACACG
>DASYQV010000337.1:0-25581 GCA_036005125.1 Vicinamibacterales bacterium
GGGCGCGCCTCCGCCGCCAGCGCACAATGGCCCGGCGTACTGGATCAAGGTGTCGGCGCAGCCGGATGGAACGTTCACGGTGACGAACGCGCGGAACAACTTCAGCAAGACGTACCGGGTCCGCTCGGGGTCGAGCACTAATTGATTCACGAGTAGGCAGTAGGCAGTAGGCAGTAGGCAGTAGACAGCACAACGAGGTAGTCGGGGCGGTGGCAGTAATGTCACGACCGTTTACTGCCTACTGCCTACTGCCTACTGCCTACTGCCTACTTAACGGAGGTCGCGTGAAGAAATCGACGCCGGTCCTCATCGCGCTCCTCGGCGTTGTCATCGCCGGGACGGGCAGGTCCATTCCCGCACAGTCGCCGCCGCCGGGCACAGCCAACGGGGAGTGGCCGTCGTATCACGGCGACAACCGCAATCATCATTACTCGCCGCTCGCGCAGATCAACGCCGGGAACTTCGGCAAGCTCGAGGTCGCCTGGCGTTTCAAGACGGACAGCCTCGGCAATCGGCCGGAATTCAAATTAGAGGGAACGCCGTTGATGGTCGGCGGCGTGCTCTACGCGACGGCCGGCACACGGCGCGCAGCCGTGGCGCTCGACGCGGCGACGGGTGAATTGCTCTGGGTGCACGGCGAGCCGGAAAGTGCGCGCGGTATTGCCGCGCCGCGTCAGCTCTCGGGTCGCGGGCTCTCGTACTGGACCGATGGAAAAGAGGAGCGGATTCTATACGTGACGCCGGGCTTCCGGCTCATCGCGCTCAACGCGAAGAACGGCCTGCGTATCGCGTCGTTCGGCCAGAACGGCGCCGTCGATCTGAAAGCGGCGGCCGTGTACGGGGCAGGAAAGCCGATCGACTTGATCACCGGAGAAATCGGCCTCCACGCCACGCCGTCGGTCGCCGGCAACGTGGTCATCGTCGGCTCCGCGTTCAGGGAAGGTCACACGCCGCGCACGCACAACAACACCAAAGGCCTCGTCCAGGCGTTCGACGTGCGCACCGGGAAGCGGTTGTGGAACTTCCACACGATTCCACGGCCCGGCGAGTTCGGATCCGAGACGTGGGAAGACGAATCGTGGGCGCGGAACGGCAACGTGGGCGTCTGGAACCAGATGGCCGTGGACGAAGAGCTCGGCCTCGTCTATCTGCCCGTCGAGACGCCGACATCCGACTTCTATGGAGGCCATCGGCCCGGCAACAATCTGTTTGCCGAAAGCCTGGTTGCCGTTGATCTGAAGACCGGAAAGCGGAAGTGGCACTTCCAGCTGGTCCATCATCCGATCTGGAACATGGACATCTCGTCGGCGCCCATACTCGAGGACATCACTGTTGACGGCCGGCGCATCAAAGCCGTGTCGATCATGGGCAAGCAGGCGATGGTGTACGTGTTCGATCGCGCGACCGGCCAGCCCGTGTTCCCGATCGAGGAGCGGCCCGTGCCCCAGAGCGACGTGCCCGGCGAGAAGACCTCGCCAACGCAGCCGTTTCCGATCAAGCCGCCGCCGTACGATCATCAGGGCGTGACCGAGGACAATCTGATCGATTTCACGCCGGAGCTCCGCGCCGAGGCGTTGAAGTTGATGGCGCGCTACAAGATGGGGCCGCTCTTCACGCCCGCGGTGGTGAGCAGGGCGGAGGGGCCGGTGGCCGCGTTCCGCTCGTCCGGCGGCACGAACTGGCCCGGAGGCGCTTTCGATCCCGAAACGCAGATTCTCTACGCGCCGTCGTACACCTCGCTCGTGCCCATGGGGCTCATGCCGCCGCCGAGCTCGGAGTTCTCCGATATTCGCTACGTGCTCGGCAATGCCGTGACCGGTGTGCGGTACATCACTGGTCCCGGCGAGAACGCCGGCGCCGACGCTCCACGTCCCGTACCCGGCGCGCCGCCGCCTCCGAGCGAGGGCGGTGGCGGCGCGGCACCGAATCCGCAGGGCCTGCCGTTCATGAAGCCGCCGTACGGCCGCATCACGGCAATCGATCTGACCAAAGGTGCGTTCGTTTGGCAGGTGGCGCACGGCGAAACGCCGGACGCGGTGCGAAACCATCCCGCGCTGAAGGGGCTGAACATTCCGCGCACCGGGCAGGCGGGCGCATTCGGCGTGCTCGTCACGAAGACGCTGGTGATTGCAGGCGACCCGCTCGCGACAACCGCGCCGGGTCGGCCGCGCGGCGCGATGCTTCGCGCATACGACAAGGCGACTGGCAGGGAGGTCGGCGCCGTCTACATGCCGGCGCAACAGAGCGGATCGCCGATGACCTACATGGTGAACGGCCGGCAATTCATCGTGGTCGCCGTGAGCGGGGGGAACTATTCGGGCGAGTACATCGCGTTCAGCCTGCCCGCGTCGTCAGCAACGCGGTAGCGCTGGACCATTTGATCATTGGATATTTCAGATTGGACCATCGGATGTGATCATCTGATCATTGGATCATCTATTTGGTCATTGGCCCATTGTTTCATTGAGTCATCGTCGCCGTCGGCGCGATTTTGCCGTGCGGTACGAGGTGCCGAAAATTTTCGCGAGCTGTTGGGCCTCGTCTAGAAGAGGCTCTATAGGCACATCGCTGCTGATGTTGGCTTGAATGAGTCGTTGCAGCCAGAAGACGGATTCATCGGCTTCTTCGGAAGTAAGGCCCATTTTCGCTGTGAACTCGGCGTGTGAACGTCCGTGGCGGGCTGCCCGGTAGTTCGCCGCCACGGACGTCGCTGCGTCGTGATACTGGCTGCCCAATCGCTGCGGGACCAGCGTGTGCGGAAGACCCTGCACAAAACGAACGGACGCATCGGCATATGCATCAGCCCGGCGTTGGAGATCGTCGGCATCGCTCATGCCCGCAGGGGGAGCAAACGAAGTGCCCGACCGGTCCAACCGTGAACGTGCGAATTATCTCGAACGTTTCACTTGATCCCATGAACCAATGAAGTTGATCAAATGGTTCGATGACGCAATAAATGATCAAATCTCATATAACCAGATGATCAATTTCTGCGCGTCTGTTTCGGCGCGGGCGCGGGCTGCCACGCCGGCGTGCCTTCCTCCCACCGATTGTCGGTGAGCGGACGCTGGTCTGAGCCGTCGGCCCGCATGATGAAGAGCTCGCCGTAGGGTTGAGGAATATCTGCGTTCGCCGCTTCGTCCTTGAAGCCGAAGCGCGAGCTGCTGAACAGGATGTAATCGCCGTCGGCCGACCACGCCGGGTGCGAGTCGTTGCCGGGCGACGTTGTCAGTCTTCTGAGGTCGGTACCATCGGGCCGTATCGAGTAGATGTCGAACTCACCACCCGCCAGCCGATTGAAGGCGATTCGATCGCCTCTCGGCGACCAGGCCGGGAAGTTGTCGTAACCATCCGTCAGCACGCGGACCGTGCCATCCGTCACGTCGATGATGCGCAGGCCACCGGCCTTGTCGGTCCAGAAACGATAGACAACGTGCTTGCCGTCTGGCGACCAGCTGGGGAACCCGGCATTGCCGGACCCGGTGGTGAGCGGCCGCGCCTCCGAGCCATCGGGCTTCACGAGCATCACCTGCGCCGGACGTGTGCGTGCCAGGAAGAAGCTGCCTGCCCCGAAGGCGATCCACTTCCCGTCGGCGGACCACTGAGGCGACATCGCGGACCCTTCTGCATGGAAGATGCGCCGTGGATTGGTCCCGTCGGTGTCCCACACGGCCAACGACGTCCGGTCGTCGGCGTTGCCGCGCCCCGTCCGTTCGCTGACGACGAGCCGTCGGCCGTCGGGCGAGACCGCGGGGAAGCCGCTGGCAAACACCAGCTCGAACCGCGGATCGCGGCCGGCCAGTACCTGGCGGCCCGGCGCGCGGGCTTCTGCAATCGTTGCGATCGGGCCGCTGTGATACACGACCTGTTTGCCGTCGTGCGACCACGCGGGGTTTCCGATGTCGCCGACGATCCCTTTTTCCTCCGTGCTGAATGCCAGCGCCGCGGTCGGCCCCGACTTCGCCAGGTACCCGATTCGATCGGGTCCGAGGAACTGTGGAGACAGCTTCAGCCCGCGACCCGATGCGTGCAGGGTGCGGTCACCCGTCGCGACGTCAACGGACACGATTCGCGACTCGATGCGCGACTGCTCGGGGACCTGGCGCGCGTCGAAGGTGTCGGCGACCGCGAGCTCGTAGAAGACCAGCCGCCTGCCGTCCGGCGACCATTTCGGCGACCCGGCGGCCTGACCCTGGCCCGAGAGCTTGCGCAGGCCGTTGCCGTCGACGCCGATGACGTACACGCTCGTCGCGTGGACGTGTTCCCAGCGTCCCTTCGACATGCCGAACGTGGTTCCGCGATCGGAGGAGAACGCAATCATCCGCCCGTCCGGTGACCAGCTGGGTCGAAAATCGCCGCCCGGCGCGTGCGTGAGGTTGCGGGTCTTGCGGGTCTTCAAGTCCAGGATATAGATGTCGGTCGAGCCTGCGTCGCGGGTCGAGACGAACGCCAGCGACTGACCATCCGGCGACAGCGCGGCCTGGTCGTCGAACGCGGGATCGTCGGTCAGCCGTTCCAGCCCCATCCCGTTCGTTCGCACGCGAAAAATATCCGCGGACCCGTAGCGCTCGGACGTAAACACCACCC
The DNA here is from genome assembly GCA_036005125.1 of Vicinamibacterales bacterium. Taxonomy (GTDB): domain Bacteria; phylum Acidobacteriota; class Vicinamibacteria; order Vicinamibacterales; family UBA2999; genus DASYQV01. The sequence continues at coordinate 4,588 of DASYQV010000337.1, forward strand.
ACTGGCCGTCGAACGAGAAGGAGGCGTTGTAGTCGATCTCCGAGCCCGCGACCAGCTTTCGCGGCTTGTCGCCGCGCGCATCGGCGATGAAGAGCTCGGACCGCGTCGGGCTCCACTGATCGACGAAGATGCGGTCCTTCGCGACGAGCGTGAGGCCGCTGGCCACGACGAACACCAGCACTCCAGACGTCACGCGTTGGCGGGTCGTGCTCATGAGCGTTGTCCTTTCTGGAAGCAGCCGCACGTGGAAAGCAAAGCCGAGGGGCCGCTCGCCGCGTTCCGCTCGTCCGGCGGCACGAACTGGCCCGGGGCGCCTGCGATCCCGAAACGCACATTCTCTATGCGCCATCGTACACCTCTCGCGTTCCCGTGGGGCTCATGCCCCCGCCGAACCAGGAGTTCTCGGATATTCGCTACATGCCCGGCAATGCCGTAACGTGTCGGGTACATACGGGGCCCGGTGAGAACGCCCGTGCCGATGCGGCCCGTCCGGCGCCCGGCGCGCAGGCCCCGGGCACGGGCTGTGAAGGTGGTGGCGGCGCGTCGCCGAATCGGCAGGGCCTGCCGTTCTTGAAGCCTTCGTACGGTGCATCACCGCAATCGACACCGGAGATAGCGGAGACAGATTCAAACGCCGAGAACGCTGAGGTCGCGGAGCTTTCTTTCAGAAATTCTCGGCGTCCTCCGCGCGCTCGGCGTTTAAATTGTCTCCGCGCACTCGGCCACTCCCGCGCGGACACCCGACGAAGGACGAGTTCGCGTGGCGGCTGGTGCATGGTAGATCCGTTGATGCGAGCGCGGGTTTCAAACCCGCACCGGGAAGGACGGCGGTTCGCAATGCGATCGCCGTCTTCATCTGGCAGGAGGGCGACCGGTTCGTCCAAGGTCACCGTTTTGTGTAGCGGCGGTCTATGCGGACCATTCGACGAAGGCCAGAGGCAGTTCGTCGCGAACGATCATCACGCGGGTCACGCGCTCCTCGCGCATGAGCGATTTGGCCCCGGCTCGGGCCGCATCCAGGGTCGGATACGCGGGCCACGTGGCGGAGAGGTTGGACGCCGAACCTCGTTTGACGGTGGCAATAAGCCTGAACATGGTGCCTCAGCCATTCGGCCTCAGGGCCGGAACGCCGCTTTGTTCGCCAGCCTTGCCTTCTCCTGCGCGGCGCGGGCGTCGGCAATTTCACTCTTGATTCGATCGGCTTCCCGTTGCGGTGCTTCGCGGTCGTCCAGGCGGGTCGCTTCCATGGCGGCGGCTTGCGCGAGATCCTCCAGGTTCCTGGAGGCAAGCGTCAAGCGGACCAGCACCGGGTAGGTCCCCCGGGACAGCGTGAGCGTGTGATCGGGATCCTCCCAGTGGGCGAGCGTTACGCTCTCGTGGCCGGGACGAGACCCCGGGCCAGCTCGCCGGATACTCGGTATCACCGGAGGTCCATAGGTGACCGACACTGCGTCAATCAGGTCCTGATTCGTCAGTCCCTCGGTTCGATCGCGGTCGTAGATAATGACGGCGCGGAACAACCGGTCGTTGTAGAAGCTGAACACGACCTCTCGTACAGGGTCCGCCGCGACGCCTTGCGAGCGCACCATGTACGGCAGTCTCCACACGAGCTCCTGGATCATCGCCGGCCGCCGATGAACGACCTTGACGTCGGCCGGTCTGGCACCGCTCATCGTCATCACCGATGACAGACTGCTTCCGAGCTCGAAATCACGGTAGCGGGAGAGATCCTGCGCGTTCAGCGCTGGAGCCGAGAGCACGACGCCGAACGTAACAAGCGCAAGCAGACGAAAGCTGATCATGAAGCTCCTCGATTCCCTGATTGGATCCTCGCAGGGTCCAGTGAAAACATCTGTCGCCTTCTGCACAGTGGGTGTGAAACGGGCGATTACCCCTTGTCACTGTCCATCCGCATGACGTCATTCGCAGTGGCTTCGTCGAGCGCCCGTCGATCGTCGTCCGCTGCGTGCCACGTACGCTGAACGCCGATCGGCCACGGCGCGTTCAGTCTGCTCCGCAGGGCGCAGGCGAAGATGACAGCCGACGCGACAACCACGAGGCCGATGAGCACGATGCCAGCGGTAGCGAGCGGTTGCGGCGACGAGAGAGCCACGAGCCCTCCAACCATGAACCATGTTGGAACGACGGTCTTGCGGTTGATCGGTGTGCTCACCGTCGCGCCACCGTGTGCAGCGTCTCCGTGATGGTGATCGTCGGACGATCGTGCCAGAGCGAAAGCATGATCAGCGGCGGCACGATAGCGCCGACCGCAACCAGCGTCACGCTTCCGGCGGACGTGACATTCGCCTCCAGAAAGGTCAGCAGGACGAGGAGAATCCAGGAAACGCTGAGGTACCAGCGTGCGTAGTGGACGAACATGAGCCCGCCTTGTGGAGAGGGCTTTGATGAGGGCTGACCTGTGACAGAGAGGGAACGGGGCCAGGACTCAGGAAAGCGGTACGTTCGCAGTGTACGTCCTCCAGAATCGTGGCCGTGTTCAAAACAGCACACACGCGACGCGCCCTTCGAAGGTCAGGTCTCGTGGGAATCGCTAGCACCCGGGACAGACTCGAGGCGTTACGGCCCCGCGCTCGAGAAGCCATGTCGATTCCGCGGGCAATGGGGTGTGGGGGGCGCCGCTACGGATCACTGTGCTTCCACGGCGGCTGTAGGTCGCGGACAGCCCGAGAGTACTGGCTTTCGACTGCACCCGCACCGGGTCCGACAGCGTAGGAGCGTTGCCGTCCAGGTACGCCGTAATGCGTCCTTCCAGTGATGCCGGAAAGCTCGGAACTGGGCCCGCAAGCTGGTCGCGGTATATGCCGAGCATCACCTCTCGGAATACCGGAAGCGCGAGTCTCGCGCCGGTTTCGCCTGCGCCGAGGGAACGGTTGTCATCGAACCCGATTCGAACGGCCACGGTAATACCCTGACGGCCGTACGTCGACCCGAGAAAGAGGGCGTCTCTGAACTCGTTCGTCGTTCCGGTCTTCCCCATCACGGCTATCGGGAACTCGGGGGAGTCGAGCGCATGGGCCGTCCCGCTCGGCATGCGCACCACGCCGCGCAGACCCTCCTGGATGAGCAACAGTGCCTTGTCCATCCCGACCGCTGGCAGGTCACGCGTCTCGTCGCGATTGACACCAGGGGCAGCCGAGCCACGGACGACAGTCCTGACGACGAACGGGGTCGCGATCACGCCCGACGCCATGGCGCGATATGCGTTCGCGAGCTCGAGGAGATTCACCTCGGACGCACCCAGGGCCGTGGTGGGAGACCTGTGCAGCGGCGTCTGCACACCGAGACGCCGCGACGTTCCGAGCACACTGTCGATGCCAATCTCGGTCGCGATCCAGATGGCGGCCGCGTTCCGCGATTCGGCGAGTGCCTGTCGCAGCGGAATCAATCCTTTGAACCGGCCGTCGTAGTTGGCGATCCACTTCTGTTGGTCGACTCCGATGTCGGGAACGCTGATGGGCTCGTCCGGTACGATGCTCCCGAGATCGAAGAGACCGTTGCGAAACGCGGCAAGGTAGACGAACGGCTTCATTGCCGATCCGGGCTGCCGCAACGACTCGGTTGCGCGGTTGAAATCGTTGTACGAGGCAGAGCGATCGTGATAGAACTGCCGTCCGCCCGCCTCCGCGAGGACCCGCGCGTTGCCATTACTCAGGACCACCACCGAGCCCTGCACGATCCCTTTCGTGCGCGGGTGCCGCTTCTCGTACGCCGCGATGCCATGTTCGAGCGCCGTATTCACGATGTGCTGCACCCGGAGGTCGACCGTGGTGTGCACGTCCATCCGACCCTGCAGCAGGTCGTCGAGCGGGTCGGCAACGCCGGCCGCTTTGAGCTCCGCGAGCACATTCCCGACCGCCGCCGGCGCGTCGGTGACCGTGTCTGGCCGCGGCATGAGGGCTGGAATCGGGCGCCGCACCGCGTCCGCCAATTGCTCCGATGTGAGAGACCCATTCGCCATCATGAGCGCCAGTGTCTGGTTCCGGCGCCGTAGGACCTTCGCGCTGTCCACGGCAGTGGGGGCATAGGCTCGTGGCGACTTGGGAATGCCCGCCAGCAGCGCGGCCTTGTCCGCATCGGTCGCCGTGAAGGTGGCGAGCGGCCGGCCAAAGTAATACTGCGCGGCGGTCGCGAATCCGTACTGCCCGTTGCTCATGTACACGAAGCTCACGTACCGCGCGAGGATTTCCTCCTTGGCGCGGCGCTTCGACCCGAACCTCCGCGTCATCTCCTGTTCGACCCAGATCGAGAGCCGCATCTCTTCGATCTTCCTGGCGATCATGTTGGCGTTGCGCGCGCCCAACACGTACGATACCGTGCGCGTCAGGCGCCCGACGCCCCGAAGCAGGCGGCTGTTTTCGCCCTCCGTCAGCCCTTTCAGGAAATGACCCCGCACGAGCTGCTGAGTAATCGTCGATCCGCCTTGCGGGAAGATGGCGGGCGCTTTTGCTTCGTCGACCGACCCGCGCCCCAGGAGGCGCCTCAGCAGCGTTTTCGTCCTGACGCGAACGAGCACCCGTGGAACGGTGCGGTAGTCGACGCCGTTGTGGGTAAAGAACCGCCTGTCTTCCGTGGAGACCACCGCATCACGCACGACCGGTGGAAGGTCCTCGTATTTCGTGATCAGCCGGCGCTCGCGGGCAAGTGAAATGACCGGCTGTCCGGTCGCGTCGTAGATGTGGCCGATCGCGAGAAATTCGAACCGCACGAATGTTCCCAGATCCGGCAGGTTCGATCGGTCACGATAGACGTGCGCGAAGAGCATGGCCACGGGCGCGACCGCCGCCAACGCCGCGAGCGCGGCGCACGCGAGACCAATCGCGAGCCGCCGATGGCGACCGAGCGCTCGCGAACAGACGTCCCGGCATCTGCCGCAGGCCGTTGCAGCGTCGCGCGTCCACGCCCCGGTGATGTTCACGATCGACCTATGCGTCGAACACCCGCCGACCCTGAATCACACGAACGAGCAACATCACCACGGCGATCACGAGCAGCACGTGGATCAGACCTCCCATTGCGGTAGAAGTGACGACACCGGCGAGCCACAGGACAAGCAAAACCACTGCAATCGTTGTAAGCATGGCAACTCCTTTCTCCCATCCATCGTAGTGGCCCTGTCGGACGCCGTCTGTTCGGTTGGGCACATCTGGCGACGCGTGCCTCTGCTCGCGGGCACACACGTTTGTTCCCGGCCCCAGGGAGAGCTCAGCAGCATCGATCCAACGACTTCGTCACCGGATTCGTCGCCGGCGGTCTCATCGGCGCGGGTCTGGCCATGTACTTGGGCCCGCGCGTGGCCGCGGAACTTCGGACGCGTTACCAAGAGGTCATCACCCGCGTGGGTGCTGCCGTCGACGAGCTCTCGCGAAATGGGGAGAGCGCGCGTGACAGCTTGTGCGACACGGTCGCCAACGGCGCGCGCGATGTCGAGCGGTACGCGACCGAGGCCAAGAGCTCTTGACGTTCGACAGGGTGTCGATCAGGAAATCACTGACGGGACGGACAAGACCGCCGTCGAATGGGCCGACAAGACACGCGACGAGTAGAAGGTTCTCGTGTGACCCGCACGCGCATCCTGCGCCCGCGTCACCACTAATCGGTGTCGATCCGTATCGTGCCGCGGGCGTCCGAGGCCGCGCGCGTCCGCCCGGCGAGCGTGGCCGTCGCGCCCTCCACCCTCCACACTTTCGCGCCGGCGCTGAACACGACGGCGAGCGCCCTTCTTCGCGTGAATGGCACAATCGACGCGTCGCGCCCCACTCCTGAGGTCCGGCGATGGGCGATGATTCGGTCACCGTGATCGGGGACAGTCCGTGGTTCGACGTCGATCGCGGGGAGCACGTCGACGACGGGTGTGTGACGAGTGCGCATGCGCGGTACCAGCGCACCTATGACGGACCCGACGAGCGCGAGGAGCGCCGAGGCGACCAGCGCGAGGCCGAGTATGAGCAGAAGATCGCGCAGCCTTAGCCCCTCCGATGGCGCGAGCATGGCGATCAGCGCGACGACGATCATCCAGACCGGAACGACCACTGCGCGTGCGAACAGCACAGACATGATGGTCACCCTCGTGGTGTGGGACCACTATACGGCTCGTTACGAGAGTTGTGCTCGTTGTGTGGCATAGCCGGCGTGCCGGTTAGCGCACGAGCGCGCGTAAGCGGTATAGCGCTCCCGGCGCGCCGGGCGCGCCAAAGAGACACTGCGAACCAGCGCGCATCGGTCGTGCAGGGCGCCTGCGCCGCCACGACGGTCGGGGAGAACAGAAGCACGATGAGAAAGGCAACTGCACGTAACGTGACCGACCTCCTGCGAACCGCCGGCGCAGGATCCATGCTGCGAAGGTCGGCTGCGGTGCCAGAATGGACGAGATATTTCGCGGCTATCCCAGCGTGCGGCGGCTCACCACTGCAACGAAGAGCAGCACGATGGCGATGATCAACAGCGAGCGGAGGAATGCCTCGATGGTGTAGGTCGCAGCGATTCCAGGCAAACACGCGATAGCAATTGTGGCCAGCATCGCGTCTCTCCCTTTCGTTCGTCTCACGTCCACACGCGGGCCAGAGGCGGTCCCCTTGTACCCTACGCAGCATGCCGCAATCGCTGACGACTGTCTGTGCATTTCAGAACACCGCATCGCTCCGCGGTGCACGACGTGCTGTGATGGGCTCGATTCGTCACGCCGGCGGAACCCGATCGGGACCGGCAGCCGCGGCGGGCGCCGGCTCCCGGAGCTCGTGGCGGAACGCCGTGCCGAACATGTCCCATGCGGTTAGGAACAGTGCGGCCAGAATGGGACCGAGAATGAACCCCATGGCGCCGAAGAGCAGGAGGCCGCCGAGTGTCGAGAAGAAGATCAGCAGCTCGTGCATCTGAATGTCGCGACCGACCAGGACCGCCCGGAGCAGATTGTCCACGCTTCCGACGACAAGCCCGCAGAACACGGCCAGGGCGATTCCCTGCCAGACCTCGCCCATCGCGAGGAGAATGATCGCCGCTGGCACCCAGACAAGCGCGGCGCCGATGCCAGGGATGATCGACAGCACGGTCATGACGGTTCCCCAGAAAATCGCGCTGTCGATGCCCACCGCCCGGAACGCCAGGCCACCGAGCGCCCCCTGAGCCACACCGATGAGCATGGTGCCTTTCAGCGTCGCGCGCGTGACGGACACGAACTCCCCGAGCATCCGTTGCTTGTCGGACTCGGTCAGCGGCACGTAGGCCAGCAGCGACCGGACCAGCGCCGGTCCGTCGGTCAGAAAGAAGAACATCGTATAGAGCAGCACAACGAAGTGGAAGATGAAGACGACCGTGGCACGGGTGGTCGCCGAGAGCACGTCGAAGAGAAACGTGCCGGCGCTGCCGACCAGTTCGCCGGCCTTGGTCAAGATCAGGTCCCGGTAAGGGGCGATGAGGTCGTAGCCGGGAAGGAGGCGCAGCCGGCGGTCGAACTCGCCTGGCTCGTCCACCAGTTGCTTGAGGCGCGGCAGGACGCTCTCGTTGACCCGCAGTGCCTCGTTGGCGGCGACTCCCAGCACCGAGAGCAGCGGCGCGACGACCAGTGCGAGCAACAGCAGTAGCGTTGCGACCGCGGCCAGTCTCTCGCGGCCACGAAGCAGACGCACCATCCGTTGGTACACCGGGTAGGCTACGGCCGTGAAGAGAGCCGCCATCAAGATGGTCAGCAGAAAGGTGCGGACCATCGCGACGAACGCGGCCGAGACCGCGACAACGAGCAGAATCAGGAAGGCGTTGCGGAAGCTGGTCGCAGTCATGATGCGCGCGATCCGTGCCTGGCTCAGGTCGTTTCCGACACGCGTGCCGTCCTGAACCAAATGATCGGGAAGATCCCAATCGCCTCGGCCTTGTCGAAAGCTTTATTCGGCCAGTCCGCGCGTGGGCTGTGCAATTGCGCTCACGTCAGCGGAGAGCTTCGAGAGTGCGAGCGCGCTCGTGGAGCCGTCCGGCCGGGGTTGTCCGATCGGCGCCAGCGCATGCTGGGCCTCAGTACGGTTCCACAGCGCCATCCCTCGCCGCACCCGCTGACGCTGCTTTGCGACACGGAACTCTTCGATCATCTTGCGGAGGCGGTCGTTGCGGTTGGTGGCCATGGTTCGGACGCTCACGTCAGACGATGGTGCGATTCATGGGAACGCTGTTCCGAGATCCAACCCTGGCTCATGATGCCGAGATTGGATTCACTCCTATGCCACCAGCGTCTGAAGGCCGTCCAGACAGTGAGACTCAGCCCAATCGCTATCAAGATGGCAATGGTCATCCTCGCTGATCCTGGCAGGGTTCGCTCGACGCGTCTGTCCTGTTTTGCACCCCGTGGGATCCGTCGTGCCTTTTGATACCGTTCCCAGGTCCTGAACGGCGTAGAGACACGCAGGTCTGCAGGGCAGACGGATTAACCGGCGAAGGCGCGCGTCAGGATCGGCGTGAGAAGATGGTCGGCAGCCTCGGACGGCGACTTCGCCCCGTTCTCACCGGCCAGAATCGCCACCACGCTGCCGCGAGCGTCGTTGAAATCGATGAACTGGGACTGGCGCGGCCGTGTGGAGCCGATCCGGCCCGTCATCGCCACACGCGCCTCCAGGAAAGACAACTCTGCCTCGACGCCTACGTGCCAGAGCAGGATCGAGCCGGACGGGCTCCGGGTGTACTTGACGCGGGCGTCCGGCTCGTCCTTCGCGTTCCACGCGTCAACTTTGCGCTCGAGGATCTGACAGAACTCGTCCCACCAGACGCGGGCGGCTTCGGCCACTCGCTCACGGCTGCGGGTGGCGATGGCCGCCCTGGTGAGCATCTCCTGTCGTTCGGCGTGCAGTTTCTCGAAAAGATCATCAACGAATTGGTCGGTCACGGCTCAACCTCGAAAATTCCGTTGCCATCAAGCGTTCCAGACCGTTCACGCCGCGGTTGGCGCGGGCTCGCGGCGCGCCCGGTGTTCTTCGAGCTGGGTGGCGCGGATGTCAGAGGGTGTACAGACGGCCATCGTGGGAACCGGACCAGGACGCGGTCCGAGCAGGCGCATGAGCGCGTCCTCCCGAAGAGTCTCGTCGCGCAGGAGAGCCTCAGCCAGCGCGTCCAGATGCTCGCGCGCCTGGGTCAACAGCTGGCGAACGGCCTCCTGCCGTCCGGCGATCATGTGCTCCACTTCCTGATCGATTCGAGCCGCCGTGGCTTCGCTGTAGTCACGCCCTTGCGCCAGTTGATAGCCCAGAAACGGCTGCTCCTCGTCCGTCTGAAACGCCACAGGTCCCAGACTCCCCATCCCCCACCGGGTGATCATGCGCCTCACGAGACGCGTGGCCTGAACCAGGTCGTTCTCGGCGCCCGTCGTGATGTCGCCCATGGAGAGCGCTTCCGCCTCACGGCCGCCGAGCATCACGTCGATCCGCGCCAGCAGATCGGCGCGGCTGTAGTTGTAGCGCTCCTCGACCGGCCGCTGTTCCGTGGCCCCGAGCGCGCGCCCATGCGGGACGATCGTGACTTTTCGAACCGGATCGGCCGCAGGCGTCAACCACGCCACGACCGCGTGCCCTCCTTCGTGATACGCGACGACCCGCCGATCGTGCGGCGTCAGCACGCTCGTGCGCGCGGCACCGAGAACGATTTTGTCCCATGCCTGCTCGAAATCCTCCATCGTCACGTCGGTCCGATCGTGACGCGCGGCGCCCAGCGCGGCTTCGTTGCAGAGATTGGCGAGATCCGCTCCACTCAATCCGGTGGTCGTCCGAGCCAGTCGCTCGAGATCGACGTCGGCGGCCACCTGCAGATGACGGGTGTGAATGCGAAGGATGCCTTCCCGGCCGCGCCAGTCGGGAAGTGGCACGACGATCTGCCGATCGAAGCGGCCTGGACGCAAGAGCGCAGGGTCGAGCACGTCGGGGCGATTGGTCGCGGCCAGGAGAATGACCTGCTGGTGCTCGGAGAAGCCGTCCATCTCCACGAGAAGTTGGTTGAGCGTCTGCTCGCGCTCGTCGTTTGTCGCGCCGACGCCAGCCCCCCGCCGCCGTCCGACGGCATCCAGCTCGTCGACGAAGACGATGGCGGGTTCGACGGCCTTTGCCCCCACGAAGAGATCGCGGACGCGGCTGGCACCCACGCCGACAAACATCTCCACGAACTCGGACCCGCTGATGCTGAAGAATGGAACGCCCGCCTCTCCGGCCACGGCACGAGCCAGCAGCGTCTTCCCTGTGCCGGGCGGTCCGACGAGCAGGACTCCACGCGGAAGCCGGGCACCGAGCTCGAGATACTTCTGCGGATGACGGAGGATGTCCACGACCTCGCTGAGATCCGCCTTCGCCTCGTCGGCGCCCGCGACATCGGCAAACGTCGCCTTCGGTCGATCCTCGGTGTAGCGGCGCGCCCGATGGCGGCCGAAGCCGAACACACCGGCCTGACTGCGCGCCGCCTGACGACCCATCCATACGATCAGCAGCACCACCAGGACGACCGGCAATCCATTGGTGAGCAGGAAACCGAACCAGGACGGCGAGGGGGTCGCGACATCGGTCACGACGTGGTGCGCGTCGAGCAGCGGCATGAGCGAGGCGTCGCCCACCACGCCCGGAAATGCGGTACGAAAGGTTGAATACGTTGCCGGTTTCCGTTCGCCGCCGGCCTTCTGCTGGTCGGCGGTCGGTGGCTTCTCTTCGGCCTGTGTCGCGCCTGCCGCCTTCGCTGGTTCGGGCCAGACAATCGCCTGGACGAACGTGCCGGTGATCTGGTCGCCAACAATCCGCACGGCTGACACGTTGCCACCCGCGACCTGCCCTACGAATGCGCTGTATGGGAGCGCGACCTGGGACGTCTGTGTGGGGAGGAACGACCAGATGTTCCAGACCATCGCGATCGCGAAGATGATCCACGAAAGCGGGCCAAAGCGATACTGACCGGGCGCCGGCCCCGGCGAGCCCTTCAGGCGCAGCCTGTTTAGAAATGACCCCTTCGGTTCCACGGCGCCAGAGGGCGGAGGGTGAATCAATGCCTTGTCGGATCGTTGTTTGGTCATCGAGTGTTGTCGTGGCTCGCCCGGTGGGGCCGACCGCTGTGAGCAGTGTGACGCACTTCGGTCAAGACGGCTGTGCACTTGAGCACATGTTAGGCGTCCGTGTTGTCGTAGGACCCCCTCTGGTCGCCAGGCGCAGCAGTGCCAGTCACGTTCGGCTCCTGCGTCACGCAGCATGCAGGAAGAGACCCCGAGCGACTGTACGGTTCTGAACACCCTCCCCTCCCGCCTGCCGTGTAAGGTACGGGCAGGAGCACACCCTTACATGAATGCACACACGCAGGCGCACGCAGACTACGGCTTCGTGATCGGACTCGTGACAGGTACGTTCGTCGGCGCCGCCCTGGCGATGTGGTTGGCCCCACGAGCCGCCTCAGAGCTTCGCCAGCAAATCAGCGATTCGGCCAGGAGCCTTGGCCAACGGGCTTCCGAAGAGTATCGGCAGGCCAGCACCCGTCTCGGTGAGGCCGTCGACCAGCTCAGCCGGCAAGGTGAGAGCGTGCGTCACGACGTCGTCGAGGCAATCGCACGCGGCGCCCATGAAGTGGAGCGTCTGGCTACAGCCGCCAAGAGCGATCGTGTCACGAAAGCCAGCGAACACTCGGCGGCTGACCTCTCGGCATCCAAGCCATACCCGCTATAGAGGTGCACCCATCAGTTCGATCACGGGAGGGATCGAGGCGTCGAGGCCGAGGAGATGGCCGGTCGATCCTCCGCGACGCTTCTCATGACCGCCTCCACGCGAGGCGAAGTGGAGACTGTCGCCCGCCGCATTCATCGGACCAGCTTCCGTGCGCTTACGAAGACTCGCCGTCCCGTCCTCTCTGGCCGAGCACGATCCGCACCTCATGGGTGCGGCGATCGGCGACGAGAGGAATTGCATTTGATTGCACGCGGACGTCATCGAGCTCGGCACTCGCCACGCCACGACACACGCCGGCAGGATTCGACACCGTGATGTGATACGTGGTGTTCATGAAACGCCACGAAATCTCGTACTGGCGCCAAGACGACGGGACGCACGGGTCGATGACGAGTGTTTCGCCACGGCGCCGAAGACCGAGGATGCTTTCGAGTCCCGCTCGGTACATCCAGCCGGCCGATCCCGTATACCAGCTCCAGCCGCCTCGACCCGCGTGGGGAGCGCGGGCGTACACATCCCCGGCGACGACGTACGGTTCTGTCTTGTAGAGGGCCACATCCGCCAGCGTGCGCGAGTGGTTGATCGGGTTCAGCATGTGGAAGAATTCGGTCGCTTCGTCGCCGCTTCCGAGCTGGGTCAGCGCGATCACGAGCCAGGTCGCCGCGTGGGTATACTGCCCGCCGTTCTCCCTGACGCCCGGTGGGTACCCCTTGATGTACCCCGGCTCCTGCGAGGACCGATCGAAGGGAGGCGTGAGCAGCAGGAGAACCTTGGATCCCCGCGCGATCAGAGCGGAACGAACGGCATCCATCGCGCGCTCGGCGAAGCGTCTCGGCACGGCACCGGACAGCACCGCCCACGACTGCGAGATTGAATCGATCGTGCACTCGTCGTTCTGGGAGGACCCTAGAGGGCTGCCATCGTCGTAATACCCGCGTCGGTACCACTCGCCGTCCCAGGACTGCTCGAGCTTCGACGCCAGGCGTCGTCCAACGTGCCTGTACGTTTCGGCCTGCCGATGTTCGTTCCTGGCCTCGCAGAGCGGGACGAAGTCGCGGAGCACGCTGTAGATGAAGAAGCCGAGCCACGTGCTCTCGCCACGACCCGCTGCTCCGACCCTGTTCATCCCGTCGTTCCAATCACCTGTCCCGAACAGTGGGAGGCCGTGCGCGCCGACGGTCAGGCCTTTGGCGATGGCGCGCACACAGTGCTCGTAGAGCGAGCCGTCCTCAGCCGATACCCGTGGTGCGCCGTACACTTCCTCCTCGTCGTCTGCCAGCAGCGGCGCGGCCAGGAACGGGACGCGCTCGTCGAGCACGCCGGCGTCTCCGGTCGCACGCACGTACTCCGCCACCGAATAGGGGAGCCAGAGCAGGTCATCGGAACAGCGCGTGCGGATACCGCGCCCCGTAGGTTCGTGCCACCAGTGCTGCACGTCGCCCTCTTCGAACTGCCGGCCCGCCGCGCGGAGCAGGTGCGCCCGGGCCAGATCGGGCCGCGTAAAGGTGAGCGCCATCACGTCCTGCAACTGATCGCGAAACCCGTACGCCCCGCCCGGCTGGTAGTATCCCGATCGCGTCCAGAGGCGGCAGCTCAGATCCTGGTAGAGAAGCCAGCGATTCATGAGCACGTCGAACGAGTCGTCCGGCGTCCGGACCGTGACCGCGTCGAGCGTGCTGTTCCAGAATGCGCGCACCTTCTCGTGTGCGTCGGCGGCGCTCGCGGGTCGGCCGTGGCGCTGGATCAGGGTCCGTGCGTGAGCTCGATCGACGCCCTCGCCAAGCAGGAATACGATCTGGCGCCGCTCGCCAGGATTGAGACTCACCTCAACGTGCAGCGCTGCGCAGGGATCCAGGCCGGCGCCAAGCACTCCATCGAGCTCGGCGCCGCGCAGCGCAGCCGGCCGCGCGAGCGAACCGTTGCGGCCAATGAACGAACCCCGGTCCGCTGACACGGAGCGGGGCGGCTCGCTCGCATGCGCGAAGCCGATGCGTCCGGCAAAGTCGACGTTGTAGGGATTCCGCGCGAACACGGCCCCGCTTTCCTGGTCGCGTTCGGTGATGACGTGTCGCTGCTCGCCGTCCCGCGGCGGACCGAGTGTCCACTCGTTATACGCAAAAACGCTCAGTCGCCGCAGATCCGCCGTCTCGTTCGTAAGCGTGAGCACAGAGAACCTGACGGGGTCCTCCCAGTCGACATACACACGCAGCTCGTGCCGGATTCCGTGCGTGGTACGCGTGAACTCCGAGACTCCCGCCGAGTGCATGATGACGAGCCGACCGCTCGCGTCTCCGCGCACCATCGGTCCTGCGGTCGGCGACCACGTCTCCCCCGACCCGTCGTCGCGGATGAACAGCGCCTCGCCCGTCGGATCGGTGATCGGATCGTTGGCAAACGGCGTCAGGCGGTTTTCGCGGCTGTTCCCGGACCACGTATACGCCGATCCGGACGCTGTGATCACGGTGCCGAATTGTGGATTCGCGATCACGTTGGCCCATGGCATGGGCGTTTCCTGGCGGCCTTCGAGGACGAGGGCGTAGGTCCGTCCCTCGTCGCTGAAGCCGCCCACGGTGTTCGACAGCGTCACCTGCGGCAATGCGACCTCCGCTTCGATGGCGCGCGGGCGTTCCGTGTGGCTCGCGGCCACATCCACAGGCAGGCGGTGCCGCCCCCGGCTGGGATCGGGGCGATCGAGGTGTGCGCGAAGGTCGCCTCGCGCATCGTCGAGAATCGCTTGCGCCGCCGCGTAGAGCGCGGTGCGTTCCGCCTGGCCGATTGCATCTGCGCGGAGCAGATAGACGCCTCCTGGCTGATGCTTCCACGTACGCCACGGGCCGTCGTCGAGGAGCGCTGTGAGCCGCGTCTGCACCTCGTCGAAATAGCTTGTCGGATGCTCGTTCACGACGACCACGTCCGCCCTGAGACCCTTGAGCCGCCAGTACTCCTGCGCCTGCAGTGCCTGTCGCACGAGGACCAGGTCCTCTCCGCCGACACGCACCAGCAGGATGGGGAGATCTCCGGAAATGCCGTGCGGCCAAAGACTGCTCTGTCCGAGCTGATTGGACGCCAAGAGTTCGGGCGGGGCCCTCAGAGAACCATCGGTGAACAACACGCGCGACGCGAGGCGTTCGAACAGGACTGCGTCGTCATCGGAGATGTCCAGGTGATAGCGCCCGCTCTTCGCATGGACGAGTGCGAGCGCGAACACGCGTGACGACGCGCTCGGGACCCGGTACGTCTGCGCCAGCGCCGCGGCGGTTCCGCGGTCCGACGCCAGGCCTGTCGCAAAACAGAGCCGCACGGACGCGCCGGGCAGCAGCCGGATCCGCTGGCGAAGGCTGAGAATCGGATCGAGGACGAGGCCTGTCGTCCCGGAGAGCGCGCCGCCGTCGAGCGCCACAGGGTTGGCGACGCTCCGACCACGGCCCAGGAACAGACCGCGGTCGGTCTCCCATTCCATCGATCCCTGTGTCCGTCCTTCCAGACCCAGCACGTGCATGACCCATCTGTCCGGGTCGCGCTTCTCACGAGGCCGGCGGCGGCAGAGGAGCGCGCCGGTTTCCGGCACGTATTCCGTCTCGAGAAACAGCTTGCCGAACGCGGGATGGGCGAAGTCGGCCTCCGGCTTTGCAAGCACGACGTCCACGTAGCTCGTGACGTCGATTTCGCGGATGCGCCCTGCGTGGTTGGTCACCTTCAGCCGTCGCACCTCGACGTCGTGATCCGTCGACACGGCAATATCGAGCTGCGTGGAGATGTCGTCCTCGCGACGGTGGAACGTGGCCTTCTCCGGAAGGAACGTTGCCAGGTAGACGGTGGGTTCTGGACCGACGGGGTGATACGTGGGGGACCAGACCAGCCCGCTGCGGACGTCACGGAGGTAGATGAACTGGCTTCCGGGATCGCACGTGGCATCGTGGCGCGTCCGCGTGATGGCGAGCCCGTGACAGAAGCTGGCGCCCCCGCCGGAGTTCGTCACGGCCGTCACGTACTTGCCGTTGGAAAGGAATTGCGCGTGCGGGAATCTCGTGTGGGGGGTCCGATACCGTCGCAGCGGCGGGCCCGGCAGCGGGGCACTCTCGCGCATTTCGTCGAGCGGCCGCGGCTCAATGACCGGCCGCTGCCTCGGAATCCGCTCCTGCAGCAGCAGCTCGGTCGCCTGGACCCTGGCGTCGGAGTGGAATCGCTCCACCATCCGATCGCCCATGAGCGCGTTCGCCAGCGCGACGAGCGTCATTCCTGCGTGATGCGCGAAGTACGAGCGGACGACGATCCCGTCCGGGCCGGAGCTGCCGTCTCCGCCCGTATCGCGCTTCCTATAATCGATCGCTTCGAAAAAGCCGTATTCGCCGAGGAGACCGGCCGCCTCGAGCCGCCGGAGGTTCACGGTACTCGACGCGGGATCGATCATGGTTGCAAGCGCCGACGCGTACGGCGCGATGACCAGCTCGTCCCCAAGCCCTCGCTTGAGGCCCAGTCCGGGCACGCCGAACGCCTTGTACTGGTAGTTGCCGTGGCGGTCTACCGACGCGTATGCGGACTCGGAGACGCCCCACGGCGTCCCGCGAGAGGCGCCGTACTCGATCTGCGCGCGCACGACCATCCGACACGATTCATCGAGCAACGTGTGGGGATAGCTGCGCATCACGAGGAGCGGCATCAGGTATTCGAAAAGCGTGGCACTCCACGAGAGCAGCACCGGCGCGCCGCGAACGCTCGTCAGCAGGCGTCCGAGGTGGAACCAGTGCAGGTCGGGCACATCGCCCTTTGCGATGGCGACGAAGCTTGCCAGGCGTGCTTCCGAAGCCAGGAGGTCGTAGCGGGACGGATCGAGCCGCCCGGTTCCGTCCGCGTCGAGGCGATAGCCGATCGCGAAGAGTTGCTGCCGCCGGTCGTACAGGAATCTGAAGTCCATGCGATCGACGAACGCGGCCGCGCGGGCGGCCAGCGTCTCCAGACGGGCGACGCGTTCAGCGGTTCGCTCCTCGCCCGGCAACTTCGCGGCAAGATGCCGCAACGCGGCTGCCAGCGTGACAAGTGACGCCGCCAGGTTGCCGCTGTCGACCGTTGACGCATATGCCGGAAGGAGTGGCGCGAGTGTCCGTGTGTCGTACCAGTTCAGCAGATGGCCCTCGAACCGGTCGAGCCCTTCGATGGTCGTCAGCGTGGCATCGACCTTGAGCACCAGCGCGTCGATATCAAGGAATCCGAAGTCGTGCGCGGCGAGCATGGCCAGCAGCCCCATGCCGATATTGGTTGGCGAGGTTCGATGCGCAATCCGTAAGGCCGGATCGATCTGGATGTTGTCCGGCGGAAGCCCGTGCTCGTCCGCGTTCATGAACGTCTCGAAATAACGCCACGTCCTGGACGCCACCGATCGCAGGAACTCGCGATCCTCGCTGTTGAGCGCCGGACGGCGCGCGCGGAGCGGCCGGCTGAGCGCGAAGGCCGTGGTGGGCGCAGCCATCCAGAGCAGCAGCACCGGCAGGGCGACAGGCAGCGCCCCTGGTCGCATCGCCGCGACGAGGGCAGTCCCACCGATCGCCACGAGCGGACCGGCCATCATCGCCGAGACGAAGGTGCGCGCGGTGAGAGCACCGGCGCGGTGGGCGCCCGCGGCGGCGGTTTCCCACTCCAGCAGGCGCCCGCGGCGCATCCCGAGGCGCACGAGCGTGATCCCCACCGCGTGGAGCATGTCCCAGGCCTGGTTGGCGATGAAGCTGAGCTGGAGCAGCACACGGGCGCTGTCGGACCGCAGGTCTTCCAGACACGTACGGCCGAACACCCGCCACGGCTGCCCTCGGGCGGGCCCGCGGAGACATTCGGCCACGCGAGCCCCAAGCGGAAACGCAAGCGAAGCGAGCGCCATCGCCGTCCAGACGCCGGGGCTCCCGGGGGCGACGGTCCAGCCGACCAGAAACAGCGCAAGTGTGGCGGGTGCGAAGAGACTGCGGCGCAGGTTGTCCAGGATCTTCCACCGCGAGATGAGCGGCAGCGTGTTCCGTGTCAGACCGGAGCGGCTCGGCACGAACGGAAACAACCACCGGAGGATCTGCCAGTCTCCCCGCACCCAGCGATGCTGGCGCCGCGAGTGGGCCAGCACGCTGGACGGATAATCGTCGATGACCTCCACGTCGCTGACCAGAGCCGTTCGCGCATGGAGTCCCTCGAACAGATCGTGCGACAGGAGCGCGTTATCCGGCACGCGGCCCTCGAGAGCGGCACGGAATGCGTCGACGTCGTACAGACCCTTGCCGGTGAAGATACCCTCGCCGAACAGATCCTGATAGACGTCGGACACGGCCGTTGTGTACGGGTCGACACCCGTATGGCCGGCGTACGTGCGGGCGAACACCGATCCCGCCGCGCTCGCCATCGTCACGCTGACGCGCGGCTGGAGAATGCCGTAGCCGGCCGTCACGCGTCCGAGGCCGGGGTCCACATGCGGCCGGTTGAGCGGATGCAGGATGATCCCGATGAGCGAGCGCGCGGCGTGGCGGGGGAGGAGGGTGTCGGAGTCGAGCGTGATGCAGTACCGCACCGACGGCAGGAGCTGGAGCTCGCCCACCTGCGTCGAGAAGCTCGTGTCCGTCGCCCCGCGGAGCAGCCGATTGAACTCGTCGATCTTCCCGCGCTTGCGCTCCCACCCGATCCAGGCCTGTTCGTGCGCGTTCCATTGCCGGTCGCGATGAAAGAAGAAAAAGCGGCTGTGGTCGTCGCCGCCGAGACGGCCGTTGAGGTCGGCGATGCCGGCGCGGGCCGCGGCGAGGAGCGACGGGTCGGCTGGCAGCTCGCGCGTCGGCGCATCGGCAAAGTCGCTGAGAATTGCGAAATGAATTCGCGGATCCATGTTGCCGAGCGCGACGACTTCCAGGTGCTCGAGCAGCGCCTCGACCCCCGACGCGCTCGTGAGCATCGTGGGCACAATCACCATCGTTCGCGCGTCGTCGGGCACTCCACCCGAGAGCTCGAGCCGCTGCAGGCGCCGGGGCGTCACGAGGCGGGTCACCAGACGCTGGAGGACGGCGATGGCGATTTCACTGGCCGGAATGGCGAGCAGCAGGAATGCGATCGCGAGCTCGAGGGGTGAGCCGCCCGCCGCGCGGGCGTACAACAGGCCTCCCCCGATGAGCAGCGCCGTGAGCAGTCCGATCGATCCGAGATATGTCGCCGTCGCATGCCCGAACAGCGCGCGGCGGATCCGATCGCGGAGTGCAGGGCGATAGGCAAGATCCGCTTCCAGATCGCCTCGCCCGCGGCCGACGAGGTGATAGCCCACATGCGCCGCCGGATCGGAGGGCGCCGTTTCCGCAATCTGCCGGGCGCTCTCGACGGCCTTGAGCGCGACCCGTATCTGCGCATCGCCGCTGCGGGAGGCCAGCTCCTCGACCGCTTGCCGCTGACGATCGCGGCTGAGAAAGTCCATGCGGCTGTACACGCCGCCAGGGTCACGCTTCAGCACGTCTTCGACGAGGCTTACCGCCTCGACGTACTCCCGCCAGTCGATGGTCGTACAGAGGCGAAGACTCGTAATCGCGTTGGCGACCGAGGCCTGGCTCGCCGCCTGGCGCTGGTGCTCCTCGCGCACCATGTCCTCGGCGGTCGTCTGCTGCGCTGCAAGCGAGTCCTCGATCGCCGCCCGAAGCGGCGACCGCCGGAGATCGTACTCACGGCCGCGATGGAGCAGCTGCACGAGGAACGCACCGTGGCGGTGGCCTGGAAGCGGCGCCGACGCGTTCCCGAGATCGTGCTCTATGTGCGAGAGGTGCGCGTCGGCTGCGTGGCGCGCCGCACGCGCCTCGAGCAGCTCGTCCGCGAGGCGCCTGAGATTCTCGATGAGGGCGAGCTTCAGCATGCTCGGCCATGCCCACAGCTCGCCGATTGTTAACGGCGCGACACGCTGGTAGCTGCGGAGGAAGTGTGTGAGCTGCTGGCCCTCGAGGCGGCTGTCGCTGTAGCGAAGGAGCTCGACGGCGACCCCATAAATACGCGCCTGGCCACCCTGCTTCCGGACGGCCAGCACCGGGAGGCTCCGATAGTACGTTCGTGGCAGGTTCTGGCGGATCTCGACGATCTGAGCCGTGATCAGATGGAAGTTGTCGAGCAGCCATTCTGCCGCGCCGGTGACGAAATGGCCGCCGCGGACGTCTTCCGCGAGGGCGTGGTACGCCTCGTACAACGCGCGGGCGTTGTCGTGGAAGCGTGGAAAGATGCTGCGCGCGCGCCGCCGCAGGCTCGTGTCCACCGTGAAGCTCGCGGCGAGCGCCATCGCGCGCGCTTCCAGCCGCTCGATGCTGAGGAGCTCGTCGCGAAAGGGTCGTTCAGCGGGAGATGGCGGGCGGGCTCTGAGACGGTTGAGCAGTCCTGTCACAGCGATCGCGGGCTCCGCGAGACGGCATCCTTCATTTCCTCACCGGATGCGACGACCGGACATTCGTCGGGCGCTCGAGCCGGCACTTACGTCGCGTGCGATGCGCGGTGCTCGCCCAGCCACTGCTCGCTCATCCGGCCAAGGTTTTCGGCGTTCACACCCCCTGGCACCCGCAGTCTGGCGATGATGACCACCGCGGTCAACGTGATCGAAACGCCGATGATGAACAGCATATGTTCACGCCCGTTCTTCCCGCGCGCTATTGTTGTTATCGTTCATCTACACTCCTCTGCGCTCATGCGGTGCGAGTTCTGTATTCATCCAGGTCTCCACTCAGAATAGCGAACACGACCTGTTCGACGCTGTTCCCAACCGCACAGTGACCGAATCTCATGGGCGAAAGCTCTCCTGGCGCGCGCGGCTGCGTACGCGACGCTGGCTCGGAGGGTGCTGAGGCTGAAACGATGGTGCCCCCGCACCGTGCACTGTTGAACACTTTTTGCCTGCGAGTGTCTGTACACTCGCATCATGCAACTCAAACAGAAGAAAATAGCGTGTGCTGCCATCTGGGTTCTGGCAATGTGTGCCGCGGGCGCCGCAGTCCGAGTAACATCCCCATTCGGCTGGACCGTTCTCGCCTGCCTCGCCCTGCTACCGCCCATCGTCATGCTGCGGTTGTGGAATGACCCTCCCCAAAGCGTGTCCGAGAGCATCCAGAAGGCACTCCGATGACCGGCCGTGTTGCAGCGGTTGCCGGATGCCGAATCGGCCCTCCGGTGACGCGACTGGCAGACCCGAGGTGCCGGGGTTGACCGACGGAGAACCACCACGATGTACAGAGTGACCGCGTTCATCGAAGTGATTTGGCGATCGGGCTCTTCGGTGAACCGGTCGTCGACGAGATTGTGGAGCTCCGCCGACGCGGCTTTCGTTTCGTGGCGC
>DASYQV010000338.1:0-11492 GCA_036005125.1 Vicinamibacterales bacterium
TTCGGGTCGAAGAAGAAGGGGAACGACAACCGCGCGCGGCGGCTGGGGTTGCGTACCCGGTGGGGCGTCGATCGGTAGAAGCCGCCGGTCATCCGGTCGAGCATGTCGCCGATGTTGCAGACGAAGGCGTTCGGGATGGGCGGCGCGTCAATCCAGCCGACCGGCGATTTCACCTGCAGCCCCCCGGCATCGTCCTGCCGCAGCATCGTCAGCAGCCCGTAGTCGGTGTGCTCGCCGACGCCCCACGACACCTCGTCCGGCGGTTCGTCGCGCGTCGATGGATAGTTGAAGATACGGAACAGGACGAGCGGATCGCGCGTGTAGCGATCGGCGAAATACGACGGCTCGAGCCCCAGACTGAGCGCGATGCCCCGCATGAGCACGTGTCCCAACCCGGTCATCGCGTCCATGTAGTCCAGAACGGTCTCCCGGAAGCCGGGGATATCGGGAAAGAGATTGCGGCCGTGCAGCGGCACGCGTGCCGCGACCTTCGGATGATCGGCCCCAAGCTCGGCGCCGAAGTACAACCCCTCCTTTTGATCGGGCCGGCCGCGCGTGAGTTCGCCGCCGACGGGAAAATACCCGCGCCACGCACGGCCTCCCCGTTCCATACGGATGGCGAGCTTCGTCTCGAGATCCTGATCGAAGAACTGACGGCTGAGCCGCTCGAGGCACCCCTGCAGCGCGCTCGACACACCGTGGCCGATGACGTAGAAGAATCCGCTCTCGCGGCACGCACGCCTGAGCATCCGGGCGGCGCGTTCGACGTCACCCGCACCCGCAACGAGCGGCGCGACGTCGACGACGGCCAGCTTCGACGATTCGCCGTCCACGCTACCCTGCCCCGAGCGCCCGGCGCGCGACCCGCCGGAAGAACGCTCGCTGGCGGCTCGTGACGAACATCCAGGTCAGCAGCCGCACGCTCGCCGGCGGCGTGAAAAAGCGTGTGTGTTCGCCCGTCGTGAGGCGCTCCAGCGTCTCGAAGGGCTTCTCGCGGAGATCGTCCAGCAGAGCAACCCGATGCACGCAGGAGATCGTGCAGCGGGGCGCACAGGATTTCACCGACGCGTACTCGCGCTCGAGATCCTGCGCGCCGTACCGCTCGAGCGGAATGCCAGGATAGCCGCGCTGCTGCGAGCACCAGTGCACCAGCCCCTCCTCGCAGACGTACAGATATCGTGATCCGGCCCGGCAATGCCAGAGGTTCGGCACGCCGGTCCTGAGCTGCCGTTGGAAGAGGGTGTCGTGCGCGTGAGAGTAGAAGCCCCGTCCGAGATGGAGGATGTCCTCGTGCACGCGCTGCTCGTCGGCGTTGAGCGCCGCCACCTGTCCCGATCCGTCGTGAGCGAGCCCGACCGACGTGCCGAAGCCAAGGGCCAGCGCGCGTCGGGCGATCTCCAGCGCATCGGACGGAACCCGGGTTCCGGCGCCGACCACGGTATTGATGTTCACGTCGAACTCGGCGTACGTGGCGAGCCACCGAAGCTTCTGCTCGAGGACCTTGAGGCTCTTGTGCGAGACCGCGTCCGGGACGACGTTGTCGATACTGATCTGCAGCCGGTCGAGCCCGGCGCGATTCAAGCGCTGGATGCGCCCGGGCGTCAGCAGACAGCCGTTGGTCAGCAGCCCGGACGGGATGCCATGGAGGCGGATCCGGCCGATGATCGCATCGAGGTCGGGGTGGAGCAGCGGTTCACCTCCGCTGAGATCGATCATGGTCGTCCCGAGCGCCGCAAGCCGATCGACGCGCTGAAGCATCTTCGTCAGCGGAACCGGCGCCGACACCTTGTCGAACTCGTTGCAGTAGCCGCAGGCGAGGTTGCAACGCCGGGTCGGAACGATCTGCGCGAGGATCGGGTGCTGGTGTGAAGCGAGCGCTTTCGCCACGACGCGCGCCATCCGAAGCTGTCGATCGACGCTCCGGAGCCGACGTCGCAACCGCGTCGCAATCATGGCAGGCCCTGAGCCCTCCGCCTTCTTACGTGGCAGCCTTCTCGCCGGCCAGCCCGCGCTGGTCCACGTCGACCACCAGCCGCGGCGGCTCGGCATCGATGAGGGACTCGAACTGCTCCCGGAACTCTTGCAGCGACAGGCCCACCGTTGCCGCAAATTTCGCCAGCTCGTGCGGGTCCTCGAAGTCGTCGCGGCGCAGGCGGATCATGTAGCGGCGCGCGATGCCGTAGCGCGTCGAATGGATGTCGACCATCCGCACGCGCGCGCGGCCGGTCTCGCGGTCGATGAGCTTGTCGAACCTCACCGGCACGAAGTTGCCTCCCTGCATCGTGATCATCACGGCGTTCCCGCCGGAGAGGAGGTACTTCGCCGCGCAGTAGCCGAGATCCCGCGTGTACTCCATGTCGAAGGGAATCGGGTCGGCGCACCGCAGTTCGTACCCGATGTTCTTGGCTGCGATCGTCGTCTTGATCGAGAACTCCTTGAGCCGCCGCTGTACCTGCGCCTTGAGGATTTCGCCGATGTTCACCTCGGCAATCCGGACGTGGCCGTGCGCGTCGCGCTCGATCTCCTCGAGGTGGGCCAGGTCGCTCGGATCGATGCCGAGCACGAGCCCCTCGGCGATGACCGCCACGCCGTCGCGCCGGCCGTAGCTGAGGCGCTTGATGATCGCCCCGACGAGCGTGTCGACTACGGTCTTCAGCCGGATGCGTTGATCCGCGAACTCCTCCGGAATCAGCGTGAGCGTCGCGCCGGCCGCCTTGCCGATGCCGAGCGCCAGATGCCCGGCCTTGCGGCCCATGGCAATGACGAAGTACCAGCGCGAGGTGGTCTTCGCGTCGACCATAAGGTTCTTGACGATCTCCACGCCGTGATGCCGTGCCGTCTGGTAGCCGAACGTATCGACGTAGCCCGGCAGGTCGAGATCGTTGTCGATCGTTTTGGGCACGTGCACGACGTGAATGCGACCGTTGGCGCGCTCCTCGAGCTTCATCGCCGACAGCGCCGTGTCGTCGCCTCCAATCGTGATGAGCATCGATACGTTCAGGCGCAACAACGAGATGACGAGGTTCTCGAGGTACTCGGCATTGGTGGTCGGGTTCGCACGCGAAATCCCGATGTGGGATCCGCCGCGGAAGTGGATACGGCTCACCGAATCGATGGTCAGCGGCGTCACGTGATCGACGTCGCCGTGCATGATCCATTCGAAGCCGTCGCGAATGCCGACGACCTCGACGCCTTCCAGCTCGCTGCGGATCGTCGCCGCGCTGATGACGCTGTTGATGCCTGGAGCAGGGCCCCCGCCGACGAGAATGGCCAGTTTTTTCTGATGTGTCACGAACCTGTTGCCTTGACTGCTTAAGCGAAATTGTCGCACGCGGGCTGCTGCCCGTGTCACCAAATCACTCGGGCGGCTCCCGCGCTGGCAATCACGCGCTCGGCAGGCTTTTCAACGAGCGGGCGCCTCGCCCGGCTCAAGCATGGGATTGCCAACGCAGACGATCGCCACAGCGGACGATCGCCCAGTTGACAACCCACCGACGACGATGCCATCGTCGTCCTATCGGTCGGGTGCAAGGAGAATAGATATGGATACCCTCCGGGTTCCTGCACCCGTGCGCGACAAGATCGGAATCGACGCGACAGATGGATTGGTCATGATGTTCGCCGAGGCGCATCGGCTGGCGACGGAAAGCTTTGAGCGGCGGCTTGGGACGGAAATGGCCAAGCTGCGGCTCGAAATGGCCGAGCTGCGATTCGAGCTGCTCAAATGGTCGTTCCTGTTCTGGATCGGTCAACTGGCCGCGGTCACCGCCATACTCACGCTCATGCTCCGCGGCGTTCGGTAGTCCGGAGCCTTTTCGCCATCAGACTGTTGTTTCGCTCCAGAAATCCCGCGCGTTCGTAAAGGAGTCGCGCGCGATCGTTGCCCGCGCGGACCTCGAGGAGGAGCGTCCGTACGCCGAGCACATGCGCCTCGCGCTCCACGAAGGCGAGCGTCTCGCGCCCGAGGCCCCGCCGCTCGAACGCCGGACGCACGTAGAACTCGTCGACGAACGCGTCGAGCCCGCCGAACTCGAGGCTGAAGCCGAACGCCAGCACGACATACCCTGCAGGTTGCCCACCCGTCTCGATGAACCAGATGCGACCGAGCGCCCGGTTGCCGACGAGCTCTGCGAGGGCGCGGCTGGCGCGCGCCTCGTCGAATGACAGGTCCTCGGCCGCGTAAAACTCGCGCATCATCTCCAGGAGCAGCGGCGCGTCTCCGGCCGCCGCCTCGCGCCACGTGGGAACGGGTAGCTCAGTCACTGAACGTGATCTTCGTGCCCTTCGTGGCCGAACCTTCGTGGCCGTCGTGGCCACGTCACCGGCCTGACGTCGGCAACCGCACGCGGAACGTCGCGCCCGTGCCTGGTCCGCCGCTTTCTACCGAAATCGTGCCGCCGTGCAGCTCGACCAGATGGCGGGCTATGGCAAGCCCGAGCCCGAGGCCGCCCGGCTCGCCCCCGCGGCTCGAGTCCCGGCGGAAACGCTCGAACACCTGGGGAAGAAATTCCGGTGTGATGCCGATGCCCGTGTCGGACACGGCGAACTCCACCACCGCCGAGTCGCGTCCCGCGCGCAGGACGACGCGGCCGCCCGCGGGTGTGAACTTCAGGGCGTTGTTCAGCAGGTTGATCGCGACCTGTTGGATCCGCCGTGGATCGCCCACGACCATCGGCACGTCGTGCTCGACGGAGACCTCGAGCTGAATCCGGCGCGACTCGGCCAGCGGCCGGAGTCCGTCGACCAGGGAAACGAGGAGCGCCCCGAGATCGAAGGTCGACGGGTCGAGCCGCATCTGGCCCGACCCGATGCGCGAAATATCGAGCAGGTCGTCGATCAGCTGCGCCTGCGCGCGGGCGTTTCGCTCGATTGCGGCAATGGCCCGCGGCCAGTCTTCCCGCTCGACCGCCCCGGCGCTGATCATCCGCAACCACCCGAGGACCGCGTTGGCGGGCGTTCGCAGCTCGTGCGAGAGCGTGGCAAGAAACTCGTCCTTCAACTGACTTGCCTGGCGCAGGTCCGCAACGTGGTGCCGCAGGTCGCGGTTGAGCCGCGCCACCTCCGTCTCGGCGATGGTTCGCCGCGCCGATAATGCGATGTCGTGTCCGATCGCGCTGAGCGACGTCAGCAGGTCCTCATCGGGCTCGAGCGGCCGGAGGCCGAAGAACTCCATCACGCCGAAAAACTCATCGCCGACGGCGACGGGCATCGCAATCGCCGACGTCAATCCCACGGACTCGGCGCTCCGAATTCGTGGAAAGTTCGTGTCAAGCCGGAGGTTCGCGATGACCGTTGCGGCGCGATTCCTCCACACACGACCCGGCAGGCCTTCGCCGCGGGCCAACTTGCATGTCACGGATGCCTGCAGGAACGGCGCGAAGGTCCGGTCGTCACGTGCCCAGACCGCCACGGCCTGAAGGGCATCGCCCTCGGGGACCCAGAGCGCTGCCACGTCTGCGCCAACGAGCTGGGCGAGCGCGTGGAGCAAGCGTGTACCCGCCTCGCGCAGGTTCGACGTTTCGGCGAGCTGACGGGCAATCTGATGCTCGGTCGCGATCTGCCGCTGGAGCCGACGCAATGCCTGCTCGGCCACGACGCGATCCGTAATCTCGATCAGGACGCCGTACAGCCAGGCGACGTGACCAGCCTGATTGCGCACCCACTCCCCCTCGTCCCGAAACCAACGGACACGGCCCTGTCCATCGCCGACGCGGTATTCGCTCGAGAGCGGCTCCAGTGTTGCGTGCGCGCGGTCGAACTCATCGACGACCCGCTCGCGATCATCGGGGTGGAGGCGCGCGATCCAGACGCCCGGGTCTGCGGCGCACGCCTCAGGCGTCAGACCCAGCACGGTCTCGAGCGACGGGCTGAAATGGATCGCTCGCTTCGGGTCGTGCGGCAGCCGAACGTATGTAATCGCGGAAATCCGCTCGAGCAGGTTTCGAAACGTCGCCGCAGCATCCGGGAAGGTCTCCAACGGCGTCACCGGGGGGATTCTATGGCAAATGGGTGGTGAATCTGTCGTTCCCGGTTCCCGGGTCTGCGTTCTGGGTTCTGAACCGAACCTCGAACCGGAACACGAACGCAGAACCTGGAACGTGGAACCAGGAACGACACATAACACCTGCCCATTCGGCTGATCCCCACCCGGGCGCGAACGCGGTAGATCTACAGCATGTCTGCTGAAACGTTCTCTCTTACGTCGTTTTCAACCACCCTTACGGACCTCGTCGAGCGGACTTCTGCGTTCGTGGTGTCCGTCCACGGCCGTCCACGACGTCCATCGAGCGGCCTCGTTTTCGCGCCCGAGCTCGTGGTGACCGCCGATCACACGCTCGAGCGCGACGAGCAGCTCGCCGTCCAGGTGGACGAAACCCGCTACCCCGCTACCCTTGCCGGCCGCGACGCCGCCACCGACGTGGCCGTCCTTCGCGTGCCTGGGCTCAAGACCGGTGAACCGGAGCGCAGCGACGCGGTTCGTGTCGGCGCGTTCGTGATGTCTCTGTCGCGAACCGGGAGCGGCGGCATTTCCGCGGGTGTTGGCGT
Source organism: Vicinamibacterales bacterium (assembly GCA_036005125.1). Classification (GTDB taxonomy): domain Bacteria; phylum Acidobacteriota; class Vicinamibacteria; order Vicinamibacterales; family UBA2999; genus DASYQV01. The sequence continues at coordinate 6,547 of DASYQV010000338.1, forward strand.
GATATCTGCCATCGGAGGACCGTTGCGGACGGGCCGCGGCATCGCGCTGCCGCAGGTCATCCGCACCGATGCAGCCGCTCGACCGGGGACGTCGGGCGGCGCCATCGTCGACACGGCCGGACGCGTCTTAGGAATGACGACCAGCGCCCTGCTGCGGGGCTTCCCCGTCGCGATTCCGTCGGCGTCGCTGTGGGAGATCGCCGGTGCTCTGGCAGCCAACCAGGGTGTCAAGCGAGGATACCTCGGCATCGGCATTCAGCCCGTCCGCCTTCCCGAGCGCCAGCGCGCCGGTCGTGGCGAGCGCGGAGTGCTGATCGTCAGCATGGCGCCCGGAGGCGCAGCCGATCGGACGGGGTTGCTCGTTGGCGATGTCGTCGTCGGCTTCAACGAGCAACCGATCGAAGACGCGGACGATCTGCAGGATGCATTGGCAGCCACTGCACCTGATGCTTCGGCGGCTCTGGACGTGTTGCGCGGTGGCGTCCTGCAACGGGTGACGGTTGTCGTCGGCGAGAGACCGCGGGAATGAATGGCTGAGCCGCCCTCGATCGTAATCGTCTCCCCACGGGCCGCCGTACGCGCGCGGCTTCGCGCGGCGCTCGAATCCGATGGTGTCCGTGTGGCGGGTGAGGCCGAGACCCTGGACGAGGCGGCCGGCATCGAACCGTCGGCCGACGCGTTCGTGTTCGAGCGTGACGACGATCACGAGGACCCCGGTTACGAGACGCTTACGGCGCGCGAACGCGAGGTGCTCGAGTGGCTGGCCGAGGGGCTGACGAACCGGGCGATCGCGGCGCGCCTCGGCATCAGCGATCACACCGTGAAGTTTCACGTGGCGTCCATCTACGGCAAGCTCGGCGTGTCGACCCGCGCCGAGGCCATCCGCCGCGGGCTGCGCCGGGGCTTGATTACCATTTGAGGTTCATCCGTGCAGGTAACAGACAGCGATCTCCTCGACGCATATTCCCGGGCCGTCACCGATGCGGTTGACACGGTGGCCGGCGCGGTTATCAAGGTCGACGCCGAGCATGGGTCGCGGCGGCGCGGCGGCGGCATCGGGTCGGGATTCGTCTTCGCGCCCGACGGGCTCGTGTTGACCAACAGCCACGTGGTCGAAGGGGGGCCGAAGCAGCTGACGGTCACGTTGCCGGATGGACGATCGTGCGCGGCCTCGACGCTTGGCGTCGATCCCGATACCGATCTCGCGGTCCTGAAGATTTCCGCGACCGATCTGCACGTGGCGCCGTTTGGCGATTCGCGACGGCTGCGGCCCGGCCAGATTGTGATTGCGATTGGCAACCCCTTCGGGTTCCAGCACACGGTTACCGCAGGGGTCGTGAGCGCGACGGGCCGCTCGCTGCGGGCGCGGACCGGTCGCCTGATGACGGGACTCGTGCAGACGGATGCCGCGCTGAACCCGGGCAACTCCGGCGGGCCACTGGTCAATACGCGCGGTGAAGTGGTCGGCATCAATACGGCGGTGATCGTGCCCGCGCAGGGGATCAGCTTTGCGGTGAGCGCCGAAACCGCTCGTCTTGTCGTCCCGCAACTGCTCAGCGAAGGACGTGTGAGGCGGAGTTATCTCGGAATCGCCGGGCAGGACGTGCCGCTGCCACGGCGCGTGGTGCGGCATCATCACTTGCCAGCGTCATCCGGTGTGCTCGTGGTGGAGGTCGTCGAGAAGGGGCCGGCAGCGCGCGCGGGCGTCGCGAGCGGGGATCTGGTTGTCAGCTTCAATGGGGAACCTATAGAGCGCACCGACGATTTGCATCGCGTGCTCACCGGCGATCGTGCGAGCACGGTGGCCGAGCTTGGCGTGCTGCGAGGCGTCGATTTCCTCGCTCTGCGCGTGACTCCCGAGCCTGCCTGAAAAGGCGTACGTAGGCCGGGTGGCCGGGTCTTTTAGAGCCGGCACTTGCCCGCCGCATCTAAAGATGCGGCCTACGACTCGGACGACTCAAGCCTTGAGCCGCGTATCAAACCACTCGGTCGCGAGCTCCATCACGCGTTCGAGAGTACCCGGTTCCTCGAACAGGTGCGTCGCGCCCGGGACGATCTCGAGCCGCACCTCACAGCTCATCTTCCGCATCGCCTCCCGATTCAGCTCGATAACCGGCTCGTCGTCGCCCCCAACCACGAGCAGCGTGGGCGCCTGCACCCGTTGCAGCGCCTGCCCCGCCAGGTCCGGACGACCGCCCCGAGAGACGACCGCCCGTACGATGTCGGGATGTTCGGCCGCCGCGATCAGCGCGGCTGCGGCGCCTGTGCTCGCGCCGAAACATCCGACGGGGAGCGATTGCAGATCCTTGTGATGACGCACCCAGCCTGCGGCCGCGCCGACGCGCTCGGCGAGTCGTGGAATGTCGAAGCGGAACTCGCGCGTGCGAGCGTCGACTTTCTCTTCCTCGCTGGTGAGGAGATCCACGAGGAGCGTGGCAATGCCATGATGGTTGAGGTGGTCCGCCACGGCGCGGTTCCGCGTGCTGAAGCGGCTGCTGCCGCTGCCGTGCGCGAAGATGACGATGCAGGCGGCATCGGCGGGCACATGAAGGTCGGCGCCCAGACGAGCCTGGTCGACGGAAATGATGACGGACTCTTCCAATCCTGTAAGCGATTTATTCATGAGCGTCCTCTAACAGCGTACGGACTTCGTCGTCGGTCGTCTGCGAAAAATCCACGTACCACTGCCCCACCGCCGAGAACGAATCGGGCGTCTTCGCACAGATGATTTCGTCGGCCACTCGCTGGAACTCCCGGCACGTCTCGCTGGCCGCGACGGGGACCGCCACGACAACCCGCGCCGGCTTCTGCTGCCTCACGGCTTCTACCGCCGCCCGCATCGTCGAACCGGTTGCGAGTCCATCATCGACCAGAATGACGATCCGCTCGCTGAGATCGCGCGGCGGACGGTTTCGACGGTACTCGCGCTCACGTCGTTCGAGCTCCGCCTGCTCGTCACGCGCGACCGCATCGATGGCTTTTTCCGGGATCCCGTACCAGCGGACAACGTCGTCGTTGAGCACGCGGACGCCGCCGGACGCAATTGCGCCCATGGCAAGCTCACGGTGGCCTGGTGTGCCGAGCTTGCGGACAAGGAAGACATCGAGCGGCGCGCCAAGCGACGCTGCCACCTCGTGCCCCACCGGCACGCCCCCTCGCGGCAGCGCCAGGACGATGACGTCAGGACGGTTGGCGTACTGACCGAGCTTCATCGCCAGCGCGGCACCCCCCTCGCGGCGATCTCGAAAGGGCCGCTCGTTTCCGTCCAACACGTGCTCCTCGGAAAGTGGAAAAGTGGAAAGTGGAAAGTGGAAAAGTAAGTGGAAAGTGCGCATGTATCCCGGTCCGCGGGGACGGTTTCAACTTTCCACTTTCCACTTTCCACTTCTACACTTTTCTATGGCTTCTCCGTTGAAACAGTCGGATCGTCGACGCCTGTCGCCCGCACCGGTGATGGATTGTGCGCCTCGGCGCCGCCTCCGCCAATCGTACCGCTCTGCGCTCCCGTTATCGATTCCTCAGGTCTCCCCTCGCTCGGATATGCCTCGGTGTCTGGGCCGAGCCGGGGCACGAGCCGCTGCGGGTCGTCCAGCGGTCCTTCCGCGCGCGTCTGCGCCGTGCCTTTCCCACCACTCTCGGGGGTATCGAGTCCGCTCTGAGCGGTCAGAAAGTCCGCCGCGCCCGGACCGCTGATGGCTATGCGATCCAGACGGGTCGCCTCGACGTCGGCGGGCGAACGCTCCTGCTGTTCAACAGGGCGGTTGCCGGGTCTCGTTCGGTCGTGTGCCATGTGTCACGCCCTCTTTCATTTGCGCTGGTGACTGCGTTGACTGTCCGCGCCGCCGCCCTCTATCTCGTGCTCGTGGCTGGTCTGCATATCCATCGTTTTCTCGAGATCGGTGTACGGCAGATCGACGCCAAAGCCGACGCCGCCGACCGCCCCGGGCTGAGTGCCGAGCAGCGTGTCGCGCTCGCGTTCGCCCGGAATTGGTTCACGCATCGTGCGAGGCGGCAGCTTCTCGGGAGCGCCGCGCAGCTCGAGACCGCCGGATGCCGCCAACGTGTCAGTCGAGGCGGGACCGTGTACCGGCCGGGTGGCGCTGACGCGCATCGCATCGTGACTCTGCCTGAAGGTCGAATTGTCAGCCACGACCGAAGCCTCCTTTTCGTGTGTTCAAGCGTTGTGCCCGGAGGAGCTCAGCATCCGTGAATCTCAGCGGCCGTTCACCGGAATACCGCTTGCACCATCGGGTGATTGGAGGACTACTTTATGCGCGAACGTCCGCCACACCCGGAAAAGGACAAGGACCGCTACGAATCGGACCGCCGCGGCGAGCATCAGTATCCGGAAGATCCGAAGCATGATGCCGAGCGGCCGTCTCAGCGCGAACGCGAGGAACTGAAGGAGCGCCTCGAAAAACGCGGCTGAACGGCCAGCGCGACATCACGCGCAGAAGCGCGCGGCGCTGGTCACCGCGACTCGCGCCCCGTATCGCGCGATACCTCGCGCACCAGTTCCGCGACGTTGTGCTCGCGGCTGCTCCACGCGATGTCGGCCTGGGACACGATTCCCGCACAACTCCCGCGTTCATCCACCACCGGTACGCGTCTGATCTGATGCTTCTCCATCGTCGAGATGACTTCGTCGAGCGTTGCGTCGGCGGGCACCGTCACGACCGGTTGAGACATGCATGACTCGACGGTATATGCCATCGGGTTCTTTCCTTCGGCAACCATGCGGCAGACGATATCTCTATCAGTGACGACCCCGATTGGCTGCTCGGTCGCGTCCACTACCGGAATTTCCCCGCAATCGTTCGCCACCATGAGCTTGGCGACCTCATCCAGCGTCGCGTTCGGCCCACAACACGCCGGGTTTGGCGTCATGACATCCCGAGCGAGTTTCGTCATCGTTTGCCTCCTCTGTCCTCCACAGCCGGCGGAGA
>DASYQV010000339.1:0-5015 GCA_036005125.1 Vicinamibacterales bacterium
GATCCTCGACACGCTGGGCGTGCACCTCGAGTCATTCGGCGACAGCACAGGCAGGGTCGATACGTTGGTTCGAACGTAGGCCGCATCTTCGTACGTAGGCCGCATCTTTAGATGCGGCCCCGCGGCCCATGCCGGGTCTAAACACCCGGCCTGCGTACGGCTTCGTCAGTGATTGTCGTGTTCGTGGTGATCGCCGTCGCGATTCTTGATCTGGCTGCGGATCTCGCCAGGAGTGAACTTCGAGCTGTGCACGTTCACGTAAGTCCTGCCCGCGCAGATTAACGCAATAACTTCCGCTACCACGCGCACCCCGCGCGATCGTTGCGCCATTCGACACGGGCGATGCGTCGCGCTCGTGCGCATCCGGCGTTCGAGCGAGGACGGAGTAGAATGGCCGCCGGTCGCCTCTATGGGAGGACACATGCGAACGCGCGAACGAGGACGTTTCGTAGTCCGTTATGCGGATCCCAACCGCGCTTTGGCCCCCGTTGCCGGACCGCATAACGGACCAGGCGCGCGGAGCGCGCCAAACGGACGTTCGGCTGACCAGCCGAGGGCTGCTGCCGGGATATCAAGGGGCAGAACCCTCGGCTGGTTAGCCGGAATCCTCTTGCTCCTGCTTGCGGGAGTGAGTCTCGGAGCGGAGGATTGGCCGGAATTCCGTGGCAAAGGCCGCCAGGCCATCTGGACCGAGACCGGAATCATGGAGCGATTTCCGGAAGCCGGCCTGAAGGTCCTCTGGCGCACGCCGATCCACAGCGGCTTCTCGGGACCGTCGGTCGCCAACGCCCGCGTGTACGTCATGGACTTCATCGAAGGGAAGAAGCCAGGAGGGACCGAGCGCGCGCTGGCGCTCGACGAGAAGACCGGCCGAATCCTCTGGACGCAGGAATGGCCGGTCAGGTATCCGGGCATCTACCACCCAATCGGGCCTCGCGCGACACCGACGGCCGACGGCGACCGCGTGTACTTCGCCGGCGCTGACGGCAAGCTGTTCTGCCTGCGCGCCGAGACCGGCGAGGTAGTCTGGAAGAGAGACTTCGTGGCCGAGTACGGCGCCGAGCTCACCGCGTGGGGCTTCGCCAGCTCGCCGCTCGTCGACGGCAATCGCCTGATCGCGCTCGTCGGCGGCCACCCGGACGCCAGGATGGTGGCGTTCGACAAGATGACTGGGAAAGAAATCTGGCGCGCGCTGCCCACGAACTCCGAGGTGGGCGTGGCCTCACCGATCATCATCGAGGCCGGCGGCGTGCGGCAGTTGATCATCTATTACCACGGGGCCGTCGCCTCCCTCGATCCCGTCACGGGCAAGGTCTATTGGCAGCAGCCGTACAACGTCGGCGCGAGCATGTCGATCTCGACGCCCGTACGCAGCGGCTCGATGCTGTTCTTCACGAACTTCTACAACGGACCGCTGATGCTCCGCCTCGACGAGACGAAACCGGCTGCGACGGTGGTCTGGAGAGGCCAGAGCGACAGCGAGATTCAGACCGACGGTCTCCATTCGGTCAACGGCACACCGGTCATCGTCGGGAATCATGTGTACGGAGTCTGCAGCTACGGCCAGTTTCGATGCCTGAACGCGAAGACCGGGGAACGTATCTGGGAATCGCAGGCGCTTACCAAAGAGCGTACCCGGTGGGCATCGGCCTTCATCGTCCAGCACCGCGATCGCCTGTTCATCAATAATGACCGCGGCGAGCTCGTCATCGTGGCGCCGAGCCCGGATGGCTACAAGGAAATCAGCCGGACGCAGTTGATCAAGCCGACCACCACCCCCACCAGCCGGCGGGCGCTGGGCGCCTTGAACTGGTCGGAGCCCGCCTACGCGAACCGGCATATCTACGCCCGCAACGACGAAGAGATCATCTGCGCGTCGTTAGCTGCCGACGGGAAATGAGGTCGAGAAAGCTCATCGCAGCGTCCGGGATCCTCGCGATTGGCGTCCTGTCGGTTCCGACCGTGGCCTCCCAGCGGAGCGCGCCGCCGGGGGTCCGAATCCAGTTACTGAGCAGGGGCGCGGTGCTGTATCTGTTGTACGGCGCCGGCAACAGCATCGCGCTCGTTCGCGACGACGGCGTCGTCCTCATCGACAGCAAGACATCGCCCCTGGCCCAGGCCGTCGTCGATGCGGTCGGCCTCGTGACCGATCGGCCGATCACGACGATCATCAACACGCACGCGCACATCGACCATACCGGCGGCAATGTCGCGCTGCCAACTGTGGCCAGCATCATCGCGCACAAACGGACCAGGGCGGCCATGCAGAAGATGGACGCCTTCGCGGGGCGCAATGCGAAGTTTCTGCCCAACAAAACCGTCGGGGAGAAGATGTCGCTGTTCGACGGGCGGGATCGCATTGATCTCTACTACTTCGGCCCGGGCCACACGAACGGGGATCTCGTCGTGGTACTGCCGGGGCATGAGATTGCATACTTTGGAGATCTGTTCCCGTTGAAGGCCTCTGCGCCGGTGATTGACGCGGCCAATGGCGGGAGTGGAGTCGCCTTTCCGGATACTCTCGACCGGGCGCTCCGCGAGATTAAAGGCGTGACCCGCGTCGTGGCTGGACACGACCCGGGGCCGCCGCCGGGGGCTCCGCGAAGCGCGCTGGGCGACGTCCAGAGCTGGAATGATCTTCAGGAGTACGCGGAGTTCAACCGCGCGTTTCTCGAAGCGGTCCGCACCGCGATTGCACAGGGCAAGAGCGCGGCCGAGGCATACGCGACGCTGTCATTGCCCGGCACATTCGCCGGCTATGATATGCGGCAGGCGAAAGCCAACGTCGAGATCATCTACAAGGAGTTGGCGCGTGATGCGGCTCCAAAAGAGAACTAGTCAAGGGCTCTGCCCTTGACTAGTTCGACCAGTATCTTTTGGCGCGCTTCGCGCGCCTAGTCCGTTATGCGGGCTCGCAATCGGTACACCTTCGCGTTGGCAGCCGCATAACGCACTCCGTCCGGCTCCGAAGCGCAACTGACGACCTGCGATGGACAGACTGTTGCGTGAGATTCTGACGAGCCGTGTGTACGAGGTCGCGCGAGAGACCCCGCTGGACATTGCACCGCGTCTGTCACAACAGACCGGCTGCGATGTCCTGCTGAAGCGGGAGGATCTGCAGCCGGTCTTCAGTTTCAAGATTCGCGGCGCCTACAACCGGATTGCCCGCCTCTCAGACGAGGAGCGTTCCCGCGGCGTCATTGCCGCGAGCGCCGGCAACCACGCGCAGGGAGTCGCTTATTCCGCGAAGCGCCTCGGCATCCGGGCCGTCATCGTCATGCCGCAGACGACGCCGGAGATCAAGGTCGATGCGGTACGGAGTCTCGGCGCCGAGGTCGTGCTCGAAGGCGATCACTACGCGGACGCGCAGCGCCACAGCGAGATGCTCGCGGCCGGGAGCCGAATGGTGTTCGTGCATCCCTTCGACGATCCGATGGTCATCGCCGGCCAGGGCACGATCGGCGTCGAGCTCGTGCGCCAGCGTCCCGGCAATCTCGCGGCGATCTTCGTGCCGGTTGGCGGCGGCGGGCTGATTGCTGGAATCGGCGCCTACGTCCATGCGGTTGCACCGGAAATCCGCGTCGTCGGCGTCGAGCCGGTTGATGCCGACGCCATGGCGCAGTCGCTTGCGGCGGGACGACGCATCACGCTCGATGCCGTCGGGATGTTCGCCGACGGCGTCGCCGTCCAGCGGGTGGGCGAACATACGTTTCCGATCGTGCAATCGACGGTCGCGGAGATCATCCGCGTCAACAACGACGAAATCTGCGGCGCCATCAAGGACATCTTCGACGACACCCGAACGATCGTCGAGCCGGCCGGCGCGCTGGCGCTCGCGGGATTGAAAGCCTACGTCGAGCGCGGAGACGGGCGCGGACAGTGCCTCGCGGCGGTCCTGAGCGGGGCGAACATGAATTTCGATCGGCTGCGGTTCGTCGCCGAGCGCGCCGAGCTCGGCGAGGGTCGTGAGGCCCTGCTCGCGGTGACCATTCCCGAGCGGCCCGGTGCGTTCCGTCAATTCTGCGCGGCGCTCGGTCGTGTTGTCGTCACGGAATTCAATTACCGGCTGAGTGGACGCGAACAGGCGCAGATTTTCGTGGGGATAGCCACGCGGTCGCGGGACGACGGCGAGCGCGTCGCGGCGGAGCTGGGCTCACAAGGGTACGAAACCGCGAACCTGTCGGGGAACGAGATGGCGAAGCTGCACGTGCGGCACATGGTCGGCGGCCGATCGCCGCATGTCACGGCCGAGCGGGTCTGCCGCTTTGAATTCCCCGAGCGTCCCGGCGCGCTGCTCCAGTTTCTCGATGCGCTCGGCGGCCGCTGGAACATCAGCCTGTTCCACTACCGGAACCATGGCGCCGACTTCGGCCGTGTCCTCGCGGCCTTCGAGGTGCCCGATGCCGACCAATCCGCGTTCGAGGGGTTCCTCGCGGGTCTGGGCTATCGGTTTCAGTTCGACGAAGGGAACGAGGCGTATCGGCGTTTCCTGGGCCACGCGTGACGTCAATTCTTGATTCTTGATTCTCGATTCTCGATTCGGGGGCCCGATCGGAAATCAAGAATCATGAATCATGAATCATGAATAAGCCGGTCTACCCCCCCGCCTACGTGTATGAAACCGCGCGCGTCCAGGTCGACAGGATGTGATCGGCAATCTCGCGGACGCCGATGCCCTTCGTGACCTGGGCAAACAGAAAGGGACCGCTTCCGCGCATCCGCCGCGAGTCGCGCGCCATGACGTCCAGATCCGCGCCGACGAGCGACGCCAGGTCGGTCTTGTTGATGACGAGCAGGTCCGACTGTGTGATGCCGGGCCCGCCTTTGCGCGGGATCTTGTCGCCGCCCGACACGTCGATGACATAGATCGTGAAGTCCGCCAGCTCGCGGCTGAACTGGGCCGCGAGATTGTCGCCCCCGCTTTCGACGAACAACAGGTCGGGGTGGAACTTCACCATGAGCTGATCCAATGCATCCAGGTTCTGGCTCACGTCGTCGCGGACGGCGGTATGCGG
>DASYQV010000340.1:0-7362 GCA_036005125.1 Vicinamibacterales bacterium
ACTTGCCGCGATCCCTACTCTTTGATGACCGTCGTTCCCCCTCCGCGCGCGATCATCGCGACAATGACGACGAGGAGGACGATCCCGATGACGCCGATGGCAACCCACATCGGATTGTTCCACCAGGCGCCACCACCACCCCTTTTGTTGATGTCGATGTCGATGTTCACCTTGCCCGGGGTGTCGGGCTGCTGCTGAGCCGCTTCGATAACGGTTCCGCCACCAACGGCCGTCCAGTGCGGGGCTGGCAGCGCTGACATGCCAATCGCAATTCCAAGCACGGCCATAGATGCGATCATGAATCGCATAGTTTCAGATCCTCCCATGCGCTCGACTTCCGAGCCCGGAACCACCACATGCAAGGGCGTCGCCTCGTCCGACGTCCGCACCGGCGCCCGGCTCGGCGCGCGAAGCGCGCCAAGAAGACACTGCGCTAATCAGGCAAGGGCTCTGCCGGGGTATCACGGGCAGAGCCCTTGACTGATCCGCCGAAGCTCATGCTGCCTGCTCATCGGACTACTTTTCTCTCTTATCGCACTTGAGCCACCCAAAAGCTCCGGCTGACTGCCCATCTGTTTTCACTATGCGTTGAATCGAGGGGCGTTTGCTCGCTTCAGCTCATGGTTCACCTTTTGCGGGGGTGATGCCCGGAACCGACGAGCGAAGAATTCGGGTTTCAAATTCGGGTTTCATAGGAGCAGTAGCGAATGTGGTTGACGTCCCCCCGTTTCATCTTTCCGATGATTGTGGTCGCGCTGGCCGCGCTGATGGTCGTTTCGTGCGGTCAGCAGAACTTGCCTACGTCGCCGAGCCTGATGACTTCCGCCTCCGGCGGTCAGCAGACCGTGAGGGAAATATTCGAAACTCTGGTTGACGAGACGCCGGCGTCCGGAGCAGCGAACTTCCGGCCCCTGGACGAAAACGAGCCCCCACCGCCGCCACCTGCGCCCGGAACACGATGGAGTCCGTGGCCGCCGGACGGTTTCCCACGCGCTCTGCCAGGGGTTCCCGTCCCTGGTTTTCCGAGCACGCATCAGCGGATGCACGTCAAGGTCGATCCGGAGCCGAATGACGGCGTTCGCCACGATGGAAAGCCTGTCGGCACCTACTCCTGCCGCGACAACAGGTACACGTGGTACTACGACCAGATTGTCGCGACAGATACCGGTATCGCCGTCAAGATCACCAAGCGCTACAACTTCTTTGACGGCCGATATGTGAACAAGAACGAGAACAGCTTCAGCGTGAACGGCAACAGCTCCGTGACTCTTCACACACGCTGGTGCAGCGCTATCCCGAGGCCGCATTACGCGCAGACGATATTCATGGGGGAGGATGACAATCACGAGCAGATCACGTTCAATGCTCCGTTTGTAGCCCTGCTGTCGCCGTAATACATAGTAGGCAGTAGGCAGCGAACGCAGCACGTTCTGCCTGCTGCCTACTGCCTACTTCAAACGAGACGTACTACTTTCGCCGAGCTCTGCGTCGAGAGCCCTCTCGACGTCCTCCGACCGGCAGCTCCGCTTCGCGGGCGATCATGACTTCGGTCGACTTGATGATCGCTACGGCATGGTCGCCGCGACGCAGCTTCAGTTCGTCTACGGCGTCGCCGGTGATCACCGCCGTCAGCGTCTGATCGCCGATGCGGAGCCGCACCTGACCGAGCAGTCCGTCGACGCGCACTTCCTCGACAAATCCGCGCAGCCGATTCCGGCCGCTGAGCGCCACGATCAGGCCGCTCCGTACTGGCATGCGTCTCGCGGCAGGAGCAGAGGGGTTGCCGCGCGCGATCAGCCGATCGATTTCAGCGTCGGCGATGCGATGGTGGCCGCCGGCGGTTGTCGTCGTGCGCACCTTGCCGCTGTAAATCCACTGCTTCAGCGTCGAGTACCCGACGCCGAGTCGTTGTGCGGCCTCCCGGACGGTCAGCAGTGCCATGGGGTGAAGGAACGGCGTCGAATCGTATCACTCCGCCACGATGCGGCACGAGTAGGTCTTGATGATCAGCCACAGATGCTGACCACGGACGAGGCCGAGCGACTCCACGCCGCCCGGAGTGAGATGCACGATGAACGGCGGGCCCGCGTCTACGGTTGCAATCATGGTCGGCCCCTGTGCGGTGAGGTCAACGAGCGTTCCGCGGAGCACGTTCCTCGCGCTCAATCCCTGCGGGTCGCGGTTGGCCACCAGGATGTCGCCCGCGCGAATGGCCACGCGAATCGTGTCGCCAACCTCGGCCCGCGTGAGCGGGACCTCGAGCTCGGTCGTCGAATCCCGCAGCCGGCACTGCATCGTCCCGGCGCGCTCTCGCCGTTCGAGGACGGTTGCGTCGAACACGTTCTCGAATCCCGCCAGGCTCGCGAGCACGCCATGTGATGGATGATCCAGCACCTCGTGCGGCGAGCCGGCCGCCAGCAGTCGTCCGTTCTCGAGCACGACGACACGATCTCCGAGCGCGAACGCCTCGCGATGGCTGTGCGTCACGTAGAGCACTGGAATGCGGCGAGCCTCGTTCCAGCGCCGCAGATCGTCCATGATCCTCGACTGGATGGCGTGGTCGAGCGCGGACAGCGGCTCGTCCAGCAGCAGCAGCGAGGGATCCGTCACGAGCGCCCTGGCCAGCGCGGCGCGCTGACGTTCACCGCCCGACACATGAGCAGGCTTTCGACCGAGGATATCGGTGATACGAAACGACTCGGCGATGCCGGCGACGCGATGCCGCCGATCGTGCGGCGACAGGCCACTCAGGCCGTAGCCGATGTTCTGCTCGATCGACAGGTGCGGAAAGAGCGCGAGCTGCTGGAAGACGTAGCCGACGCGCCGCTGCTGGACCGCGACGTCGATGCCGGCTTCGCCATCGAACAGCACGCGGTCCCCGACGGCAATACGGCCCGCGTCGGGTCGCGTCAAACCTGCCAGGCAGCGGAGCACGGTCGTCTTTCCGGATCCGGAGGCGCCGAAGAGAATCGTGATGCCGGCCGGAGCCGCGAACCCGACGTCCAACGCAAACCGCGGCGAGAGACGCTTTCTGATGTCGGCGGCAATCGTCATGCGAGCGGCGCGGCCGCAAGAGGCCTGCGGCGGAGTCCGTAGACGGCCAGCAGCACCACGAACGAGAACGCGAGCAGCGCCAGGGCGGTGACATTGGCTTCGCGGTACTGCAACCCCTGAACGTGGTCGTAGATCGCAATCGACACCGTGCGGGTGATGCCAGGCAGATTGCCGCCGACCATGAGCACCACGCCGAACTCCCCGACGGTGTGCGCGAAGCTGAGGACGAGACCGGCAATCACGCCTTCGATCGACAAGGGCAGCGTGATGCGCACGAAGGTGCGCAGGCTGGACGCGCCGAGCGTGACCGAAGCCTCGCGCAGCGAGGGCTCCACCTGCGCAAACGCGGCGGCGATCGGTTGGAGGGCGAACGGCAGACTGTATAGCACCGACGCCACGATCAGTCCCTCGAAGGTGAACGCCAGCCCGTGTCCCGTCCACGCCATCCACCATCGTCCAATCGGGCTCCTCGATCCCATCGCCATCAGGAGGTAGAACCCGATCACCGTCGGCGGCAGGACGAGCGGCAGCGAGACCACCGATTCGATCAGGAACGTCCAGCGACGACGGGAAAACGTGAGCCAGTGCGCGAGCGGCAGGCTCGCGACGAGGAGGATGCTCGATACGATCGCCGCGAGCTTCGCCGTGAGCCAGATGGCCTGCCAGTCCATGAAGGGGCCTTGCTTAGACTCTCAATTCCTGATTCTTGATTCTTGATTTGGGGATCCCGATCGGAAATCAAGAATCAAGAATCATGAATCATCATGAATCATGAATAATCCGGCCTGGGCGTGCGCCTGCACGCGGCGCGGCGAAGCCGAAACGCTGGAGCAGTTGGCCGATCGCGGGGCGTGCGAGATAGGCGAGGAGCTCACGCGCCGCCTCCTTGTTCCGCGAGACGGTCAGCACGACAGCGGCCTGTTCGATTGGCGGATGAGCGGACGAGGGAATTTCGAAATACGTGCCGCCCTCTGCGAGCGCCGGGGCCAGCGCGAGCGACATCGCGATGATTCCGGCGTCCGCATTGCCGGAGTCCGCGAGCTGCGCCGTCTGCGAGATGTTCTCTCCCACGACGAGCTTCCCCTGGACGGCGTCGTACAACGCTTCATGTCGCAGCGCCGCCACGGCCGCGCGGCCGTACGGCGCATGCCGGGGATTGGCAATCGCAATGTGGCGCACCCGCGCGTCCCGAAGCACGTCCAGGCCGCGTCGCACGTCGATGCCCGTGTCCTTCCGCGTCCAGAGGACGATTCGTCCTGTCGCGTATTGATAGAGGCTATTGGCCTCGGCGTGCCCGCTCGCCACGAGTCGCCTGGGATAGTCGACGTCGGCAGAGAAGAAGACGTCGAACGGCGCCCCGTTCTGAATCTGCGCGGAGAAGCTTCCCGAGGATCCGAACGACACCGCCACCTTGACGCCGCTGTCGTGCTCGAAGCGGCTGACGAGCTCCGGAAACACTGCCTGCAGATCGGACGCGGCCGCCACGGCAATCCTGCGGGTCGAAGCGGATTGTGCGCGAACCGGCGGCAAGGCGGCCAGGAGCAGGCTGATCACCGCCAGGACCGCGGCAATCCGTGCTCGACCCGTCACATCGGCTGCCTGCATATTGGATCAGTATATACGTTACAAAGCGATTCGAGTCGATTTGTATGACGACTGCGTTCGATATAGAGTTAAGCGCCGTGACGAGGCGCCGGTGGATGCGATGGATTCCCGTGCGGGTGCTGGCGTGTCTGCTCGTGGCGATGGCGGGCACCGCTCGTGCCCAGGTGGGTACGGGCCAGCTGACCGGAACGGTCACCGACGCCGGCGGCGCGGCCGTGCCAGGCGCGACGATCACCGCGATACATGTGGACACGGCGGCATCGAGACGGACGGTCTCGAGCTCTGCGGGCGTCTATACGCTGGCCGGCCTGCCACCAGGTCTGTACCGCATTGGCGTCGAGCTGGTGGGGTTCCAGACGGTCCGCCGTGAAGGCATCCGGATCGAGACCGGCAAGACGATCACGCTGGACTTCGCGCTGACGGTCGGCGAGATCACCGAATCGCTCACCGTCACCGCTGACGCGCCGGTGTTGCGGCGCGCCACCGGGAGCCTCGGCGAGATCGTATCGCAGGAAAAGATCGTCGCGCTGCCGCTCAACGGGCGGAGCGTCATCACGCTGGCATCGCTCGCGCCTGGCGTCGCTCTGCCTCCGGCATCGCAGCTCCCGCGAATCAACGGCGGCCGGCCGCGCACCAACGAATATCTGTTCGATGGCATCTCGGTGGTGCAGCCGGAGCCGGGCCAGGTCGCGTTCTTCCCGGTCGTCGACGCCATCCAGGAATTCAAGATCGAAACGAACAGCCCGCCGGCCGAGTTCGGCCGGTTCAACGGTGGCGTCATCAACCTGACGACGAAGGCCGGCACCAACGTCCTCCATGGAACCGCGTTCGACTTCTTCCGCCACGAAGGGCTGAACGCGCGCAATGTCTTTGCGCCGGCCGCCGCCAAGCCCGACTTCCGCCGGAACCAGTTCGGCGGCGTCCTGGGCGGCCCGCTCCGTCGCGACCGGACGTTCTTCTTCGTCGATTACCAGGGTCAGCGGCAACGTATCGGCCGGACCGTGATCTCGACGGTGCCGACGCTGCTGCAACGACAGGGAATCTTCGCCGAGGCGATCGCCGGCCGCGTGCCGGTTATTTACGATCCCGGCACGACCGTGTCCGACGGGAGCGGCGGGCTCACGCGCACACCGTTCGCGAACGGCGCCATCCCGACCGACCGCCTCGATCCCGTGGCGCTGGCGCTGCTCCAGCGGTATCCGCAGCCCACCGCGTCGGGGACGGCCAACAACTATCGCCGGACCGCAAACGAGACCGACGACCAGAATCAGTTCGATGCGCGCATCGATCAGAGGATCTCGAACGGCGATCAGGTGTTCGCGCGCCTCTCGCATTTCGACGGCGAATTCCTGCCGGTCACCCCGCTCCCCGACGGCAGCGGGGTCACGACCGGCACCCTCGGGCCACAGGACACGAAGGCATGGTCCTTTGCGTCGAGCTATCAGCGCTCGTTCTCGGCGAGCCTGCTGAACGAGCTGCGAATCGGCGACACGCGCCGAACCGTCGCGCGCACGGCGGCCGTGATCTCAAGCGCTACAGGCGCCGATCTCGGCATTCCTGGAATCCCGGCCACCGCCCGGTTCTCCAACACGCTGCCGACGTTTCTCATCAGCGGATACCAGCAGCTCGGGTCGCCGCCGAACACGGCGACCAACTTCAATACGAGCGTCTCCGAGGTCGCCGACACGCTGACATGGGTCAAAGGGCGCCACACGATGAAAATGGGACTCGACTGGCGCTGGGAACGGCTGAACGTGATCCAGCCTCCGTCGCCAACCGGATCGTTCACGTTCAACGCGCTCGGCAGCGACCTCCCTGGCGTGGCCAACACGGGCACACCGCTCGCGAGCTTCCTGCTCGGGCAGGTGCAGAACTTCTCGATCGATGTGCAGCAGTCGGAAATCCAGCAGCGGGCGCGCTTCCAGGAGTACTTCATCCAGGATGACTGGAAGGTCTCCAACCGTCTCACCATCCATCCTGGACTGCGCTACACGCTGAATTTCCCGTCCACGGAAATCAACGGGCAGACGGCCGTCTTCGACCTGCAGACGCAATTGCTCGAATACCCGGGGGTCCAACCGGTGCGTCCGCTGAAGAAGAACAACTTCGGCCCCCGTCTGAGCCTCGTCTACGGCCTCACGGACAACACGATCGTCAGCTCCGGGTTTGGTCTCGTATGGATCGAGATGGCCGGGATCACCACGCCGTTCACGACACCGACGTTCCCGTTCCTGCAGACGGTTTCGCAGCGGGCGCTCGATACGATCTCACCGGCGTTTGTGCTGCACAACGGGCCGAGCGTCGCACCGATCTCGTCGACGCCGATGGCCGGTCTCGGCCAGGGCGTATTCGCAGTCGACAGCACGCTCGGGTCCGGCTATGTGCAGCAGTGGAATGTCTCAGTGCAGCGGGAATTGACCACGAACACGATCGTCCAGGCGGCGTACGTTGGTTCGAACATCACGCATGTCGGGATCCCGGACACCAACCTCAATCAGCTGACCGTCAACCAGCTCGCGCTCGGCGCGGCGCTGCTCGAACGAGTCCAGAATCCGTATTTCGGCATCATTCCGCAGTCGTCGTCGCTCGGCGATCCAACCATTTCCGTCGCGCAGCTCCTCAAGCCGTATCCGAAGTACACGACGGTGAGCCTCTATCGCAACAACGTCGGCACGACGCGCTATCAGGGACTCGAACTGACTC
>DASYQV010000341.1:0-7450 GCA_036005125.1 Vicinamibacterales bacterium
ACGCCGATCGTCCGCCGCGCGACCCCAGTGGCGCGCGACACCACGGAGATGCCGCCGTAGCCATAGGCCAACGCCTCGCTCGCGACGAAGAGCCGCCGCGCGCGCTCATTCAAGGATTCGCGCACGTGCGCGTAGCGTTTCGCAATTTGCACCGATGCTCGAGGCTGTCGCATGGTGCAAGTAGGATCCTCGATCGATCAGAATGCAATACTAATTTTGCGGCGGGCGCTAAGCGTGCAGGCGAGGCGTGTGCAGTCTCAGCGAATATTACCGACGCCAGCGCTGCTCCTCCTCGGGGTGTCTTTCAACGCAAACTTCTGGGGCATGAACAGGCCACACGTGAACAGATTACCTTTTGAATCGACACCCATGTGGTGTTGGCCGTCACTCTTGAAGGACCCGAGCACCTGGAGGTCGCTTCGCCTCAGAATGTACATTCTGGCGCTGGCGTTGATTCCGCCCGCGTAGAGATAGTACTGCTCCGGATCGCTGGAGAAGGCGACCGAGTTCGCCGGCCCCGGCGTCTGCCCTTCTTTGACGTATGTCCCGTCCTTACGGTGGACATAGATCATGCTGTGCGAGCGGTCAGCGAGGTAGACCAGGCCGTCACGGGAGACGTTCACGCCATGCGCAAAACGCGGATAGTTCCCCAGGTTGTTCGTCTTCCCGACCAGGAACGGCGACGGGGTCATCCACATCGGCTGCTTGCCAGTTTCAAAGGTGTCGTCGGGTTTCAAACCGTACCGTCCCCAGTGCCGTTTGTACGCGCCGGTATCCGCGTCGTACACGATGACCCGCTGGTTCACGTGATAGCCGTCGGCGATGTAGACCTCATTGGCCGCGGGGTCGAAATCGATGCCCGAGGGTCCGCCGAGTAACTTCGTATCGTTGCTGCCATTAGTCTTGTCGACCTCGCCGATCTGCAGCAGAAACTTCCCCTCGCGCGTGAACTTCAGCACGGCGTGGCCGCGGGCTTCCTCGGTGACCCATATGTTGCCTTTCCAATCGATACCCATGGCCTGTGCGGGAAACGGTCGATCCTTGCCCTGCGTCCACCCGCCCTGGCCTGGCACTCCCCACGCCTGGACGAGATTGCCCTGCTGGTCGAACTCGAGGACGGCCGGCGCCGGAACCTTTCCCGCCTTCTTGATCTGCTCGGCGTACTGAGGACTGGCTGTCTGATGCAGGACCCAGATGTGATCGCGCGGGTCGACTTTGACGGCCCACACGATCCCCAGCCCCCAGTTGTTCGGCAGCGGCTGTTTCGGCCACGACGAATCGAGCTCGAAGACGGGAGCCCGTTCCGCCTTACGCAAGTTGGCCGTGGCGGTCTCCGCGACTTGCTCCGGAGACTGGGCCTGCGCCACCAACGATTTCCCGGGGACGGCAGCCCCTATCCAGCATGCGAGCAGCCCAACGCAGATGGTGGTGCTGGCCGAGAGATGCACCCGACTCCTTCGTTGCGCGTTGATCATCGCCCATGACTCCAAGCTGCTGAGTTTGCGCCTTTTATCAGGTATGCGGACGCCACTCTAGCACGGGCGGTCACGACGTCAAGCATGAAATGGGACTCAGGAATTCGTAGCAGCATCTGCACCATCACAGATCGAGGTCATGTCAATGTCGTCGTCATCCTGCGCGTTGGTTCGGGGCCGAGTCCGTTGCGAAAGCCGTCATGCCAGCTCGCGAATCGCGGGTGCCAGCCCCGCACATGTTTGACTCTGGCGTTCGAAGCGCCACACCTTCGTCATCATGGACACAGGTGCTGATGTAGGCTTATGAGCGGGTGGAGCGGCACGACGATCCTCCACCCACAGGCGCCCGGTTTATCGGCGGAGGAACCATGTGCCCCGAAGCGCCCTCGGCAGCCGTCATCTTCGACACGCTGTATGCGTACGAGCGGTCCGCCTCCCTGACGAGCGCACTGAATCTCGAGCAGGAGACATCATGCCGTTGAACGAATACGTCACGCTGGGACACTCGGGATTGCGCGTCAGCCGCTTCTGTCTGGGCGCGATGACCTTCGGGGAGGAGTGGGGCTGGGGCTCCTCCGTTCAGGAAGCCGAAACGATCATGGCGCGGTTCTTCGACCGCGGCGGGAACTTCATCGACACGGCCAACGGCTACACGGCCACCCACTCCGAGCAGATCATCGGAAACTTCATCACCCACGACCCGAGCCGGCGCGATCGAATCGTGCTCGCCACGAAGTTCTTCACCAACCTGTATCCTGGCGATCCGAACGGCGGCGGCGCGAGCCGGAAGTCAATCGTCGCGGCCTGCGAGGGGTCGTTGCGGCGGCTGAGGACCGACTACATCGATCTCTACTGGATGCACGTCTGGGACTGGTTCACGCCCATCGAGGAGACGATGCGGACGCTCGACGACCTCGTCCGGGCGGGCAAGGTACGTTACATCGGATTCTCGGATACGCCCGCCTGGAAGGTCGCGCAGGCGCAGCTGCTCGCGAAGTTTTCGGGGTGGACGCCGCTCGTGGCGCTGCAGATCGAATACTCGCTCGTGGAGCGGACGGTGGAAGGCGAGCTGATCCCGATGGCGCGCGAGCTTGGCCTGGGCGTCACCCCGTGGGGGCCGCTTCGCGGAGGCGCGCTCTCTGGAAAGTACACGCGCGAGAACGCCGGAAAGGTGCAGGTGGATCGGGGCGAGCGCGTGACTGCGTTCCTCAACGAGCGGACGTTCGCGATCCTCGACGAGCTGCAGCGTATCGCCCGCGAGCTGGACACCACGCCCGCCGCGGTGGCGCTGGCCTGGGTGCAGGCGCAACCCGGCGTTGCATCGACGATTATCGGCGCGCGCCGACTGCAGCAGCTCGACGACAACCTCTCCGCGCTGGACCTCACGCTCGGCGCGAGCCACGTCGCGGCGCTCGATCGCGTGTCGGAGCCAACGCTCGCGTTCCCGATGCCGTTCCTGCGGAGCGCCGCGTCCATCATGCATGGAGGCGCCACGGTCAACGGCGAGCCATCGAAGCCCTGGCCGATGATTCCGGCCGCGCGCCCACAGGAACGCACGGCGCGAGCGTAGATCAGCCCGCCATTGATCATGGCGAGTTGGATGATTCGGAGTCGTCACCCGGATGTGAAGCAACATCTCGAAACAGCCGCCGTCTGACCTCCGAATGGAGCCGACGCGCTCCGAACCGCGAAGCGCGTGGCTCATTGGTGTCGAAGGGAACACGTCCGGTATTTTTCAGCCGGACGCGAATGCGAAGTAGTCGTGTGACGGCCGGCGGCCTCGTTCTCGCTACGCTTTAAGGGCGTCCGACGGATCTGCTGCAGCCGCGCGACGAACGGGGATGTACGTCCCCGCGCGGTCCGTTCAGAATCTCGACCCGAGATAACAGGTTGCTGGCGTGCCTTCGCGCGGTCGCCGATCAGATCGACTTCAAATACTCGACAAGATCCGCCTTCTGTGTCTCGGTGAGGCTCAGCCCGAACAGCTTGTCGTAGTGATCGACGACCGCATGCAGGTCACGCGCAGTCCCATCGTGAAAATAGGGGGAGTGCTGAAAGAGCGCACGTAGCGGCGTCGTCCGGTATCGACCTGTCGCTGATCTGGCGGCGTACGCCGGATCCATCCCGACCTCCGCAGGATCGTGCAGCAACGGAATGCTCGGGTCTGGACCACTGAGCACATCCGTGAACGTCGGCCCCTGGTGGCACGTGATGCAACGAGCCTCGTTGCGGAACAGATCTTTGCCGCGTTCAGCGGCCTCGCGATCGAAGCTCCGGCGCGGCGGCTGTGGCGTTCGCAGGCTCAGTTGGTAATCGAGCAGTGCGGCCAGCTTCGGCGTAACGAGATCGGGCGTCTGGTGGATGAACAACCCGATTCGGGGATCGCTGAAGTCGCCGCGACCACCCATCTGCCCGACGCCGACGTAGCTGTTCCAGTACGATATGGGCCCGTCGCCGGTGGACGTCTCGAACCCCACGCCGCGCAGTCCGTAGATTGGAGGGATCACAATCGGGAGCGAGGGACTGTTCAGCGCGATGATGTTGGTTCCGTCAAAAGCGTGATGGCGTGGATCGTACTTTCCGGGTCCCCACGACCTGAATTCGGCTTTCGTGGCGTCGTCCAACGCTGGCGAGAGCGCCACGATCGCACCGACATTCAGATCCGTGTTCGCCCATCCATCGAGACGTCTTCCGATTCCCGGCGCGAACGAGTTGTCGACGGACGAGTGGCACAACGCGCACGTCACCCCCACTTTTGTCAGCTGGCCCGACTCGTTCACGGATCCCTTGACGCCGACCACCGCGTTCAGCCGCAGCAGTTCGAGCGTGACGGCGGGATCGGTGAGATCGACCTCGCCACCTCGAAGCGCGTCGATGACCGCCCGTGGAAGCGCCTCGACGTCGACCTTCAGACCGACGGCCAGCGCCGTCGCCGGGTCCACTGTCGGAATGACCTCGTGCATCCGCAGCACATCCGTCCACAGTTGCTCGTCTCCGAAGGTGTCAAAACGGAAGATGTTCTGTCCTTCGCGACGATGCGCATCGCGCTCTGACGTAGACGGGTTCGGCTGCTGGTGAGCTGTCTGGGCGAACCCCGAAATCACGAAGGCCATCGCGAGGAGGTACACAATCGATCCAGCACCGATCAGTCGCATCGCCATAATCCCTCCCTTCGCTCCCATTACGACCGTTCCGCATTACCGCCAGACCGGCGGAAGCGGAATCGGTCCGTTTGAGAACCCACTCAACTTTCAGAGTTCAGAAGGCGTAAAAGGTGACAGCGACATCGGACTCCGCGAGACGTCTCCCACGAAATGGTGCTTAGCTCGTTATGCGGCCTCAAACGTGAATTTTGTACTGGTTGTCGGACGGACCGAATAGCGGGCTAGGGCGCGGAGCGCGCCAAAAGATACTGCGGCTAACCAGGCAAGGGCTCTCCACCCCACCGCGCAAGCGTGCGCGGTGGGGACCCCGGCTCTGCCGGGATATCAAGGGCAGAGCCCTTGACTGGTTCGGTAGCTGGAGCTGTCGTGGCCAACCCTCGATGCGCTCGTCACGCAGCTGAGGGAGACTGGCCAGCAATGCTTGCGAGTACGGTGGCGACGATCCGATCGCAGCGAGGACGATAGAAGCGGAACGCCTCCGGTGCGGTGGCGCCGGTTCGCTCCATCAACAGCCGCCTCAACGCCGCCCGTCCGCGTGAGAGGCGCGTCTTGACGACGTCCTCGGATACTCCGAGGCACTCCGCGACTTCGACTGTGCTCAGCCCTTCGACGTCTCGAAGCACGAATACCTCGCGCATGCCGTTGGGAAGGCTGTCGATCGCCCATTCCAGCAGGCCGCGCAGTTCCCCGGCGAACGCCTGCCGCTCCGGGTTTTCTGCAGGATTCCGAGACATGAACGGCTCCACGTTCGAGAGTTCGTCGTCGAAGGCTTCGTACCGGTCCTTGCACCGGACGCGAGCCAGTGCTTCATTGATGGCGATTCTCGTCAGCCAGGTCGAGAACCGGGCCGAACCCTTGAACTGATGAAGATGTACGAAGGCGTTCACGTACGCCTGCTGCATCACGTCTTCGGCTTCCTGTTCGTTGCGCACAATTGCCCGCGCCGCCCGATAGACCCGCTCGTTGTATCGCCGCATCAGCAGTTCGAACAGGGCCGTGTGCCCGCCAAGCACCTGCTCGATTACGTCCAGATCCGCCTTTTCGCCATCCTCCAACGCAGCAGCAGAGCTCGTCGTCATCGCCATCACTCCATTATAGAGAGTCGGCAGAGCGGAAAAGGTGACAGCGACCGCGGATGTCACGTCTGGGCCGACCGCGACTCCAATGAACAGGAGGTTACCTCAATGGATAATCGACTGGACACGCCGTGGATTGCGCTGCGGTTGGGCATCGGCCTGACCGCCACGCTCGCCGGAATCGACAAGTTCTTCAACCTGCTCGCCGATTGGGCCTCGTACGTGAGTCCAGCGGCCGCCCAGTTCCTGCCAGTATCGACCGCTACGTTCCTGGGCATCGTCGGTGTCGTGGAGTTGGCGGTCGGAGCCGCGATTCTCACCGGCTGGACCCGCGCCGGTGCGTACGTTGCGAGCGCGTGGCTGCTTGGGGTCGCGACGAACCTCGTGCTGGCCGGCTTCTATGACGTCGCTGTGCGAGACGTCGTCATGGCACTTGCCGCATTCACCCTGGCGCGCCTCGCTGAGGTGCGGCAGGAGAGGCCAGCCTACGCGTTCAACAGCGTTGCCGAGCGCAGTGGTCGTCAGGTGACGGCTTGAGGCGCCGAGAGGTCGGCATCGACTTACCCTGTCCCGGACCGCCCGGCGCAGGTTACGTCCGTGCTCTCGCCTCGCGCTCATGCGGCGCTACGGTCCACTCGGCGGGGCGTTCGATGTACGTCCCGTCGAGCGCGGACACGGATTCGCAGCCGATCAATCTCAACGTTCGCGTCATCTCCGTGCGAAGGATCTCGATGGCGCGCGCAACCCCCGCTTCGCCTGCCGCTCCGAGACCCCACGCGTAGGCCCGACCCACCAGCACGGCGCGTGCACCGAGACAGAGCGCCTTGATCACGTCGCTGCCGCGTCGGATGCCGCCGTCCATCAGCACCTCGCAACGTCCGGCTACGGCGCTGACGACTTCCGGGAGGACGCGCACGCTCGCGGCTGCGCCATCGAGCTGCCGGCCGCCATGGTTCGACACGACGATGGCGTCGGCGCCTTCATCGAGAGCCCGCCGCGCATCGTCACCCGTCAGCACGCCCTTGATCACAAGGGGTCCGCCCCACGCGTCGCGAATCCAGGCGAGATCCCGCCATGTGACTGCCGTGCGTTCCAGCAGCACGCCGACGTCGCTGTACGGCATCGGTCCGATCCCCGGCAGCACCACGTTCGGAAACTTCATGAGGCCGCCGTCCCGCAGGAAGGCCGTCAGCCACCGCGGCCGCGACAGGAACTGCCAGATGTACGGAACCCTCGACCACACGTTGCCCGTCAGCAGGACCGGGACGCCGTTCCGCACGTCGCGTTCGCGCATGCCCGCGACCGGCGTGTCAATGGTGACCACGAGCGCGGAGTATCCCGCCGCACGTGCACGGCCGATCGTGGCCGTGGCCACCTCGCGGCCGCCAGGAATGTAGAGCTGGTACCACATTGGACCCGCGCTCGCCTCTCGCACCTCTTCGAGGGTGGAGCCTGAGAAGGTGGAGAGCACGTGCGCTGTGCCGGCGGCATGCGCCGCGCGTGCCGCATGCACATCCCCCTGCGGGTAAAACAACCGGCAGCTTCCGACAGGCGCAAGGAGCACCGGAAGATTCACTACGGTGCCGAGCACCGACGTGTGCAGATCGACTTCGCGCACCGCCACTGCCTGCCGCGGTCGCAATGTGACTGCTTCGAAGGCGCGGCAGTTCTCGCGCAGGGTGACCTCATCGTCGGCGCCGCCGTCAATATAGTCGAACACGGCACGCGGCAGGCG
>DASYQV010000342.1:0-3443 GCA_036005125.1 Vicinamibacterales bacterium
CCGACACGTGCCTCGAGGTTGCCCGACAGCGGTGCGACGAACCCGTACGACATCAGAATGCCCAGGAACGTGCCGACCAGCGCCGCGCCGACGTGATGGCCGATTTCAGCGGGGGGCGCGTCGATGTGTCCCATCGTAATGACGACGCCGAGAACCGCCGCCACGATGCCGAGGCCCGGTAGCGCGTCACCGATCTTGGCGAGCGCCGACGCCGGCTTGAGCGCCTCGTCGTGATGAACCTTCAGGTCCTCGTCCATCAACGCCTCGAGGTCGTGCGCGGCGATGCCGCCGACGATGATCACCTTCGCGGAGTCGGCGAGGAAGTCCACCGCCTCGTGCCGGGCCAGGAACTTGGGGAACCGCGAGAGAATCGCGCTCTTCTGCGGATCCTCGAAGTGCGACTCGAGCGACATCACGCCCGACTGCTGCACCTGCTTGAAGATCAGATACAGCATCGACAGCAGGTCGACGTAGTCGCCTTTGCCCGTGCCGCTGCCGAGCGCGCCCTTGATCTGGCCGATCGTCAGCTTCAGCACCTTCGGGGGCGTGCTGATCAGCAGGCTGCCCGCGGCCGCGCCGCCGATGACGACGAACTCGGATGGCTGCATGAGCACGCCCATGGCGCCGCCGGCCATCAGGTATCCCCCGACGACTGAACCGAGGACGATTACCGCGCCGACGATGATCAACATGTCGTTCTCTCCGATGTCATCAGCCAGGCCCGAACGATCTCGGGATCGAAATGCGAGCCCGCGCCCCGCACCAGTTCCACGTTCGCGTCGTCATGCGACAGCGGGTCGCGGTGGACACGAGCGGAGGTCAGGGCGTCGAACGCATCGGCCACGGCCAGGATTCGCGCGCCGAGCGGGATTGCCGTACCGCGCAGGCCTGCCGGGTAGCCGGTGCCGTCGAACCGTTCCTGTGACGCGAGCACGATCTCCGCAGCGGGCTGCAGGAACGGCGAGGCGCTCAGCACCTCGTAGCCGATCGCCGCGTGCATCTGAATCATCAGGATCTCTTCGTTACAGAGCGGCCCCGATTTTGCCAGCACGGCGGCGGGCACCGCCTTTTTCCCGATGTCGTGGGCCAGCGCGGCCCGGTGCAGGTGGCCGATGGCCGCCTCGTCGAGGCCGAGCGTCTCTGCGAGCGCTACCGCCCCGCAGGCCACGCGGCGTGCGTGCGCCAGCACCTGCGGCATGCCCGCGTACAAAACGTCGAGCAGGGCCTCCAGCGTCCGTCCGCTGGCAATGGCGGCGTCCTGCACCACCCCCACGAGCCGGGCTCGTCGATGCTGCAGATCCGTCCAGGACCGGTCCGATCCATGCCGCCTTTCGGCCGCCGAGTCCCAGAGTAGGTCACGCTCGATCGAGGTCAGCACATCGGCGCGCGAGAAGGGTTTATGGATCGAACTCACCGTGGTTGGAAATCGGCACCCCGCCGGCGGACCTTGAAAAAACCGGCCCGGGGCCGCTGCCGCGGTGGTCACCGCGGCACCCTCCGGGGTGCAATCTGCTCAAGATTTCGGGGGGCTGTGCCGATTTGAACCGGTACAACGGCTATGCGCACCCTGATCCTGGACGACGAAGAGCCCATCGTGACCCTCCTGGGGAGGATCTGCTCGGGCGAGGGACATGAGGTCACCACTTTCACCTCGTCCACCCTGGCGCTGGGTTTTCTGGCGAACGAACCAGTAGACCTGCTGATCACGGACATGAACATGCCGGGTCCGGATGGCGTGGAGGTTGTCCGTCAGGCGCGACAGCTGCAGCCCGACATCTTCACGCTGATCATCACGGGCCATGCCGGCAAGTATCCGATCGAGGAGCTGCTGAAGTCGGGAACGGCGGACGTGATGTTCAAACCGTTCCACATGAACGAGCTGCGCGCGAGGCTCGCGCTGGCGCAGCGCCGCCGGCACCTCATCGATACCCTGCAGAAAGAGCGGCAGGAGCTGCAGTTGATGAGCAACGAGATGATCCAGGGCCTGGAGACCGAGCTCGAAGAAGCCCGTAAGCCGGGAACAGGAGTGAGGGGTTAGGGTTAAGGGAGATCAAGGAGATCAGGGAGAAATCTCACAGGGAGATTCGGGAGATCATGGAGAAAAACCACCAGAATGTACACATAGCGATCACTGAGATCTGAAAGAAATGTGGCTCCGCAATGTTCCCGATCGCCGTGTACTGCCTACTGCCTACTGCCTAGCCTCCCCGTAAAATTCCTCACTCCCTGCCCTCGCTGACCTCTCTGTGAATTTCTGACTCCCTGACCTCCGCGGACTCCCTGTGAACTCCGGGCCGGCCGTGCGACCGCAGCCGGAGCGAGGGCCACCAGTGTCGAGGCGCGTGCCGCCGATATGGCGGCATCGCTCGCTTCGAAATCCGCGACGGCCATCGTGATGGCGTCGAGTGCGGTGAGGGCGTCGCCAGAGGCCGAAGCGCGGCGCAACTCCCGGAGCGCATGCGTCACCACGTGACGGGACACCTCACGCTGCCGCGCGGACCAGATTCTCGCGTGCGAGGTCTGCCGGAGCTCGAGGCCCTGGGTCGTCAGCTCCTCGCGCATCTTTTCACCGGCACGAAGCCCGATGATCGTGACGTCCACGCGCGAAGCGCCCGCCGGCGTCGCGAGGTCGATCAGACGCTGGGCGAGATCGCCGATGCGCAGCGGAGCGCCCATGTCGAGCCAGAAGACCTCGCCGCCGCGGCCGATGAGATCGGCCTTCAAGACAAGCGATACCGCTTCCTGAGCCGTCATGAAGAAGCGCGTCGCGTCGGGGTTGGTCACCGGCACCGGCTGCCCTTGCTGCACGCATCGAAGCATGATTTCCACGACGCTGCCGCTGCTGCCGAGAATGTTGCCGAAGCGGACGGCGATCGGCCGGAAGGTGCTGCTGGCCTGGCTGAGCGCGACGAGCTCCGCCAGCCGTTTGGTCGCGCCCATGACGCTGCGCGGCTCGGCGGCCTTGTCCGACGAAATCAACAGGAAGCGGGCGCCTACTTCGCGGGCCGCCGCGACGGTTTCCACCGTGCCGAGCACGTTGGTGCGCGCCGCCGGGACGATCGAGCGTTCGGCGATCGGTACGTGCTTATATGCGGCGGCGTGATAGACGGCGTGCGGCCGCGCCGCGCGGCAGGCCGCGCGAACGTCCGCGCGGCGGCTGACGTCGCCGAGCACGGCCACGATATTGACGTCGGGAAAGGCCTCGCGCAGCTCGCGCTCGACGCGGAACAGGTTGTACTCCGCGTGATCGAAGAGCGTGAGCAGAGCCGGCCCGCACGCAGCAAGCTGGCGTGCCAGTTCCGATCCGACCGAGCCGCCGGCGCCGGTGACGAGCAGCCGCTGGCCGGCAAACATCTGGCGGTCCTTCTCGGTGAGCACGGCACGGACCGGGCGCCCGAGCAGACGTTCCTGTGCGACCGCGTCGAGGACGATCATCGGCCGCC
>DASYQV010000343.1:0-2788 GCA_036005125.1 Vicinamibacterales bacterium
GCGAGTCGGCTCACCTCTCGGATCCTCATCGTTGACGACGACGTAAGCGTCACCGACACGTTTTCCCGGATGCTGCGACTGGAAGGCTACGAGGTGTGGGCCGCACTCTCGGCTGACGAAGGATTGACGCTCGCGCAGACACACAAGCCTCACGCCGTCATCCTCGACCTGAGGATGCCACTGACGAGTGGTTTGCAGTTCCTTCGGGCGATTCGCGCGATTCCCGGCCTCACCAACACGCCGGTGGCGATTGTGACGGGCGACTACTACCTCGACGAGGAGCAGGCGGCGGAAATCAAGGCGCTCGGCGCAGAGCTCCGGTATAAACCACTGTGGTTGGAGGAGCTGGTGACGCTGGCCCGGGAACTGCTCAACACGCCGGTTCGCGATTAGTGCAGAACGCGCGATTCCTGAAGGCCTGCCGGCGCGAGCGGGTCGATGCGACCCCAGTGTGGTTCATGCGTCAGGCGGGCCGGTACATGTCGGAGTATCGGGCGCTGCGGCAGAAGTATTCACTTCTCGAGCTGTGCCGCACGCCGGACCTTGCCGCCGAGGTCACTCTCCAGCCGGTGCGTCGGATCGAGGTCGATGCGGCGATTCTGTTTTCCGATCTGCTCCTGCCGCTCGAACCGATGGGTCTGCCCTTTGATTTCGTGAAGGGCGAAGGTCCCGCGATCACGCATCCCATCGAGACGAGCGCCGACATCGATCGCCTCGAGGTGTTCGAGCCGCGCGAGTCCCTTTCGTACGTGCTGGAGACCATCCGCCTCGTCAAGCGGGAGCTGGCCGGCCGCGTGCCGCTCATCGGGTTCGCCGGCGCACCATTCACGCTCGCGTCGTATGCGATCGAGGGGGGCCACTCGAGCCATTTCGCGCGGACCAAGGCGCTCATGTACGGTCATCCCGACGCGTGGCAACGCCTCTGCGAGAAGTTCGCCGCCGTGGTGGCCGACTATCTCATCGCGCAGATTGACGCGGGCGTGGATGCGGTGCAGGTGTTCGACTCCTGGGTGGGCACGTTGAGTCCTGCCGACTACCGTGAGTTCGCGCTGCCGTACACCCGCCAGATCTTCGCCGCCATCGGCCATCGCGTGCCGGCTATTCATTTCGGCACAGGCACCGCGACCATGCTCGAAGATATCCGGGACGCCGGCGGCGACGTGATTGGCGTCGACTGGCGCATCCCGCTGGACGAGGCGTGGAAGCGGATCGGACACGGGCATGCCGTCCAGGGAAATCTGGACCCGACGCTGCTGCTCGGCCCGACGGCGCGGATGCTCGACGAGACCGAGAACGTGCTGGCGCGCGCGGGCGACCGTCCCGGTCACATCTTCAATCTCGGGCACGGCATCCTGCCGTCGACACCGCTCGAGCACGTGCAGATGCTGGCGCGGCACGTTCACAGCGTGTCGCGTCGGACGAAATGAGCAGCTCATTGGACCATTTCAGATGATCAAATGAACCAAGGCTCCATGCTTGACGTCGCAGTCGTGGGTGCCGGCATCACCGGGCTCGCGGCCGCGTTCGAGGTGCAGAAGCGCGGGCTCACGGTGCGCGTGCTGGAGGCTGCTCCGCGCGCCGGCGGCGTGATCCGCACCGACCGGATCGACGACTGGACGATCGACGCGGGTCCCGATTCGCTGCTGGTGCAGAAGCCCGCCGCAGTTTCTCTGTGCCGCGAGCTCGGCATCGCCGACCGTCTCCACCCGACGCTGACGCCCCGGACGGCGTACGTCATGCGCGACGGACGGTTGTACCCGTTGATTGAAGGGTCGGCGCTCGGCTTTCCGATCCGGCTCGCGCCGCTGGCGCTGTCAAGCCTCTTCGGTTGGCGGGCCAAGGTCCGGATGGCGATGGAACCGATCGTCCCGCGCCGTGCTTCCGGGAACGACGAGTCGCTCGCCGCGTTCGTGAGGCGCCGGTTTGGCGACGAGGCGGTGGAGTACCTGGCGGAGCCGCTGCTGGCCGGCATCCACGCGGGCGATGTCGATCGGCTGTCGGCCAGGGCGCTGTTCCCGCGTCTCGTCGAGGCGGAGCGGCAGCACGGGAGCGTCATCCGTGCGTTCCGCGCGCTCCGCATGAAGCCCTCTCCGCAGGGTGCGTTCGTCTCGCTGCCGGGCGGGGTCGAGGAGCTCGTCGACGCACTCGTCACGAGGCTCGCCCCGGGCACCGTCATCCTGTCGTCACGAGTGACCGACCTGCGCCGCATGGGCACATTCGTCCTGGACACGCCGCACGATCACGTGCACGCCCGCGCCGTCATCGTGGCGGTGCCGGCGCACGCGGCCGGGAGTGTGCTGCGATCGATCGACACCACGCTGTCGGGGCTCTGCGAGACGATCGCGTACGCGTCAACCGCGACCGTCGCATTCGGGTACCGGCGCGATCAGATCGCGCACCCGTTGAAGGGCACCGGCTTCGTCGTCCCGCGCACCGAACGAAGCCCGCTTCTCGCGGCGACGTGGGTCAGCTCGAAGTGGCCGCACCGCGCGCCGCACGGGCACGCGCTCCTGCGCGCGTTCCTGGGTGGTGGACGCGATCCGCACCGGCTCGAACGATCGGACGAGGAGCTCGTCGACACGGCACGCGAGGCGCTGAGCGAGACGCTGGGCATGACCGGCGATCCGATCCTCACGCGCCTGTACCGCTGGACCCGCCAGAGCCCGCAATTCGAGGTCGGTCATCTCGAACGGGTCGCGACGATCGACACGCACCTCGCGGCGGTGCCCGGCCTCTACGTCGCGGGCAGCGGCTTCCGCGCGATCGGCATTCCCGACTGCATCCAGGA
>DASYQV010000344.1:0-5688 GCA_036005125.1 Vicinamibacterales bacterium
AGAGGACGCAGAGACGATCTGAAACGCCGAGGGCGCCGAGGACGCCGAGAAATTTTCCAGGAAGACGTTCGGCGAGCTCGGCGTTTGAAATCGTCCCCGGCGACGCTCCGCTCCCCGCGCCCGGTGCCGCGGACGGGTCCGAAAAGAGGACGCAGAGACGATCTGAAACGCCGAGGGCGCCGAGGACGCCGAGAAATTTTCCAGGAAGACGTTCGGCGACCTCGGCGTTGAAATCGTCCCCGGCGACCTCCGCTCCCTGCGCCCGGTGCCGCGAACGGGTCCGAAAAGAGGACGCGGAGACGATCTGAAACGCCGAGGGCGCAGAGGACGCCGAGAAATTTTCCAGGAAGACGTTCGGCGAGCTCGGCGAGCTCGGCGTTTGAAATCGTCCCCGGCGACCTCCGCTCCCCGCGCCCGGTGCCGCGGACGGGCCCGAAAAGAGGACGCAGAGACGATCTGAAACGCCGAGGGCGCCGAGGACACCGAGAAATTCCAGCAAGATGCTCGGCGATCTCGGCGAGCTCGGCGTTTGAATCGTCCCCGGCGACCTCCGCTCCCCGCGCCCGGTGCCGCGAACGGGTCCGAAAAGAAGACGCAGAGACGATCTGAAACGCCGAGGGCGCCGACGACGCCGAGAAATTTTCCAGGAAGGCTGTTGGCGTTTGAAATCGTCGCGGGCGTTCTCGGCCGCCTCCGCGTCCTCCCGGCTCACACGAAGACCGCCGACCTCGCGGTCGTTCATCAGCGAATCTCCAGCGACGCGGGTGTGTCGCGTTCCAGTTCGTCACCAATGGAAGCGTACGATCGTTTCTCGGTCAATCTGAAAAGCGCAGTGACGAGATCGGAGACGCGCTAGAATCGCTCAACGGTTCGTCCATTCAGTCTGGAATGCCGGTTCGGAAGGTGGTATCGATGCGCAGTGTTGGAATGTGGAGGGCCTTCACGGTGATCGCCCTGGTCGCTGGATCCGCGACGTCTGTCGTCGCGCAGGAGCCTGAGGCAACGACGCGAGAGGCGGCCGTCGAGCAGGCGCAGGCCGAGAAGGTCAAGACCCTGCACCCGTACGTCCCGGGCAGGTCGGAAGCGCTGATGCACAGGGTCGAGGACATCATGGTCAACGGAGTCCCGAGCTGGCACCCGTTCTTCACCAGTGCGTACCCGGGCGGTGGCTTCACGCTCGGCGCCGGTTACGCGCACCATGTGAGCCCGTACAACATGGTGGATGTGCGCGGCAGCTACACGGTCCTGGGCTACAAGCGACTCGAAGCGGAGTTCACCGCACCGCGTCTGTTCCACCGCCGCGCCTCGCTGTCTCTGCTCGGTGGCTGGCGCGAAGCGACACAGGCAGCCTTCTACGGAATCGGGACGGACACGTCGAAAAACGCCCGCACGAGCTACGATTTCCAACAGCCGTACGGGTCGGCAACCTTCACGCTCTGGCCGACGCGCCGTTTGTTGGTGCTGCGCGGAGGTGCAGAGCTGTCCCGGTGGTCGCAGCGACCGGGCCAGGGGAATTTTCCATCGGTCGAGACCGTTTACGCGCCTGGAACCCTGCCCGGCCTCGGCGCCGAAGTCACGTATGCGCACTCCCAAGGCACTGTCGGGTTCGACTGGCGCACCTCACCCGGCTATTCCCGACGCGGGGGCTTCTACGGTGTCACGCTGCACGATTACACCGACCCGGACGAGGAGTTCGGCTTCCGGCAGGTCGAGTACGAAGCGATCCAGCATTTTCCGATCCTGCGCGAGGCGTGGGTAATATCGCTCCGCGGCCTGGCTCACACCACGTTCAACAAGAACGGTCAGCAGATCCCGTTCTTCATGTTGCCCTCGCTCGGAAGTGGATCCACGCTGCGGGGGTTCGACAGCCACCGCTTCCGCGACCAGAACAGTCTGCTCCTTCAGGCGGAGTGGCGCATGATGGTCAACCGCTTCATCGATACGGCAGTGTTCTACGACGCGGGAAAAGTCACCGCGAGCCGGTCGGATCTCGATTTCAACGGGCTGAAGAGCGACTACGGCGTCGGGGTGCGTTTCCACGGACCATTTATAACGCCACTGCGCGTCGAGGTGGCGAACAGCCGCGAGGGCCTGTCCCTCATCTTCGTGACGTCCCCGACCTTCTGATACCGTCTGCCATGTCCACCTCATCGTCCGCGTCACCGCTGCACCACGCCAGGCTCCTGATCCTTCTGGTCGCCGCGCTCGGCGTGTTCGCCGGCGTCGTCTCGACGAAAGGCCCCCGCTTCTACCCGGACGATCCGATCGCACGCGAACCGGAGTCCCAGGACGCGTCGAAGGCGCAGCGGTATGAGATTGGCTCGCTGTACGAGATGTCCTACAACCTCTTCGTCACGTCGGGCTACAAGCCTTCGGGCTTGCGCGCGCAGAGCATCAACACGATTGACGAGGTGCCGGACTCGAGCTGGTTCACGAACCGGATTGGCTCGATCCCGGTGACAGCGGCCGAGATCGCGCGCGGCCCGATTCTCGGAGCTCCACCTGACCCATCGCGGTGGGTGCTCATCAGGGAGAAGACGTCAGGCGTCCATCCGGGCTTCACGGCGAGGGATGCCAAAGGCGAGACGTGGTTCCTGGAATTCGATCCCCCGTACTTCCCGGAAGGGGCGACAGGAGCGGTCGTGGTCGCCACAAAGATCTTCTGGGCGTTCGGCTACAACCAGGTGGAATCGTTTCTGACAACGTTCGATCCGAACCGCGTGGAAATCGACCCCAAGGCAACGGTCCGTCGCCCGTCCGGCGCGAGAACGAGGTTCTCGCGGGATGATATGAACGCGATCCTCGAAAACGTCGCGCGAAACGCGGACGGGACGTATCGTGTCATCGCCGGCCGGCTGATTCCAGGCAAGATCCTGGGCGGCTTCCTGTATGCCGGCACGCGTCCCGATGATCCCAACGACGTCATCCCGCACGAGCACCGGCGCGAGCTGCGCGCGTTACGGGTCTTCGGTGCGTGGACGAACCTCACAGATCTGAAGGCGGCGAATACGCTTGACTCGCTCGTCACGGAGAATGGTCGCTCGATCGTCAAGCACTATCTGCAGGACGTGGGCTCGACATTCGGCATGTGCAACGATCTTTATGAATGGGATCTCAGTTGGGAGCATTTTTACCAGGCGGATACGACGCGGCGGCGCCTCTTTTCCTTCGGCTTTGCGCTGAGCCCGTGGCAGACGGTCCACTACGTCGAGTATCCGTCGATCGGCAAGTTCGAGGGAGACCGGTTCGATCCCCGAACGTGGCGGCCGCAGACACCGACGACCGCGTATATCGAGTTGCGTGACGATGATGCGTTCTGGGCAGCGCGACGGGTGGCGGCGTTCACCGACGATTTGATCAGGGCCGCCGTCCACACCGGACAGTACAGCGACCCGATGGCGGAAAAATACCTCGGAGACGTGCTGATCAAGCGCCGCGACAAGATCAAGAGCATTTATCTGACCGCCGTGAACCCTGTCGTCGCCCCGCGTCTCGACACGAACGGCCGGTTGACGTTCGAAAACGCGGCATTCGCGGCGGGCGTTGCGAGCGGCCCGGCAACATACCGCACCTCCTGGTTTCGCTTCGACAACGCGACGGGTGAGACGCAACCGCTCTCAGAGACCCAGAGCCCGACGACGACGGTCGAGGTCCCACGCGGCCTGCCGACCACATCCGGCAGCTTCGTGAGAGTGGATATCTCAGTGGAGAGCGAGGGACACCCGACGTGGCGGAGGCCGATCCAGACCTACTTCCGCCGCGACGGTCAAGGCTGGGCGCTCGTGGGCCTGGAGCGGTTGCCCGAAAAACTCTCGACCGATCCAGCGGTCCAGAAGACGCGCTGATCGAGCGGCGCTCGCCTGCGAATTCGTTGTCGACGTGTAAAGGAGGCTCGAACGCCAATGGCAGTCACCGTCACCGGCTACGGTTCACCGATCACGCTCGAGAACGCCCGGAGGGCCGTTGCGGGGGCGCTTGCCGAAGCCGCACGCAACGAGTGGACAATGGCGGCCGCCGTTGTCGATCCCGCCGGGATTCTGGTGTGCTTCGAAAAGATGGATGATACGCAGACCGGCAGCGCTCAGGTGGCGCTCGACAAGGCGCGTTCGGCAGCGCTGTTCAAGCGCCCAACCAAAGCGTTTCAAGACGTCCTCGCTGCTGGGGCAGAGGGCCTCCGCGTCCTGCGGCTCACCGGCGCGATCCCGGTGGACGGGGGCGTTCCCCTCGTGGCTCAGGGAAAGATCGTCGGGGCGATTGGCGTGTCGGGTGGAGCAAGCGATCAGGACGGGCAATGCGCCAGGGCTGGCGCTGATGCGATCAGTCGAGCGTGAAGGTTGCGGGCTCCAGGCTCCAGGCTTCGGGCCGCGCCTACATCTCTGGGTCGTAGATGCGGCCCAGTGCCGGGTCTGAAGACCCGGCCTACGCACGTCAAGCCGAAGCCCGTAGCCTGTAGCCGGTTCCTAGGCAGGTGACAGCATCGGGATCTCGAAATCCGTCGAGACGATGCTGAGCTCGGGCGATCGCGCCAGATCGATTTCGTGCGGCGTTATCAGCGCGCCGGAGGGATCCGCGATGACGCGGACCACCGGGAGCGTCACGGATTCCTGACGTACTTCCTTGACGAGTCCGCAGTGGCCGTTGGAGAGCACCACGCGGGTGCCCGGCGGGTACGGCGCGACGAATGCCCGGAAGACATCCACGACTTCAGGATCGAAGTCCTGACCTCCGCGTCCCACGATGAAGTCGTAGCCTTCGTGCGTCGCCCAGGCCTTGCGGTAATCGCGATCGGACGTGAGCGCGTCGAACACATCCGCCACGGCCGCGATACGGGCAAACTGGTGGATGTCCTGCCCCGCCTGGTTGTCGGGGTAGCCGCCCCCACACCATTTTTCGTGGTGCGACCGGACGACCGCGCGCGACAGAGGGCTGATCGAGTCTGCCTTCCGAAGCATCTGGAACCCGTGCATCGGGTGGCTCCGCACGACCTTCCACTCGTCCTCGGTCAGCGGTCCAGGCTTGCGCAGGATTTCCTGCGGCACCGCCAGCTTGCCGATATCGTGGAGCAGCAGTCCGACGCCGAGCGCAACCAGGCGATCGTCGATGCCGTCGAGGCGCCGCTTGCCCTTGACGTCAATCCAGCCGTACTTGCCCATCACCCGCATTCCGAGCGACAGACCGAGCGTCGTGACAGCGAGCGAGTGACTCAGCGTGTAACCGTCGGCATTGGCCAGATCGTTGAGCGCGAGCGCCGAGTGGATGTTCCTGGAGATGTCCCGGACGATCAGCTCCGCCACATCGTTCATCTCACGAACGATGTCGTCGGACAGCTCCTCGCCGCGCGGCATCGCTCGAGAGACGCTGCGGAAGGCGTCGCGAATCGCGGCCGTCGCGCGCCGTTTGGTGGTTTCCTCCAGCATCTCCAGCGGCTCGATACCCTCCGAGATCCCGTCGTCGATCCAGACCGAGGTGATGCCGGCCCGCTGCAGCGCCTTTCGGTAGCTGTCTGACACACGGACCCCTGCGCGCAGCAGCGCCAGTGCGTCAGGCCCCCCGTAGATATCCCGGCCGAGCCGGTCGCCCGTTCTTAATTCCCCAATGGTTACGCGTCTCATTTTCCGAGTGCCGGTCTCATCAGCCGATGCAGGCGGACGAAGTGCTCCTTCACTGACACAAATCGGCCACCCCGCG
>DASYQV010000345.1:0-6421 GCA_036005125.1 Vicinamibacterales bacterium
ACCACGCGCAAAACATCGCGCTGCTGGCGGGACACCGAGCGACCGATCATTGGCCGAGCTCGCGATAGATGGTTGCTACGTTGGCGGCGGCCTC
Organism: Vicinamibacterales bacterium; assembly: GCA_036005125.1. Taxonomy (GTDB): domain Bacteria; phylum Acidobacteriota; class Vicinamibacteria; order Vicinamibacterales; family UBA2999; genus DASYQV01. The sequence continues at coordinate 95 of DASYQV010000345.1, forward strand.
ACGCATGTCGTACGTCTTGAACTTCTCCGGCATCTCGAGGGCCTTGGCTGCCTGCGCCGCTGTCAGGCCCGCGGTCATCGAAGCTCGAACCCTCTCGAGGAACACGCGGGTGAATTCAGCGTAGTCCTCGAGATCGCTCCAGGACATCAGGTCGCCGGTCTTGCTCCTGGGCGGAACGGGTCCCGGATCGTGGCCGGTGCTCACGCGGCGATATCCTGCGAGCGCCTTCACCACGCGGGCGAGCGTTTCCGGAAACGCGACGCCGCTGCCGCCGTTGGCGGCGTCGATGACAGGCGCGGCCTTCGCGGGAAAGAGGTCACCCATGTGAACGACACCGGTCTCGGGAAAGGCGACGACGAGATCCCCGTCGGTATGCCCCCTGCCGAAGTAGTACACCTCCACCTGCGGCGGCCGGTCGAAGAGCGACAGGCGGTCTGTGACGATGGTCGTCGGCACACCGCGCGCGCCCGCGGCCTTCATCCGGCGCGCCGTCGCCTCGTGCGCGACGATGCGCGTTGCGCTCGGGAACTCGCCGCTAGCGCCGGCATGGTCCGCATCCCCGTTCGTGAGGACCACGGTTGTCACTCGCCGTTCGGTGATCGACTCGACGTTCTGGAGAATCGCCGGTCCCGAGCCTGCCGGCTTCGGGTCCACGACGACGACGTCATCACCGCGCTCGAGCACCATCGTGTTCGCGCCGCCGCCGATGAGGACGTAGAGCCCGAGCCCCGGGTGCAGCAATTGCACGCGCATCGCGTTTGCGCCGGACGGCTTCTGCGCGGCGGGCACGCCGACAGCGAAAGCGACCGCACCAGCGACGAGCACGACCGCGAAGCTCCGTCTACACATAGAACGTCCCACGTCCACTTCGCGACTACCGGCCATCGACGGCAAGCGACGCGGCAATGATCTCTTCATCGTTGCGCGCGTAAATGTGCCTGTTCGCATACGCCGGGTGCGACCAGTTCACGTTGACGAGCTCCCGCCGGTTGTTCGGGTTCGTGGTTGGCTTGATGAGCGGCGTGCGGCTGATCTCGTTGTAGCCGTCCGGTTGCGGCTTGACGATCACGAGGTCGCCGCGGTCGTTGTTGATGTAGAGGAGATCGCCGTTGCGCACGATCTGCCCCGCGGCCCATCGCGCCCGTTCCTTGATGAGTTGCTGCGATTCCCAGACGCGCTCTCCGCTCCTGCGCAGCAGACACCGGAACTGTCCGTAGCTGCAGAGGCCGTAAATGTGCTCGCCGATGATCACGGGCGTCGCCGTGACGGCGTGGAGCTTGTCTGTTTGCACCTCGTTGTCGCTCGTGCCCTTCCACACCACCGTGGCGGCCGGCTTCCTTTCGTCGAGCGCGAGCATGAGCGGACCGTTGTAGAAGGTGCTGAACAGGAGATCCGTCCCGTCCAGCACCGGGGTTGCCACGGTCATCGATCCACCGGATTTGAAGGGTTCCTTCCAGTACACGGCGCCGGTCTTCGGGTTCAGCGAGTACACGGCTGCCGGGTCCCACACGATCAACTGTCGTGCGCGGCCCGCATCGATGATGATCGGCTGCGCAACGCCGAGATCGCCTTCGCCGGATATCGAACGCCAGACCTCCTTGCCGGTCAACTTATCGAACGCGACGACCTTCGCGTCCGGATTGCCGCCGACGAGCGCGATGAGCAGGTTGTCGTGGACGACCGGCGAGCTGGAAAAGCCCCAGTTCCAGGCCCACGTCGTGGGCCTGGCGCCGAAGTCCGCGACGTAGTCCTTCCTCCAGAGGATCTCGCCGCTCGCGGCCTTGAGAGCGAGCAACTTGCCATCGGCTCCCGCGAAGTACACCCGGTCGCCATCAACGGTCGGCGTCGCGCGCGGTCCGAAGGCGTAGCTGATGCCAGCGTAATTGACCGGCCATTCCTGCATCCACAGGATCTTCCCGGTTTTCTCGTCGAGCGCGATCGCCCGCTCGGTGCCCTGCAACCGCTTGAGCTCTTTGAAGTCGAGGACGAAGACGCGCCCGTTGGCCACCGAGGGCCCGGCGTAGCCCATGCCGACGGGCGTGCGCCAGAGGATCTTCAGCCCCTCCTGCGGAAATTTCTGGAGCACGCCCGTCTCGTTCCAGACGCCGAGCCTCCCTTTCCCGCGAAACTCCGGCCAGTCCTCCGCGTGGATGACCGCCACGGTTGAAAGACACACGACAATCCATGCCGACGCCCGCATGCGCATGATGCCACCTCGCGTTCGATGAGGGATATCGCTCAACCGACGGGGCTGCCACGTTACCGCCGACACGCTTCTTTGTAAACCGCCAAACGAGTGAGGGACTCTGCCGACCTTCAACCCTGCGTGGGTCTAAAGACCCGGTTGTGCGACCGCATAACGGGCTCGGCGCGCGGAGCGCGCCAAAAAGATACTGGGTCTAACCAGGCGAGGGCTCTGCCGGGATATCAAGGGCAGAGCCCTTGTCGGGATTTCAGTCACGACCGCATCCGCGAGGTCGCGTACAGCGGAATCGGACCGGCACGAAGGCGTCTGATCCACCGGCGAATCGCGCAGGGAATGGAATTACTCTTTGCCAATCGTCTCGATGACGTGAGCGCATCAATTGCGGTCCACCTCGATCGCGGCGGCCAGCCGGCACGTGCGGTTCCATTTCTCGAACGCGCGGCCGCGGTCGCCACGCGCGTGTCGGCCAACGAGGAAGCGATTCGGTGTCTGATGTACGCGCTGTCGCTGCTCGAGACGCTGCCGGCAGGACAGGATCGCGACGAGCGCGAGCTCGCGCTCCGCTCGAGCCTCTCGGTTGCACTGAACTCCGCGCGCGGCTATGCGGCGCCCGAAGTCGAGCAGAACCTGAATCGCGTGTTCACGTTGTGGCTCGGTCGTCTGTGTCGTTTCGCCAGTCGAGAGGCGTCGCAGCGTGTAAAGCGGCATGTCCGCCGTCCGGCGCGAGACGTCGGTGAGCCCGATGTTCCGCAGCGCCTTCACCGAGTGGTCGCCGGCGTTGGGCGTGTCGTGACACGTCGTGCACGTGCCGGTGAACGGATCGGGAACGGTCACGCCGCTCGGAAACGTCTGATTGTTCAGTCCGGCGACGCCGGTGATGACGATCGGCGCCGTGTTGAAGATCTTCTGGCCGCGTGCGATCGCGCGGCGGGCCGCGTCGACGTTATCGTGTTCCCGCTCGCGTGCGCACCTGGCCGGATGCACGTCGAACGTGAGCTGGCGGGAATCGACTTCGCGGGCGGCGACTCCGCGATCGAGCGCCAACCCACCGGCGACGGCACACGTCGAGAAGAAGATGCCGAGCTGAAGAAGAGGTCGTTGCAACATGGGCTTCACCCGCTCGAGGGCTATGGTGATTGCCGCATCCAGAATCGAGGCCGCGCGTTCCCGATTCCCGAGGAGGCCATATATCTCGACGAGCAACGACAGGTAGTACGGTCGCCGCCTGCGCGCGCTTTGCGTCGAGCCGCTCGAGGGCCGACTCGATAGTCTCGACTCCTTCGGCGGGCCGCTCGTGTCCGCGCGCCCACCCGATGAGAATGCGGGCCCAATCTCCGTAGTAGGCAAATCCGTACCCGTCGCAGGGTGCAACAACCGCGTCCGCGTGCTCGAGCACCTGGCCTGTATCGCGGCGTATCTGGTTCAGGCGTCATTCCGCGACAATTACGCTCGTCTCGCGCTGATCAAGAACAAGGACGACCCGACGAACGTGTTCCGTGTGAATCAGAACATTCGTCCGGCCCCAGCCGCCGTGTGATCGCAGAGACAGCAGCTCGCAGCGCGCGTCCGGAGAGCACCGCTGACATGCACGACGAGACACCAGCGCGCTGGGGGACGCTCAGCGCGTTGGTTATGCCCTCCCCGCGAATTCAGCGCGCTCGAAAATTGCGGAGCGGTCCCGGGGACTGATCGGACTACCATATGAGTCGGCCCGCTCGCGGTGGGACAGCGCGCATCATGAAACCCGGATCACTGCGTCGAATCGGGCGGGGAGGCTCCATGCAATCGGGCGTCGCGCGCCTGTTCTGGGCGGCGATCCTCATCGGCGTCCTTGCTATCGATGTGGGCGTGAGCCACGCTCAACGGATCTGGGCGGGCGGCTACGGCCAATACACCCCGCCGAAATTCCCCACGCAAACCACCTTCAAAGGCAGCTTCAACTTCTGTCGCGTCATGTTTGCCAGCAACCGGCGCGAGAAGCGGGGCTGGAACACCGATTACCCCGGTGCCGAGATCAATTTCAGCATCCGCCTCGCCGAACTGACGAAGACATCCGTCAGCATGCAGGGGGGCGGCGAAGATGACGAGCCCAACTACGTCGTGGTCCGCCTGACCGACGACGCCCTCTTCCAGTGCCCGTTTGTGATGATGGAAGATGCCGGGACCGCACACCTCAGTGACCTGGAAGCCAAGCGGCTGCGCGAGTATCTGCAAAAGGGCGGGTTCCTTCTGGTCGCGGATTACTGGGGCACCCGGGCGAAAGAGCAATGGGACGACGAGATCCGTCATGTCCTGCCGCCGGCCCGATATCCCATCGTCGATATCCCCATGGACCATGTGATCTGGCGCATGTTCTTCGAGGTCAAACAGGTTCCGCAGATGGCGTCGATCCAATACTGGCGGCGCAGTGGCGGCGGCACCTCGGAGCGTGGTGCCGACAGTCGACAGGTAGATGTGCGTGGGATTTCAGACGATCACGGCCGCCTCATGGTGTTGATGCTTCACAACACCGACATCCCCGACGGGTGGGAGCGCGAAGGCGAGGACCACGAGTACTTCTTCCGCTTTTCGCCGGACGCCTACGCGGTCGGGATCGATATCCTGATGTACGCAATGACCCATTGACGTTCAGCCCGCGCATACGGATGAACTTGACACGGCGCGCGAGGAGCCGTACGAATACAGGTACACGTTTACTTGAAAACCACGTGGGGTTCAGGTATGAGGGAACCACCGGGCTTGCAACGCGCATCCTGATGGGGTGACCCCTTGGGGATGCGCGAACGACGGATCGACCGGCTGAGTATGACGTTATGCTTATGGTGTTGCAGCCATGAGCTTTTGATCTGGCTCTCGCCAGGACGCGTATAAGTACGTAATACACGCCCGGTTCCCAGGTTCCCGCCTGAGGCCGGGCGTTCGCATGTGAAGCCTACTCTTCCGCCGATGCCTTGCTCGTGCGTTCACGACGTCGGGATGAGTCAAGTCCGCACTGAAGACCGCGTTGTCCTTACTGATGGTGCAGCTCAGGAGGAGCGGCTGGTTGGCCGGCAGCAAGCTGCAGCTTCGACTCGATCCGGCGGTCCGGCACCAGCCACATGAGCGCGACGCCGATGAACACGGCGTCGGCAAGCCACGTGTTGATTAGGGCAAGCGGCACGGCGGCAGCGTACAGCGTCAGCGACAGCTTTCCCTTCCAGTCGCGGCCCACCGCCTGTGCGAGCGGCGAATCGGCACGCTGATGCGCAAGGATGGCGGCCTGAAGGATCGTCCAGGCAACAGCGCACATCAGCAGCACCAGGCCATAGGCAACCGTGGGCGCGGTTTCGCGGTCATGGTGGCCGAGCCACGCCGTCACGAACGGGATGAGCGACAGCCAGAACAGCAGGTGCAGGTTCGCCCACAGGATGCCGCCCGTCACACTGCTGGTTGCGTGCAGCAAGTGGTGGTGGTTGTTCCAGTAGATTCCCACTATCACGAAACTGAGCACGTAGCTCGCGAGCATCGGGCCGACGCTCATGAGCGCCGCCCAGTCCGCCTGCTCCGGCACCTGGAGCTGCAGCACCATGATCGTGATGATGATCGCGATTACGCCGTCGCTGAACGCTTCGAGCCGCCCTTTGCCCATCTCAGACCCAAGTTTACGATCGGCGCGCGACGACGGCGTCGCGGCGTGGCCTTTGTCCATGAGATGCAGCGCGTAGCTCCATGAAAGCGAACATATGTCCCTGCAAACCTGTGTCCAGCACGACCGGCCTGTCGCCCCACCGCGCGTCCACGCATGACCTCGCTCTGATGGTGGCGCTCCGCCGCATCCGACACTGAGCGAAGTTGTACGATGGCGTCAGAGGACAGAGCGATGACGCACGCACGGCTGGTTCAGGATTGGCTCGCGGGATGGAATACTCGCAGCCTGGATCTGATCATGAGTCATTACACGGACGATGCCGTCTTCGTGAGCCCGTCCGTCCTGGTCAGGCAGCCTGGGTCAGACGGCCGGGTAAATGGCAAGGCGGCGATTCGCGAACTCTATCGCCGCGCCATCGACAGTTTTCCGAACCTGCGGTTCGAAGTCGAGGATGTCATCGAACGGCCATACGGGGTGATTGTCATCTACCGGA